>JBASBO010000114.1:0-33138 GCA_049651165.1 Xanthobacteraceae bacterium | reverse complement strand
GCTACGGTCATATCAAGCAAGCCGGCATGGATGCCGCGGCGCGCACGGAAGCAGAATTGCTGGCTGCTTTCGATCAATCGGGTTCGGATCGTGCGGTGGCTTGATCCGCATCGGTTGCTTTAATCGCGGGCGAGGATCGCAATCGTGCCGACGCTCGCGAGCGAGTCGATTCAATGAACTATTGAACATGGATGAATGTGATGGATCTGGGAATTGCAGGGCGGACCGCGATCGTTTGTGCGAGTAGCGATGGCCTCGGGTTTGCGTCGGCCCGATCATTGGCGAAAGCGGGTTGTACGGTCGTTATGAACGGCCGCCGGCCGGATGTGCTTGAAGCCGCGGCCAAGCGCGTGCGTGAGGAAACCGGTATGCGTGTCGAGGCCGTCGTCGCCGACGTTTCGACCACCGAAGGACGCGCACTGTTGACGTCGGCCTGTCCCGCTCCGGATATTCTCGTGACCAACGCCGGCGGGCCGCCGAAGAAAGATTTTCGGGAACTCAGCCCGGAAGATTGGTCCCAGGCACTGAACGCCAACATGCTCTCGGCGATTGCCTTGATCACCCACTACGTCGATGGAATGATCGCGCGCAAGTTCGGGCGGATCGTCAACGTGACCTCGATGACGTCGGTGCGGCCGTTCACCAATCTCGATCTGTCCAACGCCGTGCGGCTCGGCTTGACCGGTTTTGTCGCAGGCGTTTCGCGTCAGGTGGCCGGGCATAACGTGACCATCAACAACCTTCTTCCCGGCTCGTTCGCGACAGCGAGGGCGCGCGCGCTGGCCGACGCCACGGCGACCGAGCAACTCATCAAGACCATTCCGGCCGGACGATTCGGGGAGCCGGACGAATTCGGAGATACCTGCGCGTTTCTTTGCAGCGTCTCCGCTGCGTACATCGTTGGGCAAAATATTTTGATCGACGGCGGCTATTGCGCCAGAACTCTTTGATGGATGCGTGTTCTGACGCTGAAAGTTGCGTTGATGGAAGGTCGAGACGTCAAGACGCGTTTGGGAGAAACCGTACCTCACATTGCCGGTCGTGCCGTTTGATCACTGCTGTGGCGGTGAGCATATGAATTCCCGGCACTTTCGTGAACGCAGCATGAGTGCCGCGCCATCGATCGCAACGGGTGGCACGTCCGAGATCGTATTCATGCAACGAGATGGTTTGCTAAAACCCGACGGACAGTCCGCCGCAGACGAATAACGTCTGCCCGGTGACGAAGCTCGCTCCGGGCGAGGCGAAGAATGCGATGCAGTGCGCCACTTCCTCGGGTGTGCCGGCGCGCTTCATGGGCGTCCGCTCGATACTGACGGCTTGATAGTGCTCGGGCGTCGTAAGGAACATGCCGGCGGCGATCATGCCAGGCGCCACACAATTGACGGTTATCCCTTCCTTGGCTGATTCGATCGCAGCCACACGCGACATCGATTCGATCGCTCCTTTGGCCGCGCCGTAGGCCGCGCCGGCAAGCGACCCCAACGCGGCGATGGAACTCATGTTGATCACACGACCGGACTTCTGCCTCCGCATGATCGGCAGCGCCGCGCGCATGCAATGTAGAGTGCCCTTGACGTGCGAGGCGAAAGTCAACTCGAAATCCTCATCCTTGACTTTGGTGATGTAGTCGTTGCGCACGACGCCGGCGAGGTTGACCAGAATATCCAGCCGCTGATGGGCCTCCACGACCTCCGCCATGAACCGGTCGACGGTCGAACGGTCTGTCACATCCAGGCCCGCGCCGAACGCATCGACGCCCTCGTCCTTCAGGGCCGCCGCAGCCACCTTGGCCCGATCCGGCGCCATGTCCGTCATCACGACCTTGACGCCCGTCCTGCCAAGCGCACGGCTCGCCGCCACGCCGAGCCCCCCCGCCGCCCCGGTCAAGACTGCAACTCTCTGCTTATTCATCCGGGGCTCCCCGTTCCTCGATGTTTGCGTCAATCTCAACGATGTTTCTGCCGAATAGTTCTTGACAGAAGCGCCGCCGTCAAGAAAATAACGCTCGTTCCTTTTCTGAATGTGTGCTTCGGGAGTGATGCATTGCCGTTTCGGTTCATCAGGGTGAGTAAGCAGGCGGCAACGATCGTGATCACGATCGACAACAAGCCGGTGAACGCTCTGCATCCGGACGTCTCGGAAGAGATCCTTGAGGTTGTGGAGACTGCCGCGACAGACGAGGCTATCCGCGTCCTGATTATAACGGGTGTGGGCAAGCATTTCGTCGCCGGTGGAGACATCGCGTTTTTCCAGACCCTTACCTCCCGTACGGCGGAACGATATGCGTTGCGCATCCAGCAGATGCAGAACACGCTGCAAACGATCTCCATTCCGGTGATTGCCGCGGTGAACGGCACCGCGCTCGGCGGCGGCTGCGAACTGATGATGGCGTGTGACATCAGGATCGCCGAGGAGCAGGCGTTGATCGGACAGCCCGAGGTGGGTCTTGGCATCATACCCGGTGCCGGCGGCACTCAGATGCTTCCGCGCCTCGTGCCGCAGGGCGTCGCGAAACGCCTGCTCTTTACCGGTGAACGCCTTCTTGCTCGCGAAGCGCAGGGCATCGGCCTGATCGATGAGGTCGTCACGACCGGAGGCGCGCTGGATAGCGCGCTGCGTTTGGCCGAAGCAATCAGCGCCAATGCGCCGCGCGCCGTCGCTGCAGCGAAACGTGCGGCGACGATGGGACTCCAGATGTCGCTGGCGGATGGGCTGAAGCTGGAGGCCACCCTGTTCGGCGCCCTGTTCGAGACCGAAGACGTCAAGGAGGGCGTCCAGGCGTTCCTCGACAAACGCAAGCCGAATTTCAGTGGACGCTGACAGGCCCGGCATCCGAAGCGAGGAGGAATATCCATGAAAATCTCGATTGTGCACGTGAACTGTGAGGCGCTTTCGGGCCCCTATACCAAACTGATCGAAGCCAATTTCAATCGTGCGAAGCGTGACGATACGCTGCTCGATCACCGATACGTGCGTCGCCTCAAGCGGGCGTCGGATACAGTGTTCGCTTTTCCGATCCTGCTGAACAAGGTCGATGTCGTCGAGCAGATGCTGGCCGCGGGGCGCGACGGCGCCGATGGTGTGATGGTCGCCTGCTCCGGCGATCCCGGCATCGCGGAAGGTCGCACGCTGCTATCGGTGCCGGTCGTTGGGCCTATGGAGGCGGCGCTTCATCTCGCCTGCGCCTACGGCTACAAGGTCGGTATCGTCACCGTTCAGGACAGGTCGTGGTCGGAATATTGCGAGATCATGACCAACAATTATGGACTTGGCGGTCGTCTTAGCGGGGTCAAGAGCATCAAGATTCCCTCGATGGAGGCTTTCACCGTAGGCTTCGAGAATCCGGCCGTTGTCGCGAAAGCAGTTGCCGAAACCGCGGACGAACTGGTCGAGGAGGGCGCCGATGCCATCGTCATCGGCAGCGCCGGATTGAGTACGATGTTTTCGGCCGCCGGTCTCACGCGTGCTCCGGTCTCGGGCGCCCCCATCTTCGATTGCCTGACGATAGGGCTGAAGATGACGGAATTGCGCGTCGATCTGACGAAGAAGTTCGGCCTGCCGGAGGCGAGCCATGTCGGTTACGGCGAACGTTTGACGGACAAGGACGCAAGCCGTCTGACCAGCCTGTTCGGCATGTCGGTCGCCTGACCCGAATCGCCTCGTTCGCGCGGAGATCTGAATGACCAAACCGATTGCCTCGCTGCTCGACGACGAGGAGCTTGAATTCCAACGAACGGTACGGCGCTTCATGGAAACGGAAGTGGCGCCGTTAACACCTCAAATGGAAGCTGATGGCATGTTCCCGCGCCGCCTGTTCCGCGCCATGGGCGATCTTGGTCTGCTTGGCTCGTTCTTCCCCGAGCAGTATGGCGGATCCGGCGCGTCGCTGACCACGCGCGCGATTGTTAGCGAGGAGATGGCTCGCGTCAACGCTGGGCTCGACATCTCGGTGTTTGCCGACATCGTGCTGTTTGCGCGCGCCCTGAACACGCACGGCACCGACGAGCAGAAGCGGAAATATCTTGTCCCGGTTCTTCGCGGCGAGAAGATCGGCTCCATGGCTATTACCGAGCCGAAGGGCGGATCGGATGCTTTGAGCGCGCGCACCAACGCTCGTAAAGATGGCGGTGACTACGTCATCAACGGGTCGAAGACGTTCATCACCAATGCGCCGATCGCCGATTTCATCCTGGTGATCGCACGGACCAGCGGCGAAGCGCGCAAGATCGACGGCGGGACCTGGTTCATCGTCGAACGCGGGACGCCGGGACTGGAAACCGGCAAGCCACTGCACAAGATGGGCATGAAAAGCTCGCCCACGGGCGAAGTATTTTTGACCGACGTGCGGGTGCCTGCGACACAAGTGCTTGGCGAGGTCGATCGCGGCTTCCACTATTTGATGGAGTCGCTCGACGTCGAGCGCGTGCTTGAAGGCGCCTCGACGGTCGGCATCGCGCAGGGTTGCCTTGATGCCGCTTCGGCCTACGTACAAGAACGGCAGGTATTCGGACGGAAGATCGCCGAATACCAGTTGATTCAGGAGAAGATCGCCTCGATGGCCGTTGGCATTGAGATGTCGCGCACGATGCTCTACCGCCTGCTGCACGCGGTCGGGCGTGGCGAAACGGTGACGCGCGAGGCTGCGATCCTCAAGCTCTATTCCTCGCAGATGGCGGTTCAAGCCTCCAACGACGCCGTTCAGATATTCGGGGGCTATGGCTACATGGAGGAATATCCGGTGGCGCGGTTCTATCGCGATGCCAAGCACCACGAGATCGGGGCGGGCACCACCGAGATCATGAAGGTCATCATTTCGCGTGAAACGCTGAAGATGCGAGACTCGCGCTGACCAATGGAATTGCCGGCGGCGGGATGTCGATATGAATCGTATGCGATCGCTACGCGATGTTCTCTTTGACAATTCGAAGATCGCCCGCGAGTGCAATGCCGTTATGTTCGAGGAACGCTGGGTGTCGTTCGGCGAGCTTCAGGCGCGGGTCGGGGCGGTAGGCGCCGCTCTGAAACGAACGGGCATCGAGCATGGCGACCGGGTTGCCGTCCTCCTGCACAATCGTCCGGAGTTTATCGAAAGCTATTTCGCGGTCACTGGTATTGGCGCGATCTTCGTGCCTTTGAACTGGCGGCTGCATGCCGCCGAGCACGCCGCATTGTTGGCGGACGCCGAACCGAAGCTTCTGATGGCGGCGCGCATTTACGAGCCGAGTTTCGAGCGGCTGCGACGAGAAGTTCCATCGCTCAAGCGGATCGTTGTCGTTGACGACGCGGGCGGCCCCGATTCATACGAGGCGTGGATCGAGCCGGGCGATGGAATGCCGGATGCGGCCGGCCTCGATCGAAATACGGACGCGGCGATTCTCTATACGAGCGGCACGACATCGCGTCCCAAGGGTGTCGTGCTGACGCATGGTAATTACCTCGCCGATTTTGCCAATGTCGCTTCCGTGGTTCGGCCGGACCGGGCCGGCGTCAACCTGCAGATCAGCCCGCTCTATCATGCGGCCTCCGTTCATTCGTTCTTTCACCTCGCTCACGGAGCGGCCACGGTCCTGATCGAAAAATTTGATGCGGGAGAAACCCTGCGCTTAATCGAGCGGGAGCGCGCCACCTATTTTTTTGCGGCGCCGACCGCGTTGTACCAGATGATGGACCACGCGGAGTTCGCCAGCAGAGACCGCTCCTCGCTGAAGGCGATTTCCTATGGCGCGGCCGGCATTTCGAAGGCTCGTCTCGAGGAGGCTGCCGGGGTGTTCGGGCCGATCCTGCTCCATGCCTACGGGATGACGGAGACGACATCGCACGCTTCGCTGCTTCGATCCGCGGATCATGCGCTCGCCTTGGGGTCGATAGGAAAGGGGATTGGTCGGTGTGATATTCGTATCGTCGACGAATGCGGTGAAACCTGCCGCCCTGGCGAGATCGGCGAGATCGTTATCCGCGGCCCCAATGTTATGAGGGGCTATTGGAGGCGGCCGGATGCCACCGCAGAGGTGATCCGAGGCGATTGGCTCCATTCGGGCGACCTTGCGCGCACCGACGACAATGGCTTCGTCTACGTCGTGGATCGCAAGAAGGACATGGTGATCAGCGGTGGGGTTAATATCTACCCGCGCGAGATCGAAGATGTGATTTCCGCCCATCCGGCGGTGGCCGAGGTTGCCGTCTATGGAGTGCCCGATGAGCACTGGGGAGAGGCGCTGTCCGCTGCGATAGTACTACGAACCGGAATGGTGGCCCTGCCGCCTGAGATTATCGATTTTTGCAAAGACCGAATTGGCGGCTATAAAGTACCAAAGCGCATCCGAATCGTCCCTTCTTTGCCCAGGAACGCTTCCGGCAAGATTCTCAAGACCGAATTACGCGCATTGAAGGACCCGTGAACGTCGGGATAAAGTGTCGTTCGCCGAGTGGAGAAAACTGAGATGCGCACGATCGGCTCCAGTCGGGAGATAACATGGCCGGCCATCCGCAAAGCGGGAATTAAACTGATTTATCGTCACGGCTTTGAGGCGATGAACCTGCGGGATCTTGCGCGGGATGCGGGCTTCAAGGGCGCGGGTTCACTCTACAACTATTTCGACAGCAAGGAGGATTTCCTGTTCCGCATCATGTGCGAGATCATGGAGGAGATCCTGGTCGAACTGGAGGAGAACGTCGGGTCCGTGCAGGGGGTTGTCGAGCGGGTCAAGGTCTTCGTCGAATTCCACATCCGCTGGCATACGACTCGACGCGAAGAGACTTTCATCAGTCATATGGAGATGCGTAGTCTGCCTTCTGCGCGCTATAAGACCTATATCGGCCTGCGCAAGAAATATGAAGCATTCGTCGTCAAGCTGATCTCGGCGGGGTGCAGGAGCGGCGATTTCTCAGTGCCCGACGTACACATACTGGCGCAATCGATCCTCTCGATGCTGACGAGCATCTCGAACTGGTATCACGTCGGCGGCCGGGTGAGCCAGAAGCGCCTGATCGAGATACATCAAGAGATAGTCCTCGCCATGCTGCAGAGGCGAGCCTAGCCAAAGGCTAAACGCTAAAGGTGCATGCCGCCGTCAACAACAAGGGTCACGCCCGTGATGTAACGTGCGCCCTCGGAGGCCAGAAAGGCGACGGCCTCGGCAATGTCGGCCGGTCGACCGAATTCGCGCAACGGTATGCGCTTCCGCTGCTGCTCCCAAATTTCCCGAGTGAACGTGCTCTCCATCAACCTGGCGCCGATTCCCGCCTCGATAATGCCGGGAGCGACGACGTTGGCTCGAATGTTGTATCGGCCCTCCTCGCGGGCGATGGCGCGGCAAAGCACCTCGGTGCCGGCCTTCGGAACCGCCGACAGCGCGTCCCCCGGCGGATACCAACGCGTGGCAAACGTTCCGATGTTGACGAATGAGCCCCGTCTCTGTGCACGGAAGACCGGTAGCGCGGCTGCCACGACATTGGTGAAGCCTAACAGTTCGGACTCGATCACCTCGCGCCACTGTTCCGCGGTAATCTCGGAAACGAAAGGCTGCTCTATGCTGACGCCTGAAGCGAAGACTACGGTTTCCAGCGGGCCATGAAATGTCGCGGCAGCCGCGATGATACTATCCACGGCGGCGCGGTCGCGAACGTCGAGCGCTTTGTGTGTCGCACGGGCGGTGTTGTTGAGCTCCGCCGTCAACGTCTCCGCAGCTTTCACGTTGGAGCGAAAAGTAAAGAAGATGCTTTCGTAGTCCAAAGACAGGCGCCGGCAAATCTCGCGGCCGAGAGCGCCGCTTCCGCCGACGACAATGGCAGTCCCGTGAATTTTTCTCGGCCGTGAATTTTGCTCTCTTGCCCGCGTCATCCGGTCTCTCCCGCTTCGGAATTCAGCACTGTCTGCCAAAGTGTACCATCGCTGAAGGGACTGTTGCATATGGCTGTCGCATCCGATATAATAACGTACGTTCGTTACTTTCAGAATTTATCCGCCGGATCCAACGGGCCGTACGATCGCGGGGAGGGAATGTATGAGACTACTTGGCAAAATGACGCTTGGCTGCCTCTGCGCCCTGCTACCGGCTTTTGCTTACGGACAGTCCTCCGGCGGCGTCCGTATCGGTGTGATGAGCGATAGTTCGAGCGTCTATTCGGCGATTGGCGGGCCGGGCTCCTTTCTCGCGGCAAAGCTTGCCGCTGAAGACTTCGGAGGATCGGTCCTGGGCAAGCCCATCGAAGTCATTGCCGGCGACCATCAGAACAAGGTCGACGTAGCGTCGGCCTTGGCGCGCCGCTGGACCGATGAAATGGGCGTTACCGCCTTCGCCGACGTTGCGACGTCATCGACAGCGCTTGCTGTGCAGGCCTTGGAAAAGGAGCAGCGAAAGGCCGTCGTTCTGATTTCGGGAGCTGGCGCGCGCGCGCTCGGCGACGAGGCTTGCTCGCCGGTCGGAATCCTGTGGACGTGGAACACCTATTCCATGGCGACCGGCACCGCCGGAGCGGCGGTGAAGCAGGGATACAAGAAATGGTTCATGCTCGCGGCCGACTATACTTTTGGCCATGCGCTGGAGAAAGATGCGACTGAAGTCATCAAAGCGGCCGGCGGGGAGGTCGTCGGATCAGTGCGCCATCCGCTAAATACCCCCGACTTTGCCTCCTATCTCGTTCGCGTTCCAGCAACGGGCGCCAATGTCATCGGCCTCGCCAATGCCGGCGGCGATACGGTCAACGCCATCAAGCAGGGCGGCGAGTTCGGACTGAAGGAAAGCGGCATCAGCATGGCCGCGCTGCTGACGTTCATCACGGACGTGCATGCGATCGGCCTGAAGCAGGCGCAAGGGCTGCTGTTGACAACGTCGTTCTACTGGAATCGGACGCCTGAAACCCGGGCTTGGGCCATGAGGTTTTTCAAGCAGCACGGCGCTATGCCGACCATGGTACAGGCCGGCGTCTATTCCGGCGTTTCGCACTATCTCAAGGCGGTGCAGGCGGCAGGCACGACCGAAGCGCGCGCCGTGGTCACGAAGATGCGTGAGTTGCCGGTGCGCGACATCTTCACGGATAACGGCAATATCCGCGAGGACAACGTCATGCTGCACGACATGTATCTGGCCAAGGTCAAGTCACCGGCGGATTCCAAGGAACCTTGGGACTACTACGAGATCTTGCGGAAGATTCCGGCAGAGGAGCTTTACTGGCCGCTCTCCAAGAGCAAATGCCCCCTCGTCGCAAAGCCTAACTGAACACTCTTTTGCGCTATGAGAGAGTTTCGCGTGCGGCTTCAGGTCGCGCCGGACAACGAAAGCAAGGCATGACGAATAGCGGGTTAGATGAAGCGATGAGCCTACTGCATCAGGCGGCGCGGCGACGTCATCATGGGTGACCTGTTCGATATCACTGGCCGCGTTGCCTTGGTCACGGGAGCCTCACGAGGGTTGGGTCGTCAATTCGCGACGATGCTGGCGCAACGAGGCGCCAAGGTCTGCGTCGCTGCGCGGTCCGTTGCCAAGCTGAACGCTGTGTTGGAGGACATCCACGGGAACGGTGGAACGGCTTGCGCGGTCGCGCTCGACGTCCTTGATGCTGACAGCATCAGCGCCGCGGTCGCGACGACGGAACAGAACCTGGGAGCGATCGATATTCTGGTCAACAACGCCGGAGTGGCGGTCCAGAAGCCCTTCCTGGAACAGAGCGAAGCGGATTGGGATGCGGTCATCGACACCAATCTCAAGGGTGCATTCCTGGTGGCCCAAAAAGTTGCGCAGGGGATGGCTGAGCGGCGGCATGGTACGATCATCAACGTTGCCTCGATGATGGCGCATGCAACGATCGCTCAGCTCACACCGTATGCCGCATCCAAAGGGGGCTTGGTGCAGATGACGCGTAACATGGCGCTCGAGTTGGCGCGTTACGGCATTCGCGTCAATGCCATCGCGCCAGGCTATATCGAAACCGAAATGACCGACGCTTTCTTTCGTTCACCGGCGGGCCTCAAGGTGATTTCGGAAATTCCCGTACGGCGCTTGGGTGCGCCCGAGGATCTCGAAGGGCCCCTGATGCTGCTCTGCTCGGACGCGTCGCGTTACATGACCGGCGCAACCGTGTTGGTCGACGGAGGCTTTCTGCTGCGGTGAGTGACGTGGATCATAGACAAGACGGATAAATTTATTTGGTGCGGGTTCCACGTTGTGCTCCGCGAGTTCGTATTTCGGTGTCACTTCCAGGAAAAAAGGGGGGAAGGTCATGAGACTGCTGAAGTTGTTGCTTGCAAGTACGCTTCTAGGCGCGACTGCCGTCTACGCGGACGAAGCGCCGATCAAGATCGGAGTCATGAACGACATGTCTTCGGTCTATGCACTCGGCGCGGGACGTGAGACCGTCGAAGCCGTTCGAATGGCTATCGAGGATACCGGTCCCGTACTCGGAAAGCGCGTGGAGCTGATTTTTGCCGACCACCAGAACAAGCCGGACATCGGATCGGCCATCGCCCGGCGCTGGTACGATGTCGAGGGCGTCGACGCGGTAGTTGACGTTCCGAATTCCGCCGTGGCCTTCGCGGTACAGTCGCTGGCCAAGGCGAAGAAGAAAACCTCTCTTTTCGTCGGGGCGCTCAGTTCCGACCTGACTGGATCAAAGTGCGACGAATATACGACCCAATGGGCCGTCGACACTTATTCTCTTGCTCATGTCATGGGCAGTGCTCTCGTCAAGCGCGGTGGCAATCGCTGGTACTTCATCGGCGCGGATTACGTCTTCGGCCGCGCGCTTGTGAAGGATACCAGCGCCGTCATCGAAGCCAATGGCGGCAAGGTGCTTGGCGCCGTTTATGCTCCTCTGAACAGCTCGGATTTCTCCTCCTTTCTGCTGCAGGCGCAGCCTACCAACCCGAACGTCATTGGTTTGGCCAACTCCTCGGACGATACGGTCAACTCGATCAAACAGGCTGTCGAGTTCGGTTTGACTTCGAAGGGTGCGACGTTCGCCGCCTATGTGCTGTTTCTTGAGCATGTGCAAAGCATCACGTTGAAGATGGGGCAGGGATTGCTGTTGGCGAGCCCCTTCTATTGGAATTTGACCGATGAGACGCGCGCCTGGTCGAAGCGCTTCGAGGAAAAAGTCGGACATCCGCCGGACTGGAATCCCGCGATGGCCTATAGCGCCGTGTTCCACTACCTCAAGGCTGTGAAAGCCGCCGGCACCCGGGATGCAGATGCCGTCGCAGCCAAAATGCGCGAACTCCCGGTCAACGACTTCACAACTAAGGACGGTCAAGTTCGCATCGATGGGCGCGTGCTGCGTAATCTCTATTTGCTACAGGTTAAGAAACCCGAGGAATCCAAGAGCAAGTGGGACCTTTACAACGTGGTTTCCACCGTGCCCGGAGGTCAGGCGTTCCGTCCGCTTGAAGAAGGCGGCTGCCCTCTGGTGAAAGCCGGCGCAGCAAAGCCCTGATGAAATTGGAGTCCCACGACCTGGCAGGCGAGCGAACCTTCCATGGACAGACGGTTCGTTCGCCGCCGCAGAGGCGACGAACAAGCGATCATTGTTATCTCGCTCTGGCGCGAACAGCGATAAGCCAGTTGTGATTTTTGGAGGCAAATTCAAATGAACGAAAACGTATCCGGTCAGGCGCGCCCAACCGTCCCAGAAGCGGCGCTGATATTTGGCGGCAGCGGCGCGCTTGGTAGCGCGATATGTCGCCGCCTTGCCGATGAATTTTCAGCCGTTGTCTTCACTTACCGCTCGAACAAGGCGCGCGCCGACGCGCTGAAAGACGAAATCGGCAACGTCGTCCGATGCGACGCCTTGCAGGTCGACGTTCGGGATGCAAAGGCCGTGCAGCGGGCCGTCGCCCTGGCTGCCGAGGACTTCGGACCGCTGGGCGCCGTCGTGTTTGCATCTGGCGTTGATATCACCCAGCCTTACGTGTCCCAGATCGCGGAGGATCAATGGCGCGAGGTTATCGAATCCGAGTTGCTTGGATTCACGAGCGTCGTCGCCGCCGCCTTGCCGATATTTCGAGCGCGGAAGCGCGGCGTATTCATCAATGTAGGGACCTTTGCAACGCGTTGGTATCCGCCTGGAGATGCGCTGTCCGCTGTGCCGAAAGCGGGGACCGAGGTGCTGTGTCGTGCGATTGCGCGCGAGGAAGGTCGATTCGGAATTCGCGCCAATGTCGTTGCGCCGGGCGCGATGGGTACTGGAATCGGAGGAAAGCTGATCGAAACGGCATTTACCAGGGAATATTGGGAACACGCTCTCAAGCGCATTCCCTTGCGTGAATGGGGGCGTTCCGAGGACATCGCGGAGGCGGTTGCTTTTCTTGCCTCGGATAGGGCGCGTTACATTACCGGCGTCACATTGATCGTCGACGGTGGCATGCACGTCTGATACCGCGCAGGACCGAGCGCGGACATGGCTCAATAAAAATCCTTGGGGGGAGCAGATGTATCCCGGCGTTTACGCAACCAGGCGGGCGAACGATCCTGCGATCATTATGGCCTCGTCCGGCGAAACCATTACTTATACCGAGTTGGAGGCGCGCCAGAACCAGCTCGCTCACTACCTGCGTTCGCTTGGTCTGAAGCGGCTCGACCATATTGCGATCTTCATGGAGAACAACGCGCGCTACATCGAGTGCTGCGGCGCCGGCGAACGGTCGGGCTATTACTTTACCTGCATCAACTCGTTCCTGACAGCGGAGGAACTTGCCTATATCGTTCGGAATTGCGAAGCCCGTGTGCTGATCACGTCGCAGGCGAAGCGGGATCTCGCGCTGACCGCGATGAAGAACTGCCCCCGAGTCGAGCTTTGTATCGTGGTCGATGGTCCGGGCGACGGCGCCAAGGTCGTCAGCCTGGTTGAGGCGACGCAGGGGATGCCGAGTACGCCGATCGCCGATGAGCGGCTCGGTACGGCCATGCTCTATTCGTCCGGCACCACCGGTCAGCCGAAGGGCGTGCTTCGACCGCTACCCGACCAGTCGCCGTCGCAGCGATTGCCGTTGTTCGATTTCATCGACAAGCTCTGGCGAAATCGCGAGGGCATGGTCTATCTTTCGCCTGCGCCGCTCTATCACTCGGCGCCTCAGGCCGCGGTCAATCTCGCGATCGGCAAGGGCGGGACGGTCATCGTCATGGAGCGATTCGACGCTGAGCATTATCTGCAACTTGTCGAGCGCTACAAAGTCACCCATTCGCAACTCGTGCCGACCATGTTTTCGCGCTTGCTGAAGCTTCCGGACGATGTCCGAACAAAATACGATTGCTCCACGCTGGAGGTCGTCGTGCACGGCGCGGCGCCTTGCCCGGTTCCGGTTAAAAGACAGATGATCGAATGGTGGGGCCCCATCATCCACGAATATTACGGCGCGACCGAGGGGCTCGGCTTTACCATTTGCGATACGCCTGGGTGGCTTGCTCATCCGGGCTCAGTCGGCAAGCTCGTGTTCGGCGACCTGCACGTTCTGGACGAAAGCATGAACTCCGTTCCGAACGGTGTCTCCGGCACGCTATGGTTCAAGCCCGGATCGCCGTCCGTCTATTTCAATGACGTCGAGAGGACCCGGGAATCCCGCTCACCGGATGGCACGATGGTTACGGTGGGCGACATCGGCTATCTCGACGATGATGGATATCTGTACCTGACGGATCGCGCGACATTCATGATCATCTCTGGCGGGGTGAATATCTATCCGCAAGAATGCGAGAATCTGCTGGTCACCCATCCCAAGGTTGCAGATGCCGCGGTATTCGGCGTGCCTAACGCGGATCTGGGCGAGGAGGTCAAGGCGGTCATTCAGCCGATGCCCGGAGCCGTACCCGGAGCGGAGTTGGAGCAGGAGTTGATTGCTTTTTGTGCCCGGCATCTTGCGCGTCAGAAGGTTCCGCGCTCCATCGATTTCTCGGAAGAACTGCCGCGCTTGCCGACCGGTAAGCTTTACAAGCGCATTCTGCGCGAAGCGTATTGGAGCGACCACAAGAACCGCATCGTTTGAGTGCGTTCGTCGCAACCCGTCCTTAAGCGAGCAAAAAGCCCGACCTATTCTTATGTCCGGACCTGCCTTTCGGTGACGAGCATCTCCACGGCCTTGCGAACGCCGGGCGCAAGTCCCTCGCCACCGGCGTCGAGATAGGCGCAGAGCTGCTCGCGCATCCGTGGCTCCCAGAACTTCCTCAGGTGATCGGCGATGTCCTCGGCCACCCTGTGCTTGCTCTGGGTGGCGAAGAACTGCCCGATCTGATTGGCCATGCGAACAAGCTTTTCAGGGCGCATCGACATTTCGCCTCTTATGAATTCCGCGTCCGTCCGCGGACATGATGAGAGCGGCGGCCATACCGGTCTACTCCGCCGCCTCGGTCGGCGATATCCTTCGGCTCCGCTCCGAAAAGGCGCGGTAATCTTCCTGCCACTCGGACCGCCCGTTGGACGGCGAGACCTGGACCGCCGTGCATTTGTATTCGGGGCAGTTCGTCGCCCAGTCGGAGGCATCCGTGGTCACGACGTTCGCCTGCGTGTCCGGGTGATGGAAGGTGGTGTAGACCACGCCCGGCGCGACGCGGTCGGTCACCAGCGCGCGCAGCGTCGTCTCGCCGGCGCGGCTCGCGAGCTTGACCCACGAGCCGGACGCGATGCCGCGTTGCTCGGCGTCGTGCGGGTGGATTTCCAGAAGATCCTCGTCGTGCCAGACGACGTTGTCGGTGCGCCGCGTCTGCGCGCCGACATTGTACTGCGACAGGATGCGGCCGGTGGTCAGCAGCAGCGGGAAACGCGGGCCGACGCGCTCGTCGCTGGCGAAATACTCCGTAATCATGAAGTTGCCCTTGCCGCGCACGAAAGCGCCGACATGCATCACCGGGGTGCCGTTCGGCGCCGACTCGTTGCACGGCCACTGGATCGAACCCGCTTCCTCCAGTCTGGCGAAGGAGACGCCGGCGAAGGTCGGCGTCAGCCGGGCGATCTCGTCCATGATCTCGGAGGGGTGGCTATAGTGCATCGGATAACCAAGCGCATTGCTTAGCGCCATGGTGATTTCCCAGTCCGCCATGCCGGACTTCGGCTCCATCACCTTGCGGATGAGCTGGATGCGCCGCTCCGCATTGATGAAGGTGCCGTCCTTTTCGAGGAAGGTCGCGCCGGGCAGGAAGACGTGCGCGTAGTTGGCGGTCTCGTTGAGGAACAGGTCCTGCACCACCACGCATTCCATCGCCGAAAGCGCGGCGGCGACGTGCCGCGTATCGGGATCGGACTGCATGATATCCTCGCCCTGCACGTAAAGGCCCCTGAAGCTGCCGTCGATGGCGGCGTCCATCATATTGTTGACGCGCAGGCCCGGCTCCTTCTCCAGCGTGCGCTGCCAATCGGTCTCGAACAGGTGGCGCACGGCGTCGTTGCCGACGTGGCGGTAGCCGGAAAATTCATGCGGGAACGAGCCCATGTCGCACGAGCCCTGCACGTTGTTCTGGCCGCGCAGCGGGTTCACGCCGACGCCGGGCCGGCCGATATTGCCGGTCGCCATCGCGAGGTTGGCGATCGCCATCACCGCGGTCGAGCCTTGGCTGTGCTCGGTGACGCCGAGGCCGTAATAGATCGCTGCGTTGCCGCCGGTGGCGTAGAGCCGCGCTGCGCCGCGGATGCTGCTCGCCGGCACGCCGGTGACGGCCGCCATTTCCTCCGGGCCGTGGCGCGGCTGGGCGACGAACTCCGCCCAGTCCTGAAAGGCGTCCCGATCGCAGCGTGCGCGCACGAACGCCTCGTCGACCAGTCCTTCGGTGACGATCACATGGGCCAGCGCCGTGAGAATGGCGACATTGGTGCCCGGCAGCGTCGGCAGGTGATAGGCCGCCTCGATATGCGGCGCGCGAACGAGATCGGTGCGACGCGGATCGATCACGATCAGTTTCGCGCCCTGCCGCAAGCGCTGTTTCATGCGCGAGGCAAACACCGGGTGCGCGTCGGAGGGGTTGGCGCCGATCACCAGCATCACGTCGGTGGCTTCCACGGAATCGAAATCCTGGGTGCCTGCCGACGTTCCGAACGTCTTGCCGAGCCCGTAGCCGGTCGGCGAGTGACAGACGCGCGCGCAGGTATCGACGTTGTTGTTGCCGAAACCGGCGCGCACCAGCTTCTGGACAAGGAAGGTTTCCTCGTCAGTGCAGCGCGACGAGGTCAGCGCGCCGACCGAGCGGACGCCGTGCTTCGCCTGAATGCGCCTGAACGCCGAGGCGACATGGCCGATCGCCTCTGCCCAGCTCACCTCGCGCCACGGCTCGGCGATCGTCTCGCGCAGCATCGGCTTGAGGATGCGGTCGCGGTGGTGGGCATAACCCCAGGCGAAGCGGCCCTTGACGCAGGAGTGGCCGTGATTGGCGCGACCGCCTTTGTACGGCACCATCCGCACCACCTCACTGCCCTTCATCTCCACCTTGAACGCGCAGCCGACGCCGCAATAGGCGCAGGTCGTTATCTGCGACCATTCCGGCTTGCCGATCTCCAGCACCGTTTTCTCGCGCAGTGAGCCGGTCGGGCACGCCTGCACGCAGGCGCCGCAGGACACGCAATCGGATTCGAGAAACGATTGGTCGCTGCCCGCAGCCATCACCGAATCGAAACCGCGGCCGCTGATGGTGAGCGCGAACGTTCCTTGTATGTCGTCGCAGGCGCGCACGCAGCGCGAGCAGACGATGCATTTGGCGGGGTCGTAAGTGAAATACGGATTGGAATCGTCGATGCCGATGTCGCGATGTCTGGCGGCGTCGAAGCCGTAGCGCACCTCGTTTAGGCCGACGGTGGCGGCGATGTCGAGCAGATCGACGCCATCGTTCCGCGCGGGGTCGAGCGACGTCACCGAATGATCGGAGAGGTACAGCTCCATGACGCCCTTGCGCAGCCGGTCGAGCCGCTCGGAGCGGGTGACCACCGCCATGCCCTCGGCGACCGGCGTGGTGCATGAGGCGGGCGTTCCACTGCGCCCCTCGATTTCAATCAGGCACACGCGGCACGAGCCGAAAGCGTCGAGCGTGTCGGTGGCGCACAGTTTCGGGATCTCGGCGCCGACCTCCATCGCCGCGCGCATGATCGACGTCCCGGCCGGGACGGTCGCGGAGCGGCCGTCGATGGTCAGCGTCACCATTTCCGTCGCCTTCGACGCCGGCGTGCCGTAGTCGATGTCATCGATCAGGGTGCGGGTCTGTTGTCCGGGCATCGCGCGCTCCGTTATTCCGCCGCCTGACGGCTTGGCGGGGTGATGCCGAAATCCTCGGGAAAGTGCGTCAGCGCGCTGATGACCGGGTAGGGCGTGAAGCCTCCCAGCGCACAAAGCGAGCCGAATTTCATGGTCTCGCAGAGATCCTTGAGCAGTTCGATACTGGCGAGGCGTCCTTCGTCGCGAATAATGCGATCGATCACCTCGACGCCGCGGGTCGAGCCGACGCGGCACGGCGTGCATTTGCCGCACGACTCCACCGCGCAGAATTCCATGGCGAAGCGCGCCTGCCGCGCCATATCGACGGTATCGTCGAAGACCACGATGCCGCCGTGGCCGATCAACCCGTCGCGCGCGGCAAACGCCTCGTAGTCGAACGGCGTGTCGAACAGCTCGCGCGGGAAATAAGCGCCGAGCGGGCCGCCGACCTGCACGGCGCGCACCGGGCGGCCGCTCAGCGTGCCGCCGCCGATGTCGTCCACCAGTTCGCCCAGCGTGATGCCGAACGCCGTCTCGAACAGCCCGGCGTGCCTGACGTTTCCGGCCAACTGGATCGGTATCGTGCCGCGCGAGCGGCCCATGCCGAAGTCGCGATAATACGCCGCGCCCTTGTCGAGAACGATCGGCACGGATGCCAGTGAGAGCACGTTGTTGATGACGCTCGGGCAGCCGAACAGGCCCTTGTGCGCGGGCAGAGGCGGCTTGGCGCGCACCGTGCCGCGCTTGCCTTCGAGGCTGTCGAGCAGCGCGGTTTCCTCGCCGCAGACATAGGCTCCCGCGCCCACGCGCACCTCAAGCTCGAATACGTAGGGCGAGCCAGCAACGGAAGCCCCAAGCAGGCCCGCGCGCCGGGCGGCGGCGATCGCGGCTTCCATCGCCGCGACGGCATGGGGATATTCGGAGCGGATGTAGATATAGCCCTGCGTCGCGCCGACCGCGATGCCCGCGATCGTCATGCCCTCGATCAGGACGAACGGGTCGCCTTCCATGATCATGCGGTCGGCGAAGGTGCCGCTGTCGCCCTCGTCGGCGTTGCAGACGATGTATTTCTGCGTGCCGTCCGCCTTCGCTACTGTCTCCCACTTGATGCCGGTGGGAAAGCCTGCGCCGCCACGGCCGCGCAGGCCGGAGTCCGTCACCGCCGCGACGATGGCCTGCGGCCCGATTTGCAGTGCGCGAGCGAGGCCGCGAGTGCCGCCATGGTCGCGGTAATCGTCGATCGATTTGGGATCGACGATGCCGCAGCGTGCGAAGGTCAGTCGCGTCTGCCGCTTCAGAAAGGGGAGGTCCTCCGGGACGCCAAGCGCGAGCGGATGCGTTGTTCCGTCGATGATGGCGTCGAGCACGCTCGCCGCCTCAGCCATCGTGACCGGCCCGTAGGCGGCGCGGCGACCATCCGTCGTCACCTCCACCATCGGCTCCAGCCAGTGCAGGCCGCGCGAGCCGGTGCGCACGATCTCGATCGCGACGCCGCGCCGCGCGGCCTGTTCTGCAAGGGCGTCCGCCACGCGGTCGGCGTCGAGCGCTATCGCAACGGCATCGCAGGGGACGAAGATGCGAAGATTCATCGGCCGGCCTCCGCGATCAGCGCTTCGAGCTTGCTCTCGTCGAGCCGCGCCACGACGCGCCCGTCGAGCATGGCGGATGGCGCGGCGGAGCACAGGCCGAGGCAATAGACCGGCTCCAGGCCGACGCGACCATCCGCGGTGGTCTTCCCGAAGGCAATGCCGAGCTTCGCCTGGGCCAGCGCCGCCAGCCGGTCGGCGCCCAGCGACTGGCACGCCTCGGCGCGACACAGCTTCAGCGTGTGCGCCGGCGGCGGTGATTGGCGGAAGTCGGCGTAGAAGCTGATGACACCATGGACCTCGGCGCGGGAGATATTGAGCGCGTCGGCGATCAGCGGTTCCGCCTCGCGGTCGATGTAGCCGAAGCTCTCCTGCAAGGCGTGCAGGATCGGCAGCAGGGCGCCCGGCATCGCTTTCTTTTTGTCGATGATACGGCGCGCCGCTGCGCCGCTCCAGGCAACCGTTCGCGTCACGTTATTTCCTCCGAAATGCCTGGTCGGGCTTCGCCGCCCAGGCGAACCGGGAAGATTTCGCTCACAGATTGGAATTTTTGCAATATGAAATCATGTTCAGGCGGAAATATGCGCTCCGGCTCCATTTTCGATGGTCCATGGGCGGATATATGAAAGCGCATTTTTGAAGGATCAAGGGGCGGCAAGCCTCTATGGGCGCGCGCGACGATGCGCCGTTTCACCTCAGCTTGCCGAAGGTGTTTCCTCATGAAAGTCCTCGTTCTCGGCGCCGGCGTGATCGGCGTCACCACGGCTTACTATCTGTCGAAGCGCGGCTTCGAGGTCACGGTGGTCGATCGCCAGCCGGGGCCGGGGCTGGAGACCAGCTTCGCCAATGCCGGCGAGGTGTCGCCCGGCTATGCCTCGCCATGGGCGGGACCCGGCGTTCCGGTGAAGGCAATCCGCTGGCTGCTGGATCGCCATGGGCCGCTGGTGGTGCGGCCGCAGGCCGATCCCGCGATGTGGCGCTGGATGTTCGCGATGCTGCGCAACTGCACGGCGGCGCGCTACGCCGTGAACAAGGCGCGGATGGTCGGCATCTCCGAATACAGCCGCGATTGCCTGCGGGCGCTGCGTGCGGAGACCGGCATCCGTTACGATGAGCGCAGCCAGGGCACTTTGCAGCTCTTTCGCAAACAGGCGCAGCTTGACGGCATCGGCGGCGATGTCGAGGTGCTGCGGCAATATAACGTGCCCTACGAGGTGCTGGACCGCGAAGGCTGCATCCGTGTCGAGCCCGGCCTTGCCGCGGTGCGCGAACGGTTCGTCGGCGGGTTGCGGCTGCCCGACGACGAGACCGGCGATTGCCATATGTTCACGCAACGGCTGGAGCAGCTTGCGGCGGCTCAGGGCGTGAACTTCATCTACGACACCACGATTCAGTCCGTCGATGTGAGCGGCGATCGCGTGGCTCGGGTTTCCACCAGCCGCGGTGCGCTGGCGGCGGACGTTTATGTGATGGCGCTCGGCAGCTTCTCGCCGCTGCTGCTGCGGCCGGTCGGGATCGATATCCCGGTGTACCCGGTTAAGGGTTATTCGCTGACCGTTCCCATCGTGAACGGCAATGTCGCGCCGGAATCCACCATCATGGACGAGTCCTACAAGGTCGCGATCACGCGGCTCGGCGATCGCATTCGCGTCGGCGGCACGGCGGAGGTTGGCGACTATACGGTGCGGCTGAGCGAGAACCGGCGCGCGCCGCTCGACCGCTCGCTGACCGATCTGTTCCCGGGGGCGGGCGACCTGCGCCGCGCCACCTTCTGGAGCGGGCTGCGGCCGATGACGCCGGACGGGCCGCCGGTCATCGGCGCCACGCGCTACGCCAACCTGCATCTCAACACCGGCCACGGCACGCTGGGCTGGACCATGGCCTGCGGCGCGGCGCGCGTCGTTGCCGACCAGATCGCCGGTATCGCGCCGGAAATCCCCACGGCCGACCTCTCGGTTACGCGCTATCAATAAGCGTACGATAACAGGTGAGGCGCGATGTCGTGACAGCGTCTCCGGACGATGGCCATTGCAATTTTTCGCCTGGAATATAAGATGCATAAAGTATACATCTTTTTGACAGGTTCTAATTGAGGATCGTCATGACCAAACATATAAAAACGCCGTTCGAGGGCGTTACGGTTTCGATCGTCAAATCTGCGCAGGCGCGTCGTGCAACCGATACGCCGTGGGACGATGTGGCGCAGGCGTCGCTGGACTCGTTCCCGGCCA
Source organism: Xanthobacteraceae bacterium (assembly GCA_049651165.1). Lineage (GTDB taxonomy): Bacteria > Pseudomonadota > Alphaproteobacteria > Rhizobiales > Xanthobacteraceae > 62-47. The sequence continues at coordinate 12,160 of JBASBO010000114.1, read as the reverse complement.
GCGATCCGCCGTCCTGGATCGCGCGCGGGTCCCGACCGGCCGCCGCCGGCCGGCAGCGTTATGCGACCGAGGGCGTGCGACAGCATTGATGCCGGCGAGGAAAGCCACGACCGCGTCCCCGTGAACAGATGCAGGAACCTTGACCCCGATCATGAGCCACTTCGTTCTCGTCACGCTGCACCTGTTCGCCGCCATCATGTTCGTCGGGACCGTGTTTTTTGAGGTCATCATCCTCGAAGGCATCCGCAAGCCGGCCGGGCGAGAGGTGATGCGCACGGTGGAAACCGCGATCGGCCGCCGCGCGCGCCGGATCATGCCGTTCGTGATCGCGATCCTGTATAGCGCTGGAATCGCGATGGCCTGGCAGTATCGCGATGTTCTCGCGCATCCGTTCTCAAGCAGCTTCGCGACGCTGCTGACGATCAAGATCGTTCTTGCGATCAGCGTACTCGGCCACTTCATCACGGCGATGACGCTGCTCACCCGCGGCAAGATGAAATCCCACCACTTCAAATTCATTCACCTGAGCGTGTTCAGCCACGTTGTGCTGATCGTGTTTCTGGCGAAGGCGATGTTTTTCATCACCTGGTAGGCTCAAGCATTCCTTCAGAAAGATGGATGCCCGGATCAAGTCCGGGCATGACAATGGACGATTACGTCAAAGCCTCTAGGTTCTTGTTTTGATGCGTTTTCTTCACGCGAACTGGATTCCACTTCGCTTGAAAACGCTCTATGCCCGGCTTTCCGCCGCCGCGAAACGCGGAAACAGCACGTTGTTTTCCAGATGGATATGCTCCATCAGGTCATCGGCGAATTGCGCCGTGCCGATGTAGAGCGCTTGCCAGGAGCGGCAGGCGGCTTCAGGCAGCGTGAAGTCGTCCGTGAGACTTTCGAGTTGGCGAAGCAGCGTGCCTTGATCGTCGTGCTCGTGGCGCAGTTCGCCGATGGCCGTATCCAGCCCGCTTCCGGTTTGCTTCCTCATCGCCGGAAACAGCGTCGCTTCCTCGCTGGCCATATGCTGCTCCAGCTTGTCCTCGATCTGCTGTAGCGCGTCGGCGAGGCCGGCCGGCACCTTCGGGTGTTTGCGATGCACCGACTCGACCTTGCGTGACAGCTTGATGAGCTCCGGCAGGGCGTGGCGGTGCGCCTCGTGATAGCGCTGCTGGATGTGGTCGATCAGTTCGCCGCTGTCCATCGCGTTCGGCGTGGCCGTCTCCCCGGCGCCGGCGCCCAGATTCATCAGTGCCAGTTCCAGTTTGTCGGCGTTGACGCCTCGCCGTTGCGCCGCGGCATCCAGGGTAAGATCGCCGTTGCAGCAGAAATCGATCTTGAACTTGCGAAAGATCGCGGTCGCGCCGGGCAGCGTGGCGGCGATGTCGCCGACGGTGTGTCTGCGCAGATCGGTATGCGGGATCGAGGCTGTCATTGTCGAAACTCCATGCTTATGGTTGGGGGAGGGGTCGGTGCGGTCATCTCATGCCGCGCTGACCGGAGAGGCGACCGCAAGCGCCGAGGGCAGGCTCACGCGGTTGCGTGCCTCGAGCGAACCGAGGAAGCGCCATACGAAGAACAGCGTCACCAGCAGCAGGCCCGGATAGCCGACGCCGGCCATCATGTAGGGGAAGATGGCGCTGCCTTGCTGCACGGTGGCGAGGTTGAAGCTGAGCAGGCCAAGCGTGATGATGCCGCCGAACACCCACATGGCGAGCAGCCACATGCCGGTCTCCCAGCCGCTCAGCCGCCGGCTCCAGCGCGTAGGGGTGACGGTCGATGCCATGATCGTTTCCGGGATCGTGAAGCTTGCGCTGCGGCGATGTCCGAGCGTCAGCAGGTCGAACACCAGGAGGCAGACGCCGACCGCGAACACCATGCCGAACATCGGCACCATGATCTTGGTGACCTGCATCGCCGGCGCGACGTCGCCGCCGAACCAGTCGAGCCCCAGCGTGCGATAGACGAACACCTGGATGGTGCCGCCGATGGCGAAGGCGAAGCCCAGTCCCAGCATCCCGGTGAAGACCAGCCAGAACGCCAGCCGGCCGGCGCGCTGGTCGAAGGTCTCGATGCCCCGCATGATCGGCACGACATAGTAGGCGGCCGACAGACCGAGCATCCCGAAGGTGCCGAACAGCGCCAGATGCGCGTGGCTGGCGGTCACCCAGGTGCCGTGCGACCAGACGTTGGTGAGCGCGAATGTCATGGTGAAGCCGAGGATGCCCGCGCCCACCTGCTCCAGCACCACCGAGCCGAGCAGGAACGAGAAGGCGGGCATGTTGGGGACCGGCTTACCGTCCTGATGAGCGTCGAGATAAATGTGCCAGAAGCAGAAGATCAGCGGCAGCGGCTCCAGCGCGCTGAACAGCGATCCCCAGAACTGCCAGAACTCCGGCGTGCCGACCCAGAAGTAGTGATGGGCGTTGCCGAGCAGGCCCGACAGCCACACCAGCGAGACGCCCCAGAACACCGCGTAGCCGACCGACTTGATGTCGGCCTTGAACATCAGCACCAGCAGGAAGCCGACCAGCGAGATGTGGATGACCTCCCACACGCCCTCGACCCAGTAGTGGACGACGTACCAGCGGAAATATTCCTGAAGATCCAGCCGTTCGATGAAGAACATGCCGAACAGCCACACCGCCGTCAGCGCCAGCACGCCGAGCCCGAGGCCCCAATGGATCTCGTTCCATTGCGACAGCGGCGGGAAGGAACGCAGCACGACGTAACACAGGATGGCGAAGCCGACGAAGATGACGACGTCGGCGATGCGGCCGGCTTCGAGATATTCAAGTCCTTCCTGCAACAGCGGCTGACCCATCCACCAGCCGGCGATACCCCGTTGCGCCAGCACCTGCGTCGCCAGATTCCACGCAACCACCGCCAGCAGCGCATAGAACAGCACCTTGATCAGCCACGGCGCGGCGAGTTCGCGCTTCGACAGCAGCGGGCCAACGAACAGGATGGTGCCGATGAAGCCCGACAGCACCCAGAAGATCGCCAGATTGAGATGCTGGGTGCGGATCACGTTGAAGTTCAGCGTTCCGGCGAGCAGCGTCGGATCGATATGCTGGGCGGCGAGCAGAAGGCCGAATGCGGTCTGGAAGAAGAACAGCACCAGCATGACCATGAAGAAGCGCAGGCTGAGACGCTGGGTCTGGTACTCGATCATGGCTCATTTTCCTTTGAGGCTGCGGATGTAGGCAACGACATCGGCGATCTGGTCGGCGTCGAGGATCTCGGCGAAGGACGGCATGACGCCCGCTTCGTATCCCGCGACGACCTTGGCGTCGGGCTTCTGGATCTTCTCGGTGAGGTAGGCGTCGTCGGCGACCACGCTGGAGCCGTCGGCCAGCTTGACGGTCGAGCCGTAGAGACCGCCCCATCCCGGACCGACGAGCTTTTCCGTGGTCGGCGCGTGACAGGCCGTGCAGCCGTTGTCCTTCGCCAGCGCCTCGCCCTGCGCGATCCGCGACGCCGGTTTCGCCGGCAGGCTTGCCGCGCTGACGGGCGCGGGCAACACCGCGGTCGGGATCGGCTTGGCCTGCGGGAAGTCGAGCCCGTTCACTTTCGGCTTCGGCGGCCAGCCCTCGGTGTTCATCTCCGAGGTGTATTTGAAGAAGGCGATCAGTTGCCCGACTTCCTCGCGGCTGAGCGGCAGGTTCGGCATGAGCGTGGCGTGACCGCCGCGCCGGCTGATGCGCTCGGCGGCGTCGGGATATTTCTCAAGATAGGCGTCGAGGGTATCGACGCCGGCCTCGGCGGCGACGGCCTTGTTCTGCAATTGCAGCCGGACCGCGCCGCTGGTCGGCCAGCTTCCGGCGGAGGGCAGGAACGCCTCGATCCAGGCCGGGCCGACCTTGCCGTAGAGCTTGGTGAGATCCGGCCCGAAATAGGCGCCGTTGCCGACGATGGTGTGGCAGCCCATGCAGTTGTAGGCTTGGAAAACCCGCTTGCCGGCAACCGCGTCGTGTCCGGCATAGGTGACGTTGGAGGGAACGGCCTGTCCGCGCGAATCGATGAACGAGGCCGCCGACAGCGCCAGAAAGATGAGGCCCATCAGGCCGAGCACCCCGAGCGCGCGCCGGCGCTTCAGGCCCTCATGGCAGGGCTCGCCGGGTTTGCAACTCATGACGCATCCTCCGCGTTGGCTGAAGACTTGCGGGGAGAGGCCGGCTGCTTCTGCCGCTCAAGCGCATCGTGCTCAAACAGCGTGCCCAGACTGTCGAAAAAGACATCGAAGACGTAGACGGCAAGCACGAAGCCCACCGCGAAATAGGCGAGCCACATGGTGCGGGACTCCGCCCAGTAGCCGAAATCGCGCCAGTACGGCCAGGACAATGCCAGGCTTGCGCCGCTGGCCACGATGGCCAGAGATAGCCGGATGATGCGTTGTGCAGACATCTCCCCCCTCCGCTTGGGAGTCGCCCGGCAGGTCTTCGATGGCGCTTAGATGCGTCCCCAAGCTGTCCGCCGCCGCTCCGTCATGGGCTTTCGCGCCAAATGGACAGGCGTGTTATAAATAGGTATTCACAATACATGTTCATACTCTGATGAATAAGTATTGTAAATACTAATTAAGGAGCCGCGATGCGCATTGCCGCCTTCACCGATTATGGCCTGCGAGTCCTGATGCGACTTGCCGATACGCCGGAGGAGGCTTTGACGACGTCCGGCATCGCCACGGAGTTTCGCATTCCTTACAACCACCTCACCAAGGTGGTTCAGGATCTGGCGCGAGGCGGCTTCGTCACCACCCAGCGCGGGGCCGGCGGGGGCCTGCGGCTGGCGCGTCCGGCCGAGACCATTACTCTGGGCGAGGTGGTGCGGTATCTGGAGCAGCGTTATGCCATGGTCGAGTGCTTCCGGGCCGATGGCGGCGCCTGCGTGCTGACCCCGCGTTGCCGCTTGAGGCCGCAACTGGCCGCCGCCCGCGAAGCCTTTCTGAAAGAACTCGACAAAACCAGCGTCGCCGCTTGCGCCTATCCCGGATCGGCGGCCGCCACGGAATCCGTCAATGCGGGGTGAGAGCTAGAGCGCAGCGGAACGGGTGGCCCGACGCCTTGCCGTCGATCCGCTGACTGTAGAATTGCCCTATCGATGGCGCGTCGAGCAGCGCCTCGTACGTCGCCTTCGGCATGTTGCAGAACTGGCGGTAGGTCGAGCGCACTTCGAGAACGGCGAGGCGGCGGGTCTCGTCGTAACAGGCGCGGGCGATCATCGTGCTGCGGGTGATGTCGGTGCAGACGAACGAAGCCAGGTCGATCGGGCCGGCATCGGTCGCATCGACCACGTCGGCATCCGCGAAGCTCGCGTTGCCGAGCGCGACGGCCAACAGCAGGATCAGCTTCTCCGGAACCATGGCGGCGCTACGTGGGTGCGTGAATGTCCCGTCATTCACGCACCAAATCCCGTGCTGCGCAACAGGGCGAAGCGCCGCCCTCAGCCGGTCACGCCGGCCGCCTTGTTGCGGTAGCGCAGATGGAAGGCGCAGGCGCAGCCCGGCGGATGCGTCGCCGGGTCGGTGTCGGCGGCGTCATTGGCGGGCGGCGGTGCGTCGCCGCTGGAAATGCTGGTCGCCGGTGCGCCGCGCGCCGGGATGTAGTTGAGGATCGGAGCCAGCCAGCGCTCCATCTCCGCGACCGGGCGACCCTTGCGCGCGGCGTAGTCCTCGACCTGATCGCGCTCGATCTTGCCGACGCCGAAGTAATAGCTCTCCGGGTGACTGTAATAGAGCCCCGACACCGAGGAGCCTGGCCACATCGCGAAGCTCTCGGTGAGCTGCACGCCGGCGGCGCGGGTGGCGTCGAGCAGGCGGAACAGCGTCGCCTTCTCGGTGTGGTCGGGCTGCGCCGGATAGCCGGGAGCGGGACGGATGCCCTGATATTCCTCGCGGATCAGTTGGTCGTTGTCGAGCGCCTCGTCGCGCGCGTAACCCCAGAACTCCTTGCGCACGCGCTGGTGCATTCTTTCCGCGAAGGCTTCGGCGAGCCGGTCGGCCAGCGCCTTCACCAGGATCGAGGAATAGTCGTCGTTGGCGTTCTTGAAGCGCAGGGCGATCTCGTCCTCGCCGAGCCCGGCGGTGACCGCGAAACCGCCGATGTAGTCGGCGATGCCGGTGTCCTTCGGCGCGACAAAATCCGACAGCGCCGTGTTGTGGCGGCCGGCGCGTTTCTCAAGCTGCTGGCGCAGCGTGTGATAGGTCGCGATCTGCGTGGTGCGGCTTTCGTCGCTGTAGACGACGACGTCGTCGCCGACGGTATTCGCCGGCCAGAAACCGATCACGGCGGACGCCTTGAACCACTTCTCCTTGACGATGCGATCCAGCATCTTGCGGGCGTCGTCGTAGAGCGCGCGCGCGGTTTCTCCCACCACCTTGTCGTCGAGGATAGCGGGGAAGCGCCCGGCCAGCTCCCAGACCTGGAAGAACGGCGACCAGTCGATGACATCGACCAGTTCTTGCAGCGGATAGTCGGTGAAGACTTTTGTGCCGAGGAAGGTCGGCTTGGTGGGGCGATAGCTGCTCCAGTCGATCGGCACCGCGTTGGCGCGGGCTGCCTTGAGCGTCAGGCGCTTCTTGTCCTGCTGGGCGCGCAGATGGGTCGCGGAAATCTTCTCGTATTCGGCGCGCACCTCGGCGGCATACGCCGCGCGCCGCTCCGGCGACATCAGCGAGGCGACCACGCCGACGGCGCGGCTGGCGTCGTTGACGTGCACTACGGGCCCGCTGCGGTAGTTCGGATCGATCTTCACCGCGGTATGGACGCGGCTGGTGGTCGCGCCGCCGATCAACAGCGGCAGGTCGAGCCCCTGACGTTCCAACTCGGCGGCAAAATAGCCCATTTCATCGAGGGAAGGCGTGATCAGACCGGAGAGGCCGACGATATCGGCGTTCTCGGCCCTCGCCGTCTCGATGATCTTGGCGGCCGGCACCATGACGCCGAGGTCGATCACCTCGTAGTTGTTGCACTGGAGCACGATGCCGACGATGTTCTTGCCGATGTCGTGGACGTCGCCCTTGACGGTGGCGAGCACGATCTTGCCGGCGGAACTGCTGCTGCCGCCGGTGACGCCGTTGGCGAGGTTGCGCGCCTTTTCTTCCTCCATGAACGGCATCAGATAGGCGACCGCCTGCTTCATCACCCGCGCCGATTTCACCACCTGCGGCAAAAACATCTTGCCGTCGCCGAACAGGTCGCCGACCACGTTCATGCCGGCCATCAGCGGGCCCTCGATCACCGACAGCGGACGATCCACGTTCTGCCGCGCTTCCTCGGTATCCTGCTCGATATATTCGGTGATGCCGTTAACCAGTGCGTGAGACAGCCGCTTCTCCACCGGCCATTCGCGCCATGTGAGATCGGCTTCCTTGGCCTGTTTGCTCTGGCCGCGGAATTTCTCCGCGAGATCGAGCAGCCGCTCGGACGCGCCGGCGTCGCGGTTGAGGATGACGTCCTCGCACACCTGCCGCAGCTCGGGATCGATGTCGTCATAGATGATCATCTGCCCGGCATTGACGATGCCCATGTCCATGCCGGCCTTGATGGCGTGATACAGGAACACTGAATGCATCGCCTCGCGCACCGGCTCGTTGCCGCGGAACGAGAACGACAGGTTGGAGACGCCGCCGGAAACATGCGCGTGCGGCAGGTTCTCGCGGATCCAGCGCGTCGCCTCGATGAAATCGACGCCGTAGTTGTTGTGTTCCTCAAGGCCGGTGGCGATGGCGAAGATGTTCGGATCGAAGATGATGTCTTCCGGCGGGAAGCCGACCTTCTCGACAAGGATGTCGTAGGCGCGCTTGCAGATTTCGGTCTTGCGCTGATAGGTGTCGGCCTGTCCCGTCTCGTCGAACGCCATCACCACCACCGCCGCGCCGTGGCGGCGCGCGATCCGCGCCTCGTGCAGGAACTTTTCCTCGCCTTCCTTGAGCGAGATCGAGTTGACCACCGGCTTGCCTTGCAGGCACTTCAGCCCGGCCTCGATCACCGAGAATTTCGACGAGTCCACCATCACCGGCACGCGGGCGATATCCGGCTCGGCCGCGATCAGGTTGAGGAAGGTCACCATCGCCTGCTCGGAATCGAGCAAGCCCTCATCCATGTTGACGTCGATGATCTGCGCGCCGTTCTCGACCTGGCTGCGCGCCACGTCGAGCGCGGCGGTGTAATCGCCTTCCTTGACGAGGTTGCGGAATTTCGCCGAACCGGTGACGTTGGTGCGCTCGCCGACGTTGACGAACGGAATGTCCGCCGTCAGCGAGAACGGTTCAAGGCCGGACAGCCGCAGCCGCGGCTCGATCACCGGCACCACGCGCGGCTTGTGTGGCGCGACGGCGGCGGCGATGGCCGCGATATGATCCGGCGTAGTGCCGCAGCAGCCGCCGACGATGTTGACGAGGCCGGCTTGCGCGAACTCGCCGACCAGCCGCGCCATGTAGTCGGGGCTTTCGTCGTACTGGCCGAACTCGTTCGGCAGGCCGGCGTTCGGATAGGCGCACACCAGCGTATCGGCGACGCGGCCGATATCGGCGACATGCGCACGCATGTCCTCCGCGCCCAGCGCGCAGTTGAAGCCGATGGTGATCGGCTTGGCATGCTGCACCGAGTGCCAGAACGCTTCCGGCAATTGGCCCGAGAGCAGGCGGCCGGACTTGTCGGTGATGGTGCCGGAGATCATCACCGGAATATCGATGCCGCGTTCCTCGCCGATTTCGGCGATGGCGTAGAGCGCGGCCTTGGCGTTGAGCGTATCGAAAATGGTTTCGACCAGCAGCAGGTCGGCGCCGCCGTCGAGAAGGCCGTTGATCTGTTCGCCGTAAGCCTTGCGCAGATCGTCGAAGGTGACGGCGCGGTAGCCGGGGTTCGACACGTTCGGCGAGATCGAGGCGGTGCGATTGGTGGGGCCGATGGCGCCGGCGACGAAGCGCGGCTTGCCGTCCTCGGCGCTGACGCGCTCCGCCGCGTTGCGCGCCAGCCGCGCGCCCTCGCGGTTCATCTCGTAGACGATGTCGCTGAGGTCGTAGTCGGCCTGCGCGATCGAGGTGGACGAGAAGGTGTTGGTGGCGACGATGTCCGCGCCGGCGCGCAGGTATTGCGCGTGGATGTCCTCAATGGCCTGCGGCTGCGTCAGGATCAGCAGGTCGTTGTTGCCGCGCTGGTCGCGATGGAAGTCCTTGAAGCGCTCGCCGCGAAATGCCGCCTCGTCGAATTGCAGCCCCTGGATCATCGTGCCCATGGCGCCGTCGAGCACGAGAATGCGCTCGCGCGCGAGGTCGCGAATACGGTCGGCGGTGGGATTCGAATTTCTGGTCACGGAAATCACCTTGCGGTCGTCATGCCCGGTGCGAGACCGTGCATGACGGAAGATAAATCACGCCGCCTTGCGGGCGTTGGGGCGGATGCCGAGCAGATGGCAGATGGCGAACACCAGATCGGCGCGGTTCATCGTGTAGAAATGAAAGCTCTCGACGCCGTGCTTGGCGAGTTTCTGCACCTGACCGGCGGCGACGGCGGCCGCCACCAGCTTGCGCGTCTCGGCGTCGTCGTCGAGCCCCTCGAACTTCGCTTCCAGCCACGCCGGGACGCTGGTGCCGGCGCGGGTGACGAAGCCTTTCGCCTGACGGAAATTGTGCATCGGCATGATGCCCGGAACAATCGGGATATCGATGCCGCGCGTCCGCGCGCGGTCGAGGTAGCGGAAATAGAGGTCGTTGTCGAAGAAGACCTGGGTGATGGCGCGGGTCGCGCCGGCGTCCACCTTGGCTTGCAGCGTGTCGAGATCGGCGTCGAAATCGCGGCTTTCGGGGTGCTTCTCGGGATAGGCCGACACCGTGACCTCGATATCGGAATAGCGCTTGCGGATGCTGGCGACGAGTTCGGCGGAGGTCTGGTAGCCGTCGGGGTGGGCGACGTAAGGCGTGCCGATGCCGGTAGTCGGGTCGCCGCGCAGCGCCACGATGTGGCGGACGCCGACATCGTGATAGCGCGTAACTACCTCGTCGATGGCGGCGCGCGGAGCGTTGACGCAGGTGAGGTGCGCGGCCGGGATCAGATCGGTTTCCTTGAGGATGCGGGCAATGGTGGCGTGGGTGCGCTCCCGCGTGGAGCCGCCGGCGCCGTAGGTCACCGAGACGAAACTCGGATCGAGCGGGGCGAGGCGGGTGATGGTGTCCCACAGACTGCGTTCCATCTCCTCGGTCTTGGGCGGGAAGAACTCGAACGAAATCGACGGCGGGCGAGAGGGGACAGGACCGGGCTCGGAATGACGGAGGCTCACGCTCATGACGGAACGAACTCTGCTTGGTGGTCCGGCTGCGGTCAGCCGGCTAACGGGATGCTTCCAAAGTGCTAGCCGCAAGATAAGCCAATGAGGCGGTTTCGGCGCGGGCAAAACGCTGATTCGCGGTTGGGAAGTTTCCCAAAGCGGCCGAAATCTCAAGATTTATGGGATTTATCCGAGAATAGTGGGCAGGAAAGACTTTTTCCAGCAGAGTGGACACAATGATAAATCATTGTTATATAATAAAGAATATTTAATATCGCGGTTCCCTTACTCTGCCTGTGGGATGGGCGATGCGGAATATATTATGTGTTAATATTGCTTTGCCCACTCCCATTAATAGTGTGCTATCGCCGCAATCCTCCAAGGCTTCGCCGGCACCGAACTGTCCCGGGAAGCCGAGAGGGTGACTCCCGGCTTCGCTGGAGGTCAGCCGTTGCTCTCGCTGAAGGTGGCGCGGAAGGGGTGCGCGGGGTAGACGCCGATGATGCGCAATTCCTTGGAGAAGAATTTCAATTCCTCCAGCGCGAAGGTCAGGCCGCGATCGTCGGGATGGCCGTCGACGTCGACGAAGAACTGCGTCGCGAAGAAGTTGCCGTCCACCATGTAGCTTTCCAGCTTGGTCATGTTGACGCCGTTGGTGGCGAAGCCGCCCAGCGCCTTGTAGAGCGCGGCGGGCAGGTTGCGCACGCGGAAGACGAAGCTGGTGACGACGGGGCCGTTGTTCGGCTTGGCCCAGCGCGGCTCGCGCGCCAGCACCACGAAGCGCGTGGTGTTGCTGCTCTCGTCCTCGACGTCCCGCGCGAGAATGTCGAGGCCGTAGATCTCGGCGGCGAGGCGCGAGGCGATCGCGGCGCAGCTTTTGTCGCCGCGCTCGGAGACGGCGCGGGCGGAGCCGGCGGTGTCGGCGGCGACGATCGGCTTGATGCCGAACTTGCGGATGGCACTGCGGCACTGGCCGAGCGCCTGCACATGGCTTTCGACCGTCCTGATATCGTCGAGCGTCGCGCCGCGCGGCGCCATCAGTTGATGGCGGATCGGCAGAAACCACTCGCCGATAATGGAAAGATCGGAGCGCGGCAGCAGATAATGGATGTCGGCGACGCGGCCGGCGATCGAGTTCTCGATCGGGATCATGCCGAGATCGGCCTCGCCGGAGGAGATCGCGGCGAGCGCGTCCTCGAAGGTCGGGCACGGCAAGGGTTTTGCGTCGGGATAGGCTTCGACGATGGCGAGGTGGGAATTGGCGCCCATCTCGCCCTGAAAGGAAATGGTCTTTGGCTGGGTCATGGCGCGTTGTAGCAGCGGTTGCGGCTTTTGCCAGAGGCGGAATCGAAAAGTTTCATCGCATCATTTCGACAGGATGCGCCGCGCGGTTTCGAGATCGGCCGGCGTATCGACGCCGCGCGGCACCTCGTCGACCACGGTGACGTCGATCCGCATCCCGGCTTCCAGCGCCCGCAACTGCTCCAGCTTCTCGCGCTGTTCGAGGGCCGAGGGCGGCAGCGCGACGAAGCGGGCCAGCGCCTCGCGGCGATAGGCGTAGAGGCCGATGTGATGGTAGCGCGGCCCCTCGCCATAGGGCGCGGTGGCGCGGGTGAAGTAGAGCGCGCGCAGCCGGTCGGGGCCGAGCGGGGAGCCGATCACCTTGACCACGTTGGGGTTGGTGGCCTCCTCCGCGGTGCGGATTTCGGCGGCCAAAGTGGCGATGGGAATCCTGGGGTCGTCCAGCGGCGACAACACGGCGCGAATGTGGCCGGGCTTGATGGTCGGAAAATCGCCTTGCAGGTTGATGACGACCGGGTGGGCAGCCGCCCCATCGAGCTTTTCCATCGCCTCGAACACCCGGTCGGAGCCGGAGGGGTGGTCGGCGCGGGTCATCACC
>JBASBO010000113.1:0-2400 GCA_049651165.1 Xanthobacteraceae bacterium | reverse complement strand
GCCAGACCCCGGTCGGGCGGCACATCCCGGATTTCGTCTCGTTCGTCCACCGCCTCGCCATCGAGGTGGTCAATGCGGACGAATCGGCCGCCGTGACGGCGGATCGCGCCGCGCGCGGGGAGTGGCTGGAGGCGCGCGGTTATCGCGTCGTGACGATGGCGGCCGGCGACATCACCGCCGGTCTGCCGCCGCTGCTCGACGCGCTGGCCGAGACGGTGCGGGCGGAACGCTGAGCGCCGCCCGGCCGTTTCTCAGGCAGGCCGCTCAGGTGCCGGCTTTCACCTGCGCCACCGCTTCCGCCATCAACTGATCCATCTTGGCGCGGACCTGCTGCTCGGTGACGCCCTTGCCGGCGAGGTCGGCCACGACCTTGCGCAGCACGTCGGCGTCGCCCGCTTCCTCGAAATCGGCGGCCACGACCTCCTTGGCGTAGGCGGCGGCCTCGTCCGCGCTCTTGCCGAGTTGCTCGGCGGCCCATAGGCCCAGAAGCTTGTTGCGGCGGGCTTCCGCCTTAAACTTCTGCTCCTCGTCGAGGGCGAATTTCTTCTCGAAACCTTCCTGGCGCTTGTCGAAGGTCGTCATGATGCGGGTTCCGATCCTGTTGTGAGGGGCCGCGAGGGCCGCATTGCGGTGGGTGGTTCGCGTGCATAGATAATTGGCGGACAAGGCCAAAACAACTGTTCCGAGGTCGCAGCCGCGCCGGTTCGCCGGTTAGGTATAACCGGCCGCCGGTTGAGGGGATCGCGAGGGGATCGATTGTGCTCGGGCGATCGATCGGGTAGGTTCGGGATCAAGTCCGGTTCTTGTTCTGTTTCGCAATTCCGGTCTTCACGGCAGCTCCGTCGTGGATCGCCGCTTTCATACGGAGCACACCCCTCCCATGGATTTCAACAACACACGGTACATCCCCATGAGCCGCCGGCGTCGCATTTACGAGGGCAAGGCCAAGGTCCTTTACGAAGGTCCGGAGCCGGGAACCCTGATCCAGCACTTCAAGGACGACGCCACCGCGTTCAACGCCAAGAAGCATCAGGTGATCGAGGGCAAGGGCGTCCTCAACAACCGGATCTCCGAATACATCTTCCAGCACCTCAACGATATCGGGGTGCCGACCCACTTCATCCGCCGCCTCAACATGCGCGAGCAGTTGATCCGCGAGGTCGAGATCGTGCCGCTGGAAGTGGTGGTGCGCAACGTCGCGGCCGGCTCGCTGTCGCAGCGCCTCGGCATCGAGGAGGGCACGCAGCTGCCGCGCTCGATCATCGAGTTCTACTACAAGAACGACCAGCTCAACGACCCGATGGTGTCGGAGGAGCACATCACCGCGTTCGGCTGGGCGACGCCGCAGGAGATCGACGACATCATGGCGCTGGCGATCCGCGTCAACGATTTCCTCTCCGGGCTGTTCCTCGGCATCGGCATCCGCCTCGTCGATTTCAAGATGGAATGCGGGCGGCTGTTCGAGAACGACATGATGCGGATCATCGTCGCCGACGAGATTTCCCCCGATTCGTGCCGGCTGTGGGACGTGAAGTCGAACGAGAAGCTCGACAAGGACCGCTTCCGCCGCGACCTCGGCGGGCTGATCGAAGCCTATACCGATGTCGCCAAGCGGCTCGGGATCATAACGGAGAACGAGCGTCCGGTCGGCAGCGGCCCGGTGCTGGTGAAGGGGTGATCGGGTCGTGAAAGCGCGCGTGACGGTGACACTGAAGAACGGCATCCTCGACCCGCAGGGCAAGGCGATCGAGGGCGCGCTGAAATCGCTCGGCGTCGACGGCATCGCCAGCGTGCGGCAGGGCAAGGTGTTCGACATCGAACTCGCCGGCGGCGACAAGGCCACGGCGGAGGCGGCGCTGAAAGCCGCCGCCGACAAGCTGCTGGCCAATACGGTGATCGAGAATTACCGGGTCGAGATCGTGTGATTGCGCCACCGCGCCTCATCGATGGCTTGCGATGACGCGGCAGAAACCCGCGAGCCGGCGCGGCGAGATTTTGCAGCGGGCCGAGGAGCAGTTCGCCGAGTACGGCTATCAGGGCGCGTCGCTCTCGGCGATCGCCCGCGCCGCGGGGTTCGGCAATCCCGGCTTGCTCCATCACTTCCCCAGCAAGGCCAAGCTCTATCGTGCGGTGCTGGAGGCGCTGGCCGGCGATGTCACCGGGCGTCTTGAGGCCGGGCTCGCCGGGCAAGCCGATGCGCGCGCGCGGCTTGCCCTGTTCGTCAATCTTCAGATCGACTGGATCCGGGCGCGGCCGCATGGCTTCCGGGTGATCCAGCGCGAATTGCTCGATAATGCCGAACGGGTCGCGGCGGCGCAGGCGCTGCCGCTGCGCGCCTATCTGCTGCTTGGGCTCGACCTGATCGAGGCGGCGCAGCGCGCCGGCGCCGCGCGCCGGGAT
>JBASBO010000112.1:0-4356 GCA_049651165.1 Xanthobacteraceae bacterium | reverse complement strand
GTCGTGGTCACCGCCCGCGCGCTCAACTTCGCGAAAAATCAGGCGACGGCGGCGGCCGGCATCAAGGTGGTGACGATGCCGGACAACCGCTGGCCGCGCGTCGATATCAAGTCGGTGGCGCTGTTGCCCAACGTGCTGGCCAAGCAGGCCGCGCGCGAGCAGGGCGCTTACGAGGCGTGGTACGTCGATGGCGACGGCTTCGTCACCGAGGGCGCGTCCAGCAATGCCTGGATCGTGACGCGGGACGGCCGCGCGGTGACGCGGCCGGTCAGCAACCGCATCCTTGCCGGCATCACCCGCGGCGTGCTGATGGAGGTGCTGGCGGAGTTGCAGATCAAGCTGGAGGAGCGGCCGTTCACCCCGGCGGAGGCGCTTCAGGCCGCCGAGGCGTTCGTCACGTCGGCGTCGCAGATCGTCATGCCGGTGGTGGCGATCGATAATACAACCATAGGGAATGGCTCGCCCGGCGCGCTATCAAAGCGATTAAGGGAACAATTCCACCGTTTTTCAGTATTTTCATAAAGTTTCGGCGGAGGACCCGCCCGGCGGAGGGGAACCCGCTTGCCTAATAACGGCGCGTGCCGTCTAATCGCGGCATCGCCGGTCCGGAGGGGGACTTTGGAACGGCGGCGTTCCGGCTGGCCGCATCGGCGGCAAACCGGGGCTCGACAAGGCTTAATAACAAGACGCAACCAACTTGCGAGATAAAAAAATGGCGGCAGACCGCGCACAAAACTTACAAGACACCTTCCTCAATCACGTCCGCAAGACCAAGACGCCGCTGACGATCTTTCTGGTGAATGGCGTCAAATTGCAGGGCATCGTGACCTGGTTCGACAATTTCTGCCTGCTGCTGCGGCGCGACGGCCATTCGCAGCTCGTCTACAAGCACGCGATCTCGACCATCATGCCGGGCGCGCCGATCCAGTTGTTCGAAGGCGGGGAGGATTCGCCCGCGTGAGCGTGATCTGATTGGACCGTCGCAAATCCGAGCCCAAATCCGAAGCGGGCGGCGCGCGTCCGGCGGCCTCGACGTCCGGGTCGAAGGCTGTCGGGCGGGCTATTGTGGTCGGCCCCTATCTGCGCCCGCGCCGGGGCGAACAGGATCGCGCCGAGGCCGCCGCCCAGCGCGACCTTGACGCGCGGCTTGACGAAATCACCGGGCTGGCGCGGGCCATCGACCTCACGGTCGCGGAGGCGGTGCTGGCGCCGATCGGCCAGATCCGCCCCGCCACCTACCTCGGCAAGGGCAAGGTCGAGGACATCGTCGCGCTGGTCGCCGCCCACGGCGTCGAACTGGTCGTCATGGATTGCGCGCTGTCGCCGATCCAGCAGCGCAACCTGGAGAAGGCATGGAACGCCAAGGTGCTCGACCGCACCGGGCTGATCCTCGAAATTTTCGGTCGGCGCGCCACCACCAAGGAAGGCGCGCTCCAGGTCGAGCTTGCGCACCTCAACTACCAGCGCAGCCGGCTGGTGCGCTCATGGACCCACCTTGAGCGCCAGCGCGGCGGCTTCGGCTTTCTCGGCGGCCCCGGCGAGACGCAGATCGAAGCCGACCGCCGCCTGATCGGCGAGCGCATCACCCGCATCGAAGCCGAAATCAGGAAGGTCGCGGCGACGCGGCGGCTGCACCGCGCCGGCCGCAAGCGCGTGCCGTATCGCATCGTGGCGCTGGTCGGCTACACCAACGCCGGCAAATCGACGCTGTTCAACCGCCTGACGGCGGCCGAGGTCAAAGCCGCCGACATGCTGTTCGCGACCCTCGATCCGACCTTGCGCGCCATCCGGCTGCCGCACGGCGGCAAGGCGATGCTGTCCGACACGGTGGGCTTCATCTCCAACCTGCCGACGCAACTGGTCGCGGCGTTCCGCGCCACGCTGGAGGAAGTGCTGGAGGCCGACGTCATCCTCCACGTCCGCGACATCTCCCACGACGACGCCGAGGCGCAGCAGCGCGACGTCGATATCGTGCTGCGGCAACTCGGCATCGATCCCGAGGCCGGCGCGCGGGTGATCGAGGTCTGGAACAAGATCGACCGCTTCACCGCCGAGGAACGCGAGAACCTGCGCAACATCGCGGCGCGGCGGCCGGCGGACCATCGCGTCTGTCTGGTTTCGGCGGTGACCGGCGAGGGGATCGCTGAATTGCTCGCCGCCATCGAGGACCTGCTCGCCGCCAGCCGGGTGACGCTGGAATTGACGGTCGACGCCGCCGACGGCGCGGGAATAAGCTGGCTGCATCGCAATACCGAGGTGCTGGCCAAGCATCTCACCGATGGCCGGTTCGCCATGACGGTCCGGGTCGATCCCGCGAAATGCGACGCGGTGACCGAGCGCTTCGGCGCGCATCCGGGTGGCGAGACATAAGACGCGCGCGCGGCGCGACATCGCACGGCAGCCCTTCGCCGAACGCACTTGACGAAGCGCCGCGGGCGACTAAGCCATTTTGTTAACGCGCAAGGCGAAAGCGGGAGGACATCGTGGTGAGCTATCCGAATACGTTGCTGCTGGTTGACGGCAAATGGCGCGGCGGCGCGTCCGGTCGCACGATCGCGGTGCTGAACCCGGCGACCGAGGAAACCATCGGCGCCGTCGCCCACGCCGATACCTCCGATCTCGACGAGGCTCTCGCCGCCGCCGCCAAGGGCTTCAAGGTGTGGCGCGCGATGTCGGCGCTCGACCGCTCGAAGATCATGCGCAAGGCGGCCGCGCTGATGCGCGAGCGGGCCGACGCGATCGCCACGCTGATGACGATGGAGCAGGGCAAGATTCTCGCGGAAGCCAGGATCGAGACGCTGGCGGCGGCCGACACCATCGAGTGGTTCGCCGAGGAGGCGCGGCGCGCCTACGGCCGGCTGATCCCGGCGCGCGGCCCCGGCATCTATCAGTTGGCGGTGAAGGAGCCGGTCGGCCCGGTCGCCGCCTTCACGCCGTGGAATTTCCCGATCAATCAGGTCTGCCGCAAGCTGTCGGCGGCGCTGGGCGCGGGCTGCTCCATCATCGTCAAGGCGCCCGAGGAAACCCCGGCCTCGCCGGCCGAACTGATCCGCGCCTTCGTCGATGCCGGGGTGCCGGACGGCGTCGTCAACCTGGTGTTCGGCGTGCCGGCTGAGATTTCCGAATACCTCATCCCGCACCCCATCATCCGCAAGATGTCCTTCACCGGCTCGACCGTGGTCGGCAAGCAACTGGCCGCGCTGGCGGGCCAGCACATGAAGCGCGTGACCATGGAGCTGGGCGGCCATGCGCCCGTCATCGTGTTCGACGACGCCGATATCACAAGTGCTGCGAAGATCGTCCTGGGCGCAAAGTACCGCAACGCCGGTCAGGTCTGCATCGCGCCGACCCGGCTTCTGGTGCAAGACAAGGTCTATCGCGAGTTCGTCGGCCAGTTCACCGAGGGCGCCAAGGCTATCCAGGTCGGCAACGGGCTCGACGCCGCCTCGACCATGGGCGCGCTCGCCAACCCGCGCCGCGTCACCGCGATCGAGGCGTTCGTGCAGGACGCGGTCGCCAAGGGCGGCAAGCTGGAGGCCGGCGGCCACCGGGTCGGCAACAAGGGTTACTTCTTCGAGCCGACGGTCATCAGCGACACGCCGAAGGACGCGCGCGCCATGAACGAGGAGCCGTTCGGCCCGCTGGCGCTGATCTCGCGGTTTTCCACCTTCGACGAGGTCGCCGAGGAAGCCAACCGCCTGCCTTACGGGCTGGCGGCCTATGCCTTCACCCGCTCGACGAAAACCGCGACCGCGATCGGCGCGGCGGTGGAAAGCGGCATGATCGGCATCAACAATGTCGGCCTCGGGATGCCGGAAAATCCGTTCGGCGGCGTCAAGGATTCCGGCTACGGCTCGGAAGGCGGCATCGAGGCGATGGAAGCCTATCTCAACACCAAGTTCATCTCGCAGACCGGGATGTGACGGCGGCGAGCCGCTGAGACGATGCTCCGGCCGGGGCCGCGGAGTTATTCCGCGGCCTCCTTGGTCTTGGCCTCGTCCCACAGCGCGTCCATTTCGGCCAGCGACGCCTCGGCAAGCGTGCGTCCGCGCGCGGCGAGGGCGGCCTCGATATAGGCGAAGCGGCGCTCGAACTTGACGTTGGTGCTGCGCAGCGCCGTTTCCGGATCGGCATTGACATGCCGCGCCAGATTGACCAGCGCGAACATCAGGTCGCCGGTCTCGGCGGCGATCTCCGCGGATTTGCCGTCGTCGAGCGCGGCTTCCAGCTCAATGATTTCCTCGCGCATCTTGGCGAGCACCGCGCGCGGATCGTTCCAGTCGAAGCCGACGGTGGCGGCGGCCCGCTGCAAGGCCAGCGCCTGCGCCAGCGCCGGCTGCCCGGCCTTGACGGAGG
>JBASBO010000111.1:0-1992 GCA_049651165.1 Xanthobacteraceae bacterium | reverse complement strand
AGACCAGGCCCAGCGCCGGCGCGCCGACCACGCCGACGACCGGCGCGCCGTCGATCACCAGCGCCAGATTGACGGTGAACTCGTCGCGGCCGGCGATGAACTCCTTGGTGCCGTCGAGCGGATCGATCACGAAGAACGCGCCCGGAAACGGCGGCGCGGCCGCGCCGGCGCGTTCCTCCGACAGCGTCCGGACACCGGGGGCGAGGCGAGCGAGCCCGTCGGCGATGATGCGGTCGGCGGCGAGGTCGGCCTCGGTCACCGGCGAGCCGTCGGTCTTGCGCGACACCGCGAGCGCATCGTTGCGGATCGCGAGGATGGCTTCGCCGGCTTCAGCGACCAGCGCGGTGAGCGGTTCGAGCAGCGCCGCCGCCGCGTCGGAATCGATGATGGCCGGGGAGGGATCGGTGAGGTGACGATGACTCATGACGGTCGGCAATCCGGTAACGGCGGCGCGCCGCCATCCGGTGCGTTGCTTGCGGCGGCCCGCGCTGGCAGCTTAAGCCCTCACAGTGTATCAAACCATAATCAGACGTGATTCGACCCGCCCCGCCGCGCGGTCGCAAGGAAACTTCGATGTCCGACACCCCGTCGTCCCCGGCTCCGTCCGCCGCGCCCGACCAGCTCGAACTCGCCGCGCTGTTGTGCTCGCGGGTCTGCCACGATCTCATCAGCCCGGTCGGCGCCATCGTCAACGGACTGGAGGTGATGGACGACAATCCCTCGCCCGAGGATCGCGAATTCGCGCTCGACCTGATCCGCAAGAGCGCGAAGAACGCATCCGCCCGGCTGCAATTCTGCCGCCTCGCTTTCGGCGCGGCCGGCTCCGCCGGAGCCCAGATCGACCTTGGCGACGCCGAGACGATGGCGCGCGGTCACCTCGAAGACGGCAAGACCAGGCTGACGTGGACGCTGCCGCGCCTGTTGCTGGCGAAGAACCGCGTCAAATTGTTGCTGAACATACTGGTGATCGTGCAGCAGAGCATTCCGCGCGGCGGCGTGCTCGGTGTCGAGCCGCTGGGCGAGGGCGACGCCATGGGCTTTCGCGTCACGGCCAGCGGCACTTACGCGCGGCTGCCGCAGGCGGCCGCCGACATGCTGGCGGCGGAACAGGCCGGCGCGATCGACGCCCACGCGGTGCAGCCTTATTACACGCGCCTGCTGGCGCAATCGTGCGGCTTGAAGGTCAAGCTGGCGATGGAAGGCGAGGCGGTGGTGGCGACGGCGTCGTAACGACGCAATCGCGACATGGTTAACCGCGCGTTATCGGCGAGCGGTTGATCGGAAGATCAGGCGTCACCACCTGCGAATATCGGACAATTCAGTAATCCTTGATTTCCGGGAATAGTGGATATCCGCCTGCGCGGGTATGGCGGCTTTGCTTTCTCCGACGCATGGACGCCATCGCCGGCCGCATGCTCAACCAATATTAAACGCTTTATCGCGAAACTGGCCCAACCCGGAGTGGCACTGGGGATTCACCGCCGCTCGCGCGCGAAGGCTGATTTCATCATGGATGATTTGTTGATTGAGTTTTTGACCGAGACCAACGAAAGTCTCGATGTCGTCGATAATCAGCTTGTGCGGTTCGAGCAGGAACCCAACAACGCCAAGATTCTCGATAATATTTTCCGGCTGGTCCACACCATCAAGGGCACCTGCGGCTTCCTCGATCTGCCGCGGCTGGAAACGCTGGCGCACGCCGCCGAAACCCTGATGGGCAAATTCCGCGACGGGATGCCGGCGACCGGCGAGGCGGTGACGCTGATCCTGACGACGATCGACCGCATCAAGGACATTCTGGCGCAGCTTGAGGCGACGCAGGCCGAACCGAAGGGCAGCGACGACGATCTCATCAGCCAGCTTCATCACATCGCCGAGCACGGCACGCAGTCCGCGCCGGCGATCGCCGATGCGCCGCCGGTCGCCGATGTCGCGCCGGAGCCGCCGGCCGCCACGGAAGGGACGCTGGTGCATCAGGTGCTGGAGCGGCCG
>JBASBO010000110.1:0-7004 GCA_049651165.1 Xanthobacteraceae bacterium | reverse complement strand
GCCTTGCCGTGGCCGGTGATCTCGGCGGCGCGGGCGGAGCGGCCGAGCGCCGGCCGATGACTGAGCGCGATATCGATGCGGTCGGCGGGCAGCGCGTGCGCCGCGCGCTCCGGCCATTCGATCAGCGCGACGACGCCCTCCGGCAACGGATCGAGGCCGATCTCCGTGAGTTCGTCCGGGTCCTCGATGCGGTAGAGGTCGGCGTGCAGCACCGTGAACGGCGCAAGTTCGTAGGTCTGCGCCAGCGTGAAGGTCGGGCTCGGCACCTCCAGCGTATCGTCGTCGGCAAGGTAACGGATCATCGCGCGCGCCGCCGCTGTCTTGCCGGCGCCGAGATCGCCCGACAGCGCGATGACGTCGCCGGCGTTGATGAGCAGCGCGAGGTCCGCCATCAGGTTCGCGGTCGCCGTCTCGTTGGCGAGCGCCACGGCGAATGTCGCGGGCGCGCTCATTCAGCGGCGTTGCGCTGCACCGCCTGCTCGGCGGGAAACTCGCAAGTCACCGTCGTGCCCTTGCCGGCCGCCGAGTCGACGCACACCTTGCCGCCGTGCAGTTCGACGAAGGAGCGCACCAGCGACAGGCCGAGCCCCGCGCCGCGATGCCGCGAACCGTTGGAGTGACTCTCGAACCAGTCGAACACCTTATCCTGCACTTCGGCCGGAATGCCGGGGCCGTGATCGCTGACGGCGAACACGACGCTGTGGTCGGTGCGTTTGGCGCTGAGCGTGATCGCGGAGTCCTGCGGCGAGAAGCCGACCGCGTTGGCGAGCAGATTGTAGAGCACCTGCACCACGCGGCGTTCGTCGCCGACGAACTGCCCGATGTCCGCGCCGGCATCGATGCGCAACGCGATGTGGTCGCGCGCCAGCCGGTCCTGGATGCCTTCGACGGCGGCGTCGATCGCCTTGCGGATATCGACCGGGCCGAGCGTGAGCGTCATCGCCCCGGCGTCTATGGTGGCGAGGTCGAGGATGTTGTTGATGATCGCCAAGAGCGCGTTGGTCGAGGCGGTGATGTAGCCGAGATATTCGTCCTGCTTCACGGTCAGCGGGCCGGTCGCGGGATCGCTGAGGAAATGCGCGAAGCCGATGATGGTGGTCAGCGGCGAACGCAATTCGTAGGAGACGTGATGGACGAAATCGACCTTCATCTGGTCGGCGGCTTCCAGCGCCTCGTTGCGCTCGCGCAGCGCGCGCTCGACGTTCTCGGTGTCGGTGATGTCCTGGAAGGTCAGCATGGTGGCGCCGTCGGGCAACGGCAGCGTCATGCAGTCGAGCACGCTGCCGTCGGCGCGCTCCATCTTCAGCGGCTGCGGGCGGCGGTTCTCGATCGCGGTGATGGCGTCGCCGATGGCGCGCCACGCCGCGTCGTCGTTGTAGAGCGGCCGGCACCACGCCACCACGGTGTCGATATGCGGCTGGTCGCTCAACGCTTCCGCCGACAGCCGCCACATCCTTGCAAAGGCCGGATTGAACAGTTGCGCGCGGCCGTTGCTGCCGAACACCGCGACCGCTTCGGCGAGATTGTCCAGCGTCTCGCGCTGCACCCGGATCAGGCCATCGAAGCGGCGCGCGAGATCGAGACTTTCGGTGACGTCGTCGAACAGATAAGTCACACCGCCTTCGGGGTTCGGCGTGGTGACGATGCTGACCGCGCGGCCATCGGGCAGATACCAGACGTCCTTGGCGGGCTCGACGGCGCGATAGGCTTCGTGCAGACGCATCTTCCACGCACGGAAGTCGGGCTGCTCCGGAATTTTTCGCGCGGCGCGGAGTTTGTCGAGAATGCTTGAGTCATCGGGATTGCCGTCGAGGAAGGTGCGGTCGAGGTCCCACAGCCGGCGATAGGAATCGTTGTAGAAGGCGAGCCGCCGCTCGCCGTCGAACACCGCGACGCCGCACGACAACTGATCGAGCGTGCGGCGGTGAGCATCTGCCATGCGTTGCAGCGCGGCGCGCAGCGTCGCAGCTTCGGTAGCATCGACGGCAAGACCGGCGCTGCCGCCCGGCACGTTGCGGGCGTGAATGTCGTAGATGCGCCGCTCGCCGCCGGTGACGATGGGAACGCGCGCCTCGAACACCGTATTGTCGGCGAGTGCGCGCGCCATCGCGACGCGGTCGTCGCTGTCGAGCAGTTCGAGATTGCCGGCGATGGCCTCGGCCGGCGTCGCGGCGTCGGTGGCGCGGGCGTAAGCGGCGTTGGCATAAGCAAGGTGGCCGTTGGTGGTGCGCGCCCACAGCGGCCACGGCGCGGCGGCGGTCAACGCGCGCAGCATTTCGGTTTCGGCAAGGAGGTCGCGATAGCGCAGGCTCATCTCGGCGAGGTCGCGGCGCAGGCCGCTCAACTCGCGGATGCGCACGATGGCCTGACCGCCGATGGCGCGGCCCATCGCCTCGACCGCGCGGCCGCTGCTGGCGGTGAGATTGAGCTGGAACGCCTCGCCGGCCTCGCGCAGCGCATCGACGGCGTGGTCCATCTGCAAGGCGGGCTCGGGCGGCAGCCAGGTGCCGAACGCCAGCACACGCTGCGGCGTCGCCGCGTGGGAATCCTGCGGCAAAAGCAAGGCGATGTCGCCGCTGATATCCGGGCGGTCGCTGCCCGCCGGCCACGAAATCAGGACCTGGGGTTCGGTGAACAGCAGCGCGCGGGTGCGGTCGGCTTCCGCCTGCGCGGTATGGAGATCGGCCCGGAGCCGGCGCTCGGTAGTGAGCGCGCGGATGCGGGTGCGGGTCAAGAGGACGGTGGCGAGCACCGAGAATCCCAATACCCCCGCGGCGAGCGTCATCGCCGCCATGCCGCGCTGGTCGAGGTCGGTCAGCGCGGCGAGGGTCTGGACCACGGTGCCATTGTCGGCCAGAGCGGGCGACGCCGCCGGTAGCGTCACGGCAAGGCCGGCCGCGCCGTCGCGCACCAGCGATGTGCATGACAGCAGGGTCCGACGTATCGTTGCGATAACGCCTGACATCGTCCGCCCCAAACCGCTCAGAGCATGATCCCGAAAAGCGGGAACCGGTTTTCGGATAAGATCATGCTCAATCAAAGAGATCAGCGAGGAGCCTGCTTCAACGAAGTTGAGCGGACTCCGAGCCACGGCGCGGCCCAGCCCGCCGCGCGCGAATCGCTCTCAATATCCCCCAACGGGACTCGCCCGAACAGAGTCCAGACCGTGAACGTGAGTGGCTTGCGGAAAAAATGCGGCCGCCATCGCAGGCGGCCGCGTATGGGGACAAGCGATCAGGCCAAAAAAGCCGTGCCGGCTATCCCTGCTCGGTCGCGGCGGCGGCCGCCTTGACGCCGCCCTTGGAGACGCCGACCAGCGCCGGACGCAGCACCCGCTCGCCGAGGGTATAGCCGACCTGCACCACCTGCACCACGGTTCCCGCCGGCACCGAGGGGTCCGGCACCTCGAACATCGCCTGCTGGAAATTCGGATCGAACTTCTCGCCGGTCGGATCGAAGCGCTTGACGCCGTGCTTCTCCAGCGCGTTGAGCAGCGAGCGCTCGGTCAGTTCGACGCCCTCGACCAGCGACTTGAGGCCGGGGTCGGCGCTGGCGCGCGCTTCCGCCGGCACCGCATCGAGCGCGCGTTGCAGGTTGTCGGCGATGTCGAGCACGTCGCGCGCGAACCCGGTGATGCCGTAGACGCGGGCGTCCGCCACCTCGCGGGTGGTGCGCTTGCGCAGGTTCTCCATCTCCGCCAGCGTCCGCAACATCTTGTCGCGCGCCTCGGTGGCTTCCTTGGCCAGCGCCTCGGCGGAGCCCGGCTCGGGATCGTCCGGCATCACGTAAGGCTTGGACACCACCGCCTCCTTGTCCTTCGCGGAAGGTTCGGGGTTGTCGCCCTGCCCGCTCTGCCCGTTCGGATCCGTCATGCCGCTGCCTTCTTGAAATTCGTGCTGAATGGAATGGAAGATGCTGGCCGGGATATCGGGGCTTTCGGCCGGAAAATCAAGGTTGAAGCCGGCCGCGCGGGCCGGCGGCAAGTTAACCGCCGAGTATCCGGCTGACGATGCGCGCGGCGTGATCGACCATCGGAATCACCCGCGCGTAGTTCAGCCGGGTCGGGCCGATGACGCCGAGCACGCCGACGATGTGTCCCGCGCCGTCGCGATAGGGCGCGATGATCGTCGAGGAGCCCGACAGCGAAAACAGCTTGTTCTCGGAGCCGATGAAAATCCGCACGCCCTCGGCCCGCTCGGCGCGGCCGAGCAGGTCGATCACCTCGCGCTTGCTCTCCAGATCGTCGAACAGGTGCCGCACCCGCTCCAGGTCCTCCAGCGCGTGCAGATCCTCCAGCAGGTTGGCGTGGCCGCGCACGATCAACTGGCGGTCGTCGCCGTCGCCGCCCGACCAGCTCGCAAGGCCGGCGGCGATGATCTTCTGGGTCAACTGATCGAGTTCGGCGCGGCTCTGCGCCAGCGCGCTTTCCAGTTCCAGCCGCGCCTCCGCCAGCGTGCGGCCGCGAATCCGCGCATTGAGGAAATTCGACGCCTCGGTGAGCGCCGACGACGGCACGCCGGGCGGCAGATCGAGCACGCGGTTCTCGACCTGACCGTCCTCGGCCACCAGCACCACCAGCGCCCGCGCCGGCTCCAGCCGGACGAACTCGATATGCTTGAGCCGAACGTTGGACTTCGCGGTCAAAACCACCGCCGCCGCCCGCGACAGGCCGGACAGTTGCGTCAGCGCCTCGCTCAGCGCGGCCTCGACCGTCTGCGCCTTGCCGACCGAAGCGAGCTGGCTCTGGATCGCCTGCCGCTCCGCCTCGGACAGGTCGCCGACCTGCATCAGCGCGTCGACGAAGAAGCGCAGGCCCAGTTCGGTCGGCAGCCGTCCGGCCGAGGTGTGCGGCGCGTAGATCAGCCCGAGCTGTTCGAGATCGGACATCACGTTGCGCACCGAGGCCGGCGACAGCGGAATGGTGATGAGGCGCGAGATGTTGCGCGATCCCGCCGGCTCGCCGGTGGCGAGATAGCTCTCGACGATTTGCCGGAAAATCTCCCGCGATCGCTCGTTGAGCTGGGCCAGCCCCGCCTGCGGGGAAATCAGGCCGATCGGATCGTGATGGGCCACGGTGGACTCCTTAACCCGCTGCTTCGTCCCTGCGCAGGCAGGGACCCATAACCCCTGGCGCTACTTGTCATAAACTTACATCGCCCCTTGGTTGATGGAGCCGAATCGCTGCGGCGTATGGGTCCCCGCCTTTGCGGGGACGACGATTTCCGTGTTGCGAATCCGCGCACAAACAAAGTCCTCTTGGACAGGTCCTAATTTGTCCATCCCGGACGCCGGAGACAAGCCGGTATCGATCCCTAATCATCGCCCCAAAAGCCTTGCCGCCGCCGCCGCCGGCCCCTAAAAGCAGCCCCTAAGCTCACTTTCCCCGGATTTGCAGGAGAATCGCCATGCGGCCCAGCCGTCGCGCGCCGGACGAGTTGCGACCCGTCTCACTGGAACGCGGCGTGGTCAAATACGCCGAGGGCTCGTGCCTGGTGAAGTTCGGCGACACCCACGTTCTGGTCACCGCGACGCTGGAGGACCGGCTGCCGCCGTGGCTCAAGGGTCAGGGCCGGGGCTGGGTCACCGCCGAATACGGCATGTTGCCGCGCGCCACGCTGGAACGAACCCGCCGCGAAGCCTCCGCCGGCAAGCAGAACGGCCGCACCGTGGAAATCCAGCGGCTGATCGGCCGCTCGCTGCGCGCCACCATCGACCTCGAAGCGCTGGGCGAGCGCCAGATCACCGTCGATTGCGACGTGCTGCAAGCCGACGGCGGCACCCGCACCGCCTCGATCACCGGGGCGTGGGTGGCGCTGGCCGACTGCATCGGCTGGATGAAGGCGCGCAACATGTTCAAGACCGGCGGCGGCAACGTGCTGCGCGACAACGTCGCCGCGATCTCCTGCGGCATCTATAACGGCACCCCGGTGCTCGATCTCGATTACGCCGAGGATTCGGAAGCCGAAACCGACGCCAACTTCGTGATGACCGGCGACGGCCGCATCATCGAGGTGCAGGGCACCGCCGAGCGCACCCCGTTCACGCAGGACGAATTTCTGGCGCTGATGGCGCTGGCGCGCAAGGGCGTGACGCGGCTGGTGGACTTGCAGAAGATGGCAATTGCATAGCGTTTTCGAGCGAAGTGGATACCGGTTCGCGTGAAGAAAACGCGTCAAACAAAACACACCGCGCCACGCGGTTTCGCCGATTCCCGCATTGACGTAGGATGACAAGATGCACCGGCGAATCACCGGCCAACTCGTGATCGCGACCCACAATCCCGGCAAGCTCGTCGAGATGCGCGAACTGCTATCGCCCTACGGCATAGCGGCGGTATCCGCCGGCGAACTCGGACTCGATGAGCCCGAGGAGACCGGCGACAGCTTTCAGGCCAACGCCCGCATCAAAGCGGTCGCCGCCGCCAACGCCTCCGGGCTGCCGGCCTTCGCCGATGATTCGGGACTTTGCGTCGACGCGCTCGACGGCGCGCCCGGCATCCATTCGGCGCGCTGGGCCGGGCCGTCCAAGGACTTCACGGCGGCGATGACGCAGATCGAGCGGCTGTTGCAGGAGCGCGGCGCGACCACGCCGGACAGGCGCGCCGCGCATTTCGTCTCGGCGCTGTGCGTGGCGTGGCCGGACGGCCATCTGGAGGACGTGGAGGCGCGCGTCGAGGGCACGCTGGTCTGGCCGCCGCGCGGCACCGCCGGCTTCGGCTACGACCCCGTCTTCCTGCCCGACGGCCATGGCCGCACCTTCGGAGAAATGACCAGCGTCGAGAAGCACGGGCTGCCGCCGCTTGGGCTCGGGCTGTCGCACCGCGCCCGCGCTTTCGTCAAGCTCGCGGAGATCTGCCTTGAACCGCGCTGACGGAGCCGACGCCTTCGGCGTCTACGTGCACTGGCCGTTCTGCCTGTCGAAGTGCCCGTATTGCGACTTCAACAGCCACGTCCGCCACGCGCCGATCGACGAGCCGCGCTACGTCGCCGCGTTCGCGCGCGAGA
>JBASBO010000109.1:0-1715 GCA_049651165.1 Xanthobacteraceae bacterium | reverse complement strand
CGATCGCGCGGCCCTGATAGCGCGCGCCGGCGAGTTCGTTGGCGGAGGGCTGACGGCTGCCGTCGCCATCGGCGATGGTGGTGGCGCCGTAGGGGGCGCCGCCGGTCACTTCCTTGACGCCCATCTGGCCGGCGAAACCGTAGTTCAGCCCGACGATGACCATGCCGAAGTGCAGCAGGTTGGTGATGATCGAGAACAGGGTCATTTCCTGGCCGCCGTGCTGGGTCGCGGTCGAGGAGAATGCACCGCCGACCTTGCCGTTCAACGCCCCCCTGGCCCACAGCCCGCCGGCCTGATCGAGGAAATTGGCCATCTGCGACGACATGCGGCCGAAGCGGGTGCCGGTGCCGACCACGATGGCGTCGTAGTTGACGAGGTCGTTGATGGTGGCGACGGGGGCTGCCTGATCGAGCTTGTAATGCGCGGCCTTGGCGACTTCCGGCGGCACCAGTTCGGGCACGCGCTTGACGTCCACCGTCGCGCCGGCCTCGCGCGCGCCTTCGGCGACCGCGTTGGCCATCGTCTCGATGTGGCCGTAAGCGGAATAATAGAGAACGAGAACCTTTGCCATGAGTGATCTCCGTTTGGCTGGGTGGGAAATACGATTGGAGGGTTGCTCACGTCATGCGCGGGGCGAGCCCGCGCATGACGTCGTTGGGTCAGTTACGCGGCGTCGACCAGCACCACTTCGGAATCCGCGAGCGCGGTGATAGTCAGCGTGCTTTCATCGCGGATCGCGACGCCGTCGCGCGCGTCGGCGCGCACGCCGTTGATTTCGACCGCGCCGGTTGCGGGCACCAGATAGCCGCTTCGGCCTTGGCCCAGCGCGTAGCTGGCGACCTCGCCGCTCTTGAGCGTGGCGGCGACGACGCGAGCGTCGGCGCGGATCGGCAGCGCATCGGCGTCGCCTTTGAGGCCGCTCGCCAGCGTCACGAAGCGGCCGGAGCGGTCGCCTTTCGGAAACGGCTTGGCGCCCCAGCACGGCTGTCCGCCGTCCTGATCGGGCTCGATCCAGATCTGGAAGATCCGCGTCGGCACCGGCTCAAGATTGTATTCGGCATGGCGGATGCCCGAGCCGGCGCTCATCACCTGAACGTCGCCGGCTTCGGTGCGCCCCTTGTTGCCGAGCGAGTCCTGATGGGTGATCGCGCCTTCGCGAACGAAGGTGATGATCTCCATATTGGCGTGGGGATGCGGCGGGAAGCCGGAGTTGGGGGCGATCTCGTCGTCGTTCCACACCCGCAGCCGGCCGTGATTCATCCGCTCGGGGTTGAAATAGTTGGCGAACGAGAAATGATGATGCGCGTTGAGCCAGCCATGATCGGCCGCACCAAGGGTGTCGAAGGGTCGAAGTTCAATCATCGGATTGCTCCTTTCGAACTGGTTGATGGCTAGATAGGCCGATTTTGATGGTGTATAAATAGAAACTATAGAAATCCATAGTTTCCAATATTGATATGACAAAACTCCCTGATTTCGAGGCACTGGCGATCTTCGCCAAGGTGGTGGAACTGCGTTCCTTCGCCGCGGCGGCGAACGAACTGGCGCTGTCCAAGGCAACGGTGTCGAAGGCTATTGCACGGCTGGAGCAGCGGCTGGGTGCGCGGCTGTTCAACCGCACCTCGCGACGGCTGGCGCTGACCGACGCCGGACGCACGCTGGCGGTCAGGGCGGCGCGGCTGCTGGCGGACGGCGAGGCGGCCGAAAGCGAGGCT
>JBASBO010000108.1:0-3047 GCA_049651165.1 Xanthobacteraceae bacterium | reverse complement strand
GCCGCACAGAGCTTCCTCACCGATCCGGTGCTGCTGGCGACCGGCTTGCGGGTGGTGCAGGCCGTCGGCGTCAAGCGGCTGCTGCCGGTCATCGTCCTTGGCGGCGTCGCGCTCGGCTTGCTGGCGGCCTCGCGCCGCGATGCCTCGGCGGACGACGCCGGAGAGTCCTGAGCGATCGTCCTTCTGAGTTGCGCACGAATGTGCAACATGAAATTGTCGTCCCCGCGCAGGCGAAGGCGACGCTGAAGTTGTTTGATCCTGCGTGCCCCATTTCAAGTCAGACTTTGAGGTGCAAGGGCGAGGCCTGAGCCTGGAAGGGTCGCCGCCTCATTCCCGCGTCACTTCATCAGTTCCGCCGCCAGCGCCGCGTAAGCCGGCAGCGTCACCGGGTCGTTGGCGGCATTGGCGGCGTAGGGGTGCGAGGCGTAGCGCACGATCACCATCTCCGCTTTCGGATCGATGTAGATCGACTGGCCGTAGATGCCGCGCGCGGCGAACGCGCCGTTGGCGTTGTTGCTCTGCCACCACATGTCGCGATAGGACCAGCCCGGCAGCGTCTTGTAGCCGGCCGGCGCGAACTTGTCCTTGTCGCCCGGCGTGGTGATCTCGACGATCGCCGCTTGCGGGATCACCTGCTGGCCGTTGAACTGGCCCTTGTTGCGGATCATCTCGCCGAAGCGGGCGAGATCGCGCAGCGTGGTGTTGAGCCCGCCGCCGCCGGATTCGACGCCGATCGAATCCACCATGAAGTAAGCGTCGTTCTCCGCGCCGAGCTTCTGCCAGATTTCCTTCGACAGCAGGTCCGCCATCGACTGGCCGGAGGCGCGCTTGACGATCCACGCCAGCACCTCGGCGTTGGAAGTCTTGTAGGCGAACGCCTTGCCGTGCTCGCCTTCCTTCTGCAACGTGACGAGGAAATCGTAGAACGTCTTCGGCCCGCTGTAGCCGGGCGGCTGCGGCATCATCCCGCCGGCGCGCGCGTAGTCGAACACCTCGGCTTTCGGATCGGAATAGTTCTCCGAATATTTCACGCCGATGGTCATGTCCATCACCTCGCGCACGGTGGCGTCGCCGTAGGCGGAGTCCTTCAACTCAGGAACGTATTTCACCACCTGCGCGGCGGGATCGAGCTTGCCTTGCGCGACCAGCACGGCGGCGAGCGTGCCGACGAACGATTTCGTCACCGAGAAGGCGATGTGCGGGACATGCGCATTCCCCGCGCCGAAATACTTCTCGTAGATCACCTTGCCCTTGTGCAGCACCAGCAGGCCGTCGGCATAGGTCAGCGCCGGCATGTCGCCGAAGGTGATCGCCCTGCCGTCCATGGTGGTGACGGGGATGTTGTCGATGTCGCGCTCCGCGCGCGGCAACTGCGATACCGCGCCCTCGCCGCGCCAGACATTGGCGGTCGGCACCAGTTCGCGGATGTGATTGAAGGCCCAGCGGGTGCCGGGGAAGCGGCTGCTGGTGCCGTCAGCGAAGCGCACGATCTTGTCCGGCGGCGGCGGGAAGCCCTGCATCACCTTGTTGGCGACGGGATCGCTCTGCGCCGCGGTCGGCAGCTTCGGCGGGCCCTCGGCGCACGCCTGCGGCGCAACGGTTGCGAGCACGAGCAGGCTGACGCCGGCGAGAGCGATGAAGTGCGTCATGGGGTTTCCTCGGTCGGTTCTGATTCCGGGGCCGATGGTCGCGGAAGACGGCGCGTCTGTCCAGAGCGCCGTCGCCGTCACAAATGCTTCTTCATCTCCGCGAGCAAGCCGTCGCGCAGGTCGGGCCGCGCCAGGCCGTAGGCGATATTGGCGCGCAGGAAGCCGGCGCGCGAGCCGCAGTCGTGGCGCTCACCCTCGAACTCCAGACCGTAGAACTTCTGCGTTTCGGCCAGCGTCTTCATGCCGTCGGTGAGCTGGATCTCGCCGCCCGCGCCCTTCTCCTGCGTCTCCAGAATCCTGAAGATCTCCGGTTGCAGGATGTAGCGGCCGGTGATCGAGAGGTTGGACGGCGCGGTGCCCTTCGGCGGCTTCTCGACCATGCCGTTGACGGCGAACACCTTGCCGAGCCGTTCGCCGACGCCGACCACGCCGTAATTGTGCGTCATGTCCTCCGGCACGGCTTCCACCGCGATCAGATTGGCCTTGTCGCCGAGCGCGCCGGCGGCGACGATCATCTGCTTCAGCACGCCCGGCGTGTTGAGCACCAGTTCGTCCGGCAGCACCACCGCGAACGGCTCGTCGCCGACGATGTCGCGCGCGCACCAGACCGCATGGCCGAGGCCGAGCGGCGCCTGCTGGCGGGTGAAACTCATCGCACCCGCGACCGGCTGGAATTGCGCCAGCAACTCCTGTTCGGCTTTTTTGCCGCGCGCGGCCAGCGTGGCGTCGAGTTCGAACATTTTATCGAAGTGGTCCTCGATCACGCCCTTGTTGCGTCCGGTGACGAAAATGAAATGCTCGATGCCGGCTTCGCGCGCCTCGTCCACCACGTACTGGATCAGCGGGCGATCGACGATGGTGAGCATTTCCTTCGGCATCGCCTTGGTGGCGGGGAGGACGCGGGTGCCGAGACCGGCAACCGGAAAGACGGCTTTGCGGATTTTCATGAGCGCTTCTTTGTTCGAACGGCGATGAGGGATGCCGGAACCGGCAACGGAATCGTAGCCCGTTTGCAGCCAACAACAAAGGCGGATGTGTGGTGACGTGCTGGCCCCTGCGACCCTTGGTCGTCGGCGGTTCGCGAAAAACCCCGCATCTGTTAAGCTGATCGAAACCCTATCCGGGCCTCCTGAACACCAATGGATATCGACCAAAGCGACGGGATGACGGCATGCGGATGACGGACCAGACGATGCGCGGTAAGCGACCGGTCGCGGCCATGGTCGGAGCCATCGCGGGCGCGCTGCTGGTGGCGCTGGCATGGCCGGGCGCGGCGGCGGCGCAATCGTCCGGCGGTGGCGGGCCACTCAGCCTGTTGGACAATCTTTTCACCGGTTCGATCACGCAGACCGCGCCGCCGATGCAGCGCGCGCCGGCGCAAGCCCCGGCCTCCAGTTC
>JBASBO010000107.1:0-5252 GCA_049651165.1 Xanthobacteraceae bacterium | reverse complement strand
GACCCGCGATGCGCGCTCGCATGGCCACCCGGCCGGCCGCCGCGATGCTGCTGCGCGGAGGGGCCGGACTCGCGATGGCCGGGCGTGCGTCGGTCTTCCTTTGGCAATGCGACACGGATCAGTTTTTCGATGTCGCGGAGATACGCCATTTCCTCGCCGGCGCAAAGCGAGATTGCAACGCCGTCGGCGCCGGCGCGGGCGGTGCGGCCGATGCGGTGGACGTAGGTTTCCGGGATGTTGGGCAGGTCGAAGTTGACGACGTGGCTGACGCCGTCGACGTCGATGCCGCGCGCGGCGATGTCGGTTGCGACCAGCGTGCGGATCTCGCCGGAGCGGAACGCCGCCAGCACGCGCTCGCGGTAGTTCTGCGACTTGTTGCCGTGGATGGCGTCGGCGGCGATGCCGGCGCGGGCCAGCGTCTTCACCACCTTGTCGGCGCCGTGCTTGGTGCGGGTGAACACCAGCGCGCGGTTGATCGGCTCCTGCTGGAGGATCTGCGCCAGCGCCGCCGGCTTGGCGGCGACGTCGAGCTGGATCACGCGCTGGGCGATGCGCTCCACGGTGGACGCCACCGGTGTCACCGCCACCCGCGCCGGATCGCGCAGCATCTGCTCGGCGAGTTCGGCGATGTCCTTCGGCATGGTGGCCGAGAACAGCAGCGTCTGCCGCTTCACCGGCAGCTTGGCGACGATCTTCCGGATGTCGTTGATGAAGCCCATGTCGAGCATCCGGTCGGCCTCGTCGAGCACCAGGAACTCGACCTGGCCGAGCTTGAGCGCGTTGCCCTGCACCAGATCGAGCAGGCGGCCGGGGGTGGCGACCAGCACCTCGACCCCGCCCATCAGGGCGCGGACCTGACGGCCCATCGGCACGCCGCCGATCGCCAGCGCCGAGGTCAGCCGCATGTGGCGGCCATAGGCGTTGAAGCTGTCGAGGATCTGCCCGGATAACTCGCGGGTCGGGCTCAGCACCAGCACGCGGCAGGTCTTGGGCTGCGGACGGAGGCGGTTCTCAAGCACGCGATGCAGGATCGGCAGCGCGAAAGCGGCGGTCTTGCCGGTGCCGGTCTGAGCGATGCCGACGACGTCGCGGCCGGCGAGTGCGAGGGGAATGGTCTGCGCCTGGATCGGCGTCGGCGTGTGGTAGTTTTGGTCCACTAGGGCGCGCGAGATGGGATCGGCAAGGCCGAAATCCTGAAAGGAGGTCAAAAGGGGTGTCTTTCCATTGAAAAAGCGAACGCCTGACCTCTGGCGGTCAGGTGCGGGCAAACGCGCCGCGAAGGCGCTTCGGGACACCCGCGTGTTTGGGGCGTCGGTTTTGGTTGGCTGAAAGGGGCGAGCCAGAAGCCGGTGACGGCCAAAGAACACGCGGCTCGCGGGGACCTGCCTGAATCGCAAGGTCGTGGCGATGATATGGCGCAGCATCGCGGCGGATTCAAGGTCAAACTGACGCCGCCGGCCCGCCAGCGGCGGGGTTCGGTGGCGGACAGGGGACGCGCGGGGGCGATGGCGCAAGCCGTGGAAAGGCTCTAGTGTTCCCGCCATCGACAAAATCAGCGGGAGATTATCGTGATTTATATCGTGGCGACCTTGACCGTGAAGCCGGAGATGCGGGCCGAACTGATCGATGGCGCGAAGGCGTGCATCGCCGCCACCCGTCAGGAGCCGGGTAATGTTTCCTACGATCTGCACGAGAGCGTCACCGATCCGACCCGGATGGTGTTCGTCGAGCAATGGGAGAACGCCGAGGCGCTGGGGCCGCACCGCCAGAGCGACCACATGAAGACGTTCGGGCGCATTGCCGCCAAATGCCTGAGCGCCCCGGCCAAGATCGAGATCATCACCCCGGCCAAGGTGGACGCGCGCTAGGGCGATAGTTCAGAAATTCGCTTCATTGCCTCAGCGGGGTCCTTCAAACGGACTTTTGGACCTGAATCACACTGGCATTGTGAAATTGCCAGTGGCCTTTCGAATCCGAAGTTCGCTCGGAGCCTGCTGCGAAATGAGGCGAACTTCGGATGCGGGACACTAGCCGCCGGACCCCGCCCGGCGACGGCCTCGTGCGCCGTCGCCGGGTGTGCGTTCCGGCCTTCGCGCCGCGGTGGAACCAAACCGGATTCCTTTTGTTAATTCAAACATGTCTCGCGCCGGGATATGGGGGCTGCGTCCGACAGCGCCCGTGCGCCGGACGCGGCAGTCACCTTCATCGGCGCCGGACGCCCGACGCTCTTGGCTACTTTCACCGGATTGATGTTCAGGCAGGCGCGTGGTCAGGCTGGGGTTCATCATCGGGTTTATAGCGCTGCTGGGAATGTTGTTGTCCGGCCTCGCTGCCTATCGCGCCCATGAGCAGGAACTCACCGTCAACCGCATCGCGCTGTCCCGAGCCATCGACGTCAACGCCAGCCTGGTGCAGGACCGCCTGACCGAGCGCGAACTGCTGGCGCGGGTCGCCTCCGGCCTGTTTCACTCGCCGACGGTGACCAAGGCCAACATGCTGAAGCCGCTGCGCACCTCGATCTACGCCTTCAAGACCGATTTCGTTGTGGCGGGCTGGGTCGCGCGGCTGCAACCCGGCGAACTGGCGCAGGCGCAGGCCGAATTGCAGAGCGCCGGCTTTTCGCGGCCGGAGATCCGTGACTTCAAGGGTCAGCCGCTCGATCCCGCCTCGGTCACCGAACCGCTCGACGTGCTGATGGACGTCGAACCGCGCAACGGCCGGACCGAGGATTTCACCGGCCGCGTGCTCGATACCCGGCCGATCCTCAAGGCGATGCTGGCGCGGGCGCTGGAGACCATGCAGCCGGCGGCGTCGGAGCCGCTGCCGTTGATGCGGCCGGACGGCCCGGTCGGGCTGGTGCTCGCGACCCCGGTGCTGCGCGACGCCACCGGGCCGTTGCTCGGCTTCGTCACCTTTTCCTACGAGCTTGCGCCGCTGATGCTGACCAATGACGAGACGTCGCTGTTCTCGATCGCGCTGCGCGACCCGGCCAGCAGCGGAACCGAACTGATCGTCGCCGACAATGGTCAGGTCACGGCGCGCCCGATCGCGCGGCCAGGCCAGGGTGAGGCCGCCGCGCCCGCGCCGTTCATCCGCACCGTGGCGTTCGGCGGCCGCGACTGGCAACTGGCCTATTACGCCAAGACCAATATCGAGCAGCGCGCGTTCGAACTGGCGGCGGTGGTGGCGGCGATCGGTTTCGCAATGACCATGGTGATCTGCGGGCTGTTCAGCTACATCGCCTACAACAACCTGCGCATGAGGCGCGAAATCCGGGTGCGGATCGGCTTCGAGCATCGCCTGACGGCGGTGATCGACGAACTCAATCACCGGGTCAAGAACATCCTCGCGGTGATCCAGTCGATCGTTACCCGCACCATGCGGCACGGCGCCGATGTCGACGTGGCGCGCGATCTTCTGATCGGGCGGATCCATGCGATGTCGAACGTGGTTTCGCTGCTGAGCGAAAGCCGCTGGCAGGGCGTGCCGCTCAAGGGCCTGTTCGAGGCGCGCGCGATTCCCAACGCCGACCGCATCGTGGTGAGCGGGCCCGATATCTCGATCAGCGCCCGCGCCGCGCAGAGCCTGTCGCTGTTGTTCTTCGAACTGGCCTCGCACACCGACGAGGGGCTGTCGCTGGTCGGCAAGCACCCGCACGTCGTGGCGCAATGGACGGTGGAAGGCGATCCGCGCGAGGCGATCTTCCATTTCCGCTGGGAGGAGTTCAACACCAGCGCCGCCACCCGCCGCGCCGACAGCGAGTTCGGCGTGATCCTGCTGGATCGCGTCGCGCCCGAGGCGCTGGGCGGAACCTCGAAGCGCTACTTCACCGATGCCAGCTATGTCTACGAACTGATCGCGCCGATGGCGACGGTGGTGGACCTGACCGAGCGCGACCGCACCGACCGGCTGTCGGCCCCGGTGAGCCGCGTGCGGTGAAGCATGAAGCGGTTGCCGTTATCTTAAGCACCTGACTCGAAATGGTGCGCGCAGGATCAAACGACCTCGGCGTCGTCCTCGCGCAGGCGAGGACCCATAAACCCTGGCGTTGGTTGTCATTGAACGATTTCGACCGGATCGATTGAATCGAATCGCTGCGGCGTATGGGTCCCTGCCTTCGCAGGGACGACGCTGATCGCGTATCGGCTCATAAAGCTAATTTCCGGTAGCGCATCCCACCTCGGCAGACAAAGGCGTCTACGCCAGCTCCCGCAGCAGCGCCTCGCGCAACTGCTTCTTCAGCACCTTGCCGTTGGCGTTGCGCGGCAGCGGATCGCGGCTCACGGTGATCGTTTCGGGCACCTTGTAGTCGGACAGCCGCGCCGCGCACCAGGCGCGCAGCATCCCCGTGTCGAGGTCCGCCTTGCGCGTCACGATCACCGCATGAACCCGCTCGCCCAGCACCGGGCACGGTTTGGCGATGATCGCGCTTTCCACCACGTCGTCGTGGCCGGCGAGCACCGACTCGACCTCGGCCGAATAGATCTTGTGGCCGCCGCGGTTGATCATGTCCTTCTTGCGGTCGAACACCCGCACGAAGCCCTGCTCATCGATCGAGCCGAGATCGCCGGAATGCCAGAAGCCGCCGGTGAAACTCTCGGCGGTCGCCTCCGGCTTGTTCCAGTAGCCCTTGATGACCGAGCCGCCGTGAATCCACAACTCGCCGACCTCGCCGCGCGGCACCTCGCGGCCGGCGTCGTCCATCATCACGATGGTCGCGCCGGGGCAGGGCCGTCCGACGCTGTCGATCTGCGAGGCGGCGAACCCCGGCGGCATGATAGTGGACGGCGAGGTGGTCTCGGTGGCGCCGTAGGCGTTGACCAGCGTGAGGCCGGGCAGCGACCGCGCCAGCTTCTCGATGGTGGCGACCGGCATCGGCGCGCCGCCGAAGCCGCCGATCCGCCACGCCGAAAGATCGTGGCTGTCGAAATCGGCTTGCAGCAGGCACAGGTTGTACATCGCCGGCACCATCACGGAGTGGGTGGCGCGCTCGCGCGCGGCGACCTGCAAATAGTTGGCGGCCTTGAACTCGGCGATGATGATGAGCGTGCCGGCGCAACGCGCCATCGCCAGGACGTTGGCGATGACGCCGGTGACATGGGCGAGCGGCACCGCGGCGATGGAGCGCTCGGCCGCCGTCAGCGCCATGCACGCCTCGTAGATCATGGCGGAATGGATGACGTTGCCGTGCGACAGCATCGCGCCCTTGGGCCGGCCGGTAGTGCCGGAGGTGTACATGATCAGCGCGGTGT
>JBASBO010000106.1:0-5554 GCA_049651165.1 Xanthobacteraceae bacterium | reverse complement strand
GATGAGGACCGCGCCGCGGCATAACCGGGCTGCGCGCCCGGCCAGCGCGGCTGACTGCCGCCGATCGCGCCCGGCGGCCGGATGTCGTCAGCGAATCCGAGCGAGGTGGATGCGTCCCCGAGCGCGGCCACCTTCAGCGGGAACTCGGCGCCGCAGACGCCGGGACCGGAAATCGGGTTGATCCGCACCACCTCGGCGGTTTCCTTCACGACACCCGACTTCAGGCAGGCGGCCTCCGCCTCGGCGCGCCACGGCGCGCGCTGCTCGACCTGGAAGAAGCCGCGGCCGCAGCCCGCCAGCGAGGCGAGCGCGGCACAGCCCATCAGCGAAAGGATCATTCGGCGCGTCATCCGCGCACGTTGGTCGAATTTATTTAAAGACTCTTCAACGTATTGATTTCAGGAAGTTTTAACCATATCGCCCAGTCCGCCGGCGGTTCCCGTGACGGCGCGGCAAAAGACCGCCGTCCGGACCGGGAACGAGGCTGCGGGTTTGTCGTTGGGACCAACCGCCCGCGTGAACGTGATCGAGATGGGGAGGTGGCCCATGACGACGTTCGGAAAACTGACCACATTGACCGCGTATCTATCCCTGGCTTTCGTCGGAGCGATCGTGCTCGGCCTGCTGTGAGCGGCGCGGGTGGCGGTCGCGCAAGGCCGAGGCGGCAAGACTGGCCGCCAAGGCTGGCGCGGCCCCGGCGGGGCCTGTAGGCTCCGCCGCCGAGGGGGACCGGACCACCGATGCGCGTCAAAACCGTTGTGATCGCCGTCGCGGTGATCGCCGCGTCTTTCGCGGCAAGCCTGAAGGTGATGGACTGGCTTCAGCCCGGCGACTCGTCGCCGCCGCCGGTGCTCGCCGCGTTGCCCCCGCTGCCGGCGGTCACGCGCAATTCGACGCTGCTGGTTCCGATCAAGATTCCGCTCAAGGCCATCGGCGATGCTGCCGACCGCGCCGCTCCACGCAATTTCGGCGGCAAGGCCGACAACCCCGTGCCGCAACTGTTGCAGGATGCCGACATCGACTGGACGGCGGCGCGCGGCCCGATCAGCGCGAGCGGCGGACAGGACGCGCTGTCGCTGGCGACGCCGTTGACTGGCAAGCTCGACGTCAAGGGCGCGCTGTCGGCCAACGCGCGCGACGCGATCGGCAACGCGCTGGGTTCGCTGCTCGGCGGCAATGTCGCTAAGCAGATCGCCGGTATCAACATCAAGGCGTTCCATGCCGACGCCGACATCCGCGGCAACGTCGCCATGACGTCGCGGCCCAAGCTCACCGCGAACTGGCGCATCGAGCCGAACCTCGCCGCGCGGGTCGATCTCGGCGATACCAACCTGTCGATCTCCGGCGTCCGCGTCAACGTGCCGGCGCAGATGAAACCGGCGATCGATCAGGTGGTGAACGAACAACTGGCCGCGTTGCAACAGCGGATCGGCAACGATCCCGCGCTCGAAACCAGCGCGCGGCGCGAATGGGCGAAACTGTGCCGCTCGATTCCCTTGCGGGGAAGCGCCGCCCCGCAATCCCGCCTCTGGCTTGAAATGCGGCCGACCAAGGCGATCGCGGTGCAGCCGAAGATCGACGCCGGCAACGTCACGCTGATGCTCGGCATCGACGCCGAAACCCGCATCACGCCTTCCGAAACCAAGCCGGACTGTCCCTTCCCCGCCACGATCGAACTGGTCGCGGCGCGTCCCGGCCGGGTCGATATCGGGGTGCCGGTGGACATGCCGTTCACCGACATCAATACGATCCTCGCGGCGCAGTTTACCGGCAAGACCTTTCCGGAGAACGGCGACAGTTCGGTCGCGGTGACGGTGAAGCGCGCGACCGTCGCGGCGTCCGGCGACCGCCTGCTGATCTCGCTGGTGGTGGACGCCAAGGAGAACCGAAGCTGGTTTGGCTTCGGCACCAACGCCACCGTCCATATCTGGGGCCGACCGGCGCTCGACACCGCGCAACAGACGGTTCGCCTCACCGACATCAAGCTCGCAGTCGAATCCGAGGCGGCGTTCGGCCTGTTCGGCGCGGCGACGCGGGCCGCGATTCCCTATCTGGAAAAGGCGGTCGCGGAGCGGGCCGTCATCGATCTCAAGCCGCTCGCCGCCGATGCCCGTACGCGGATCGGCGCGCTTATCGATGACCTGCGAAAGAACGACGACGGGTTGCGCGTCGATGCCGCGGTCAACAGCGTGCGCCTCGCCGGGCTCGCCTTCGATTCCACCAAGATGAGGGTGATCGCCGAGGCCGGCGGCGCGGTCAGCGTCGTGGTGAACCGGTTGCCGGGATTTTAGTCCGGTAAAAAAAGAAAGCCGGGCGATCGACGCCCGGCCTCTTTACTATCGCCTGTATGTTGTCTCGCGATCCGTCAGGTCGAATACTTGAACTCCGGCATCGCCTTGAGTTCGTCCTTTGTCGCATTGAAGATACCGTGGTCGGGATACCACGGATTGGCCTTCGGGGCGGTCGTCACCGTCGATGATCCAGTGGTGGTTGTGGTGGTGGTTGACGCCGGACGAGAGGTCGTGGTGTTTGCGGTTGTGGTTGAAGGCACCGGCTCGTTGACCCATTTGATCTTCTCGAACGGCACCGCGACATAATGCTCGCCCATGCCGAGGAAGCCACCGACGCCGATCACCGCAGCGGCGATCTTGCCGTCCTTGTCGAGCAACAGATCGTTCACCGAACCAAGGCTCTCGTTGCTGTCGTTGTAGATCTTCAAGCCCACCACCTTCGAGGCGCGCCATTGCCCCTGATGCGACATTGCATCGGTGGTGGTCATCGTTGCGGCAGGGGCCGTGGTCGTGGTCGTGGTCGATGGTGCTTGCGCGAACGCGGCTGCCGCCAACATCGTCGATCCTGCCAACGCGATCACAATAGACTTCGACTTCATAAGCTCTCTCCTTCTGCAAAACCTGCTAGGAGAACACACGACCGTGACAGTCGTTCCCGCGTCGAGACAGGGATGACGCGGCATCGATTGAGGAACTGCGTTGCACGTTTGAAGCGGGAAGCAACGGAACAAAATCGCTGCAAGGGATTCGCCTCGCGTGGAACCCTGATGCTTCCGCAGAGCTAAATCACTCCGGCTTACGCAAGCAAAAACGGCCCGGAGCGATTCCGGGCCGTTCTGGTTTCATGCGTCGCGCATATCAGCGGCGATAGCAATGAAAGTGATGATGCCGGTCGTAGTAACCGCGGCAACGCTTGCCGCGATACGGCCCGCGATCGGGAATGCCGAGCACGCCCTTGACGCCGCCGACCACCCCGCCGACACCGGCGCCGATGGCGCCGCCAACCGCGCCGCCGACCGGACCGGCCGCGCGGTTGCCCTCATACGCGCCCTGATTGGCGCCGCGCTCCATTCCCCTGAAGACGCCCTGCGCCTGCACGACGCCCGGCACGGCCAATAACGCAAGCGTCATGGCCGCGATCGCAAGGGGACGGCCTAGAACGGCACGGTACGACATGGTGATGGCGGAAGCGTTCATCGGAAAATCCTCAATGGTCAAATGGGATCGGTCGCCGTGGCGGATTTCTCCGCCGCGAAACCGTAATAGTAACGCTCGACATCACGATTGGTTGCGCGATCACGAAAGCCGGTTGCCAATTACCCTCAGCCGGTATCCGCACAGGCGACGGCGACCCGCCGCCCGCTGCCGCCAAGATTGATGCGCCGGAGGACTGGAACCGGTGCCGGATCATGTGCATATAGTCAGCGGGGTGGGCAAGCGGCCTTCAATTCCAGCACTCTTTTCTGGAAAGCGGGTCTGGAGGCCAGTGACAAATGCGTATGTTGTTCATTCCGCTCGCCGCGCTGACGATACTCGTGGCGCTCCCTTCCGTGGCCTCCGCCAAGGTTTCCATCACCGTCGACAAGGACAATCAGGTCATGACCGTCGCGGTCGATGGCGTCGAACGCTATCGGTGGCCAGTCTCGACCGGCAATCCGTCGTACGAGACGCCCAACGGCAGCTTCCAGACCTTCCGCATGGAGGAGGATCACTTCTCCAAGGAGTTCGACGACGCGCCGATGCCACATTCGATCTTCTTCACCAAGAAGGGCCACGCCATCCACGGC
Source organism: Xanthobacteraceae bacterium (assembly GCA_049651165.1). GTDB lineage: Bacteria > Pseudomonadota > Alphaproteobacteria > Rhizobiales > Xanthobacteraceae > 62-47. The sequence continues at coordinate 1,476 of JBASBO010000106.1, read as the reverse complement.
ACCTTCTCGGAGCGAAGCCTCGGCTCGCCGGTGTCCCACGGCTGCGTCCGCATTTCGCGCGCCCACGCCGCGACGCTGTATGATCTGGTGAAGCGCGACGGCCTGTTGACGACGACGGTGACGCTGACCGGCTCGTCGCGCGTCGCCCTCGCCCGCGACAAGAGCAAATCGAAAACCGCCGTGGCACGCCGCGATCCGGCCGCCGGCGATATCGACACCGGCTATGACGCCGCCGGCAACCCGCTTGACCTGTCGCCGCAGGCGCGGGTCGCGCGCCCGGTGGCGCCGCCGGCGGCGCGCGACGACGGCTACATTTATCCCGCCGACGGCAGCAACAGCGACCGTCGCTACCCCTCGCCGCGCCCCTACCGCCGTGTCTATCAGGCCCCGCCGCAGTATTATGACGGCGGCGACAGCTACGCCCAGCACTACGGCGCGCCGCGCGGCTATTACGCCCCGCAGCAGGGCTACTATGCGCCGCAGCCTTACGTGCGTCCGCGCGGCCTGTTCAGCGACATGGATTGAGGACGTCCGTTCGCAAAGGCGGTGTCCCGGACGCGGTGCGGCATATGATGCCGCGCCGCAGAGCCGGGACCGTATCAAGGGCATCGTCCGTAACGATCCCGGATCAGCGAAGCGGCACGGCGCTCATGCTTGCGCCGCATCGCATCCGGGACACGAAGCAGAAGCACCTCAGCCGTCGCTCTCGCGCAACCGCCGCCACACCGCGCCAAGGATATTCGAATAGTCGTCGGTCCAGACCCGCACGCCGGCGTCGACCGTCCGCGCCACCCAGTTCTTATTCCAGACCAGATTGCCGATGTCGGCATCGTCACGCGCCGACAGCACGACTTCTGTGGTGAAGATGTAGGGGTCGTCGCGCTCGACATCCTCGGCGAAGTGCCAGCTCTTGAGGCCGTTGGCGGCGGCGATGCCTGCCACCACGCTGGCGAGTTCGAGATGGCGGTTGGAGACGTGCATCAGCACCGCGCCATGCGGCGCCAGCTTGGCCTTGTAGATCGCCATCGCCTCGCGGGTGGCGAGGTGAATCGGAATCGCGTCCGACGAATAGGCATCGACGATCACCAGATCGTAGATACCATCCGGCTCGCGCGCGAAAGTGATGCGGGCGTCGCCGACCACCGGCTGCAAGCCGGGCGCGCAGTCGCGGATGAAGGTGAAGTAGCGCGGATCGCGCGCGGTATCGATCATGCTCTGATCGATCTCGAAGAACCGCCACGTCTCGCCCGGCGCGGCGGCGCAGGCCAGCGTGCCAGCGCCGAGCCCGATCACCGCGACGCGCATCGCAGCCCCCTTGCGCGCCCGCACGGCGGCGATCGCCTGCCCGATGCCGCCGTCCTTGTCATAATAGGAAATCGTCTGCGGGCGGCCGGTGACCGGCGTGCCGTCGTCGTTGCGCATCCGCTGCGCGCCGTGAATGGTGGTGCCGTGCATGAGGACGTGATGATAGCCGCC
>JBASBO010000105.1:0-6402 GCA_049651165.1 Xanthobacteraceae bacterium | reverse complement strand
GTGCCGGCCGCCGCCGGCTCGGCCGGGGCGTGGTCGTCGTGGCCGTGCGCGGCGTGATCGTCATGCGCCGTCGAGGCATGCGCGTGCGCATCATGACCGTGATCGCCGTGATGCTCGACGGTGTCGCCGCTGGGGTTGCGCGCATGCGCGCCCGCGAGCGAGATCAGGCCCGCGAGGATAGCGCCGAGCAGCGGCAGAAAGACAATCGCCTGGATCATGCCCATGCCCCCGGCACACGCGTGATCTGGCCGGACAACCGGTCCCCACTGTTGCGGATCATGCGTCAGCCCTTCATCATATTGATGTCTTCGACCGCGATGGAGCCGCGGTTGCGGAAATAGACGACGAGAATGGCGAGCCCGATCGCCGCCTCTGCGGCGGCGACCGTCAGCACCAGCAGCGCGAACACCTGGCCGACGATGTCGTTGAGGAACGCCGAGAACGCCACCAGGTTGATGTTCACCGCGAGCAGGATCAGTTCCACCGACATCAAAATGACGATGATGTTCTTGCGGTTGAGGAAGATGCCGAGGATGCCCAGCGTGAACAGGATCGCGCCGACCGCGAGGTAATGACCCAGACCGATCGTCATTTCACCCACTCCGCCGCATCGGATTCGCGCAAGCCCTGCCCCGACGGCACCTGACGCACCGCCATCGCGGTGGCCTTCTTGCGCGCGTTCTGGACGCTGATGTTCTGCCGCTTGACGTTCGCCTTGTGGCGCAGCGTCAGCACGATGGCGCCGATCATCGCCACCAGCAGCACCAGCGCCGCGATCTGGAAGTAATGGATGTAGGTTGTGTAGAGCACTAGCCCGATCGCCTCGGTATTGCTGACGTTGCCGGGGATCGGCGCGGTGATCGACTTCGCCACCGTCGGATTGATGACCCAGCCGCCGGCGACCAGCAGCAGTTCGGCGAGGAAGATCGCGCCGATCAGGAGGCCGACCGGCAGATATTCGAGGAAGCCCTCGCGCAGCGCGGCGAAATCGACGTCCAGCATCATGATGACGAACAGGAACAGCACCGCCACCGCGCCGACATAGACCACCACCAGGATCATCGCCAGAAACTCGGCCCCGAGCAGGATGAACAGCCCGGAGGCGTTGACGAAGGCGAGGATCAGGAACAGCACCGAATGCACCGGATTGCGCGAGGCGATCACCATCACCGCCGCGCCGATCAGCACGACCGAGAACAGGTAGAAGAACAGCGCGGGAAAGATCATGCCCTCACCTCACCGGTACGGCGCGTCGAGCGCGATGTTCTTCGCGATCTCGCGCTCCCAGCGGTCGCCGTTGGCGAGCAGCTTGGCCTTGTCATAATAAAGCTCCTCGCGCGTCTCGGCGGCGAACTCGAAGTTCGGCCCCTCGACGATGGCCTCGACCGGGCAGGCTTCCTGGCAGAAGCCGCAATAGATGCACTTCACCATGTCGATGTCGTAGCGCACCGTGCGGCGGGTGCCGTCGTTGCGGCGCGGCCCGGCCTCGATGGTGATGGCCTGCGCCGGGCAGATCGCCTCGCACAGCTTGCAGGCGATGCAGCGCTCCTCGCCGTTGGGATAACGGCGCAGCGCGTGCTCGCCGCGGAAGCGCGGGCTAATCGGCCCCTTCTCGAACGGATAGTTCAGGGTCGGCTTCGGCTTGAAGAAATAGCGCATGGTGACGACGAAGGCATCGATGAACTCCGTCAGCAGCAGCGACTTTGCAGCGGTTGTAATGCTCATGACAGCCTCATTGCGGAGCCAGTCCGCCGAATTGCAGCACCGCCGCGACGATCACCACCATCGCGATCGACAGCGGCAGGAAGACTTTCCAGCCCAGCCGCATCAACTGGTCGTAGCGGTAGCGCGGCACGATGGCCTTGGCCATCGCGAACAGGAAGAAGATGAACAGCGCCTTCAGCGAGAACCAGACGATGCCCGGCACCCAGGTGAACGGCGCGAACGGGATCGGCGACAGCCAGCCGCCGAGGAACAGGATGGTGCCGAGCGCGCACATGGTGCAGATCGCCACATACTCGCCGAGCATGAACAACAGATACGGCGTCGAGCCGTATTCGACCATGAAGCCGGCGACCAGTTCGGATTCCGCTTCAACGAGGTCGAACGGCGGACGGTTGGTTTCCGCCAGCGCCGAGACGTAGAAGATCACGAACATCGGCAACAGCGGCAACCAGTACCAGCCAAGCAGCCCCCATTTGGTGTCCTGCGCGGCGACGATCGCCGATAGGTTGAGCGAGCCGACGCAGAGCAGCACGGTAATCAGCACGAAGCCGATCGAGACTTCGTAGGACACCATCTGCGCGGTGGCGCGCAGCGCCGCCATGAACGGATATTTCGAGTTCGACGCCCAGCCCGCCATGATGGTGCCGTAGACCGACAGCGACGAGATCGCGAACAGGTAGAGGATGCCGACGTTGATGTCGGAGATCACCCAGCCGGAGGCGACCGGGATCACCGCCCAGCCGGCCAGCGCCAGCACGCAGGTCACCAGCGGCGCCAGCAGGAAGATCACCTTGTTGGCGCCGGACGGGATCACCGGCTCCTTGAACACGAATTTCAACAGGTCCGCGAACGACTGGAACAGGCCGAACGGCCCGACCACGTTGGGGCCGCGCCGGATCTGCACCGCCGCCCAGATCTTGCGGTCGGCCAGCAGGATGAAGGCGATAGCGACCAGCAGGATCACCAGGAGCATGACGCTCTGGGCGACCATGATAATCAGCGGCCACAGATATGCGGTCCAGATTTCAGCCATCGTTTCCGCTCACTCCGCTGCCGACAACATCTGCCCGGAGGCGAGACGCGAACATTCCGCCATCACGGCGGAGGCCCGCGCGATCGGATTGGTCAGGTAGTAACTCGCATAGGCCGGCTTGAACGGCGCCGCATCCGCCTTCACGTCGGTCTTGCCGCCGCGCGAGGCCAGCGCGCGCACCGCCGAAGCGTCCGCCGGCGCGATCTGGTCGAGCCGCATCAGGTGCGGGAATGCCTTGAAGACCATCTGGCGCAGCGCCGCAAGGGTGTCGAACGGCAGCCTGTGGCCCAGCACGTCCGACAGCGCCCGCAGGATCGCCCATTCCTCGCGCGCCTCGCCCGGCGGGAAGCCGGCGCGGTTGGTGATCTGCACGCGGCCCTCGGTGTTGACGTAAAGGCCGGACTTCTCGGTATAGGTCGCGCCCGGCAGGATGACGTCCGCGCGATGTGCGCCGCGGTCGCCATGGGTGCCGATGTAGACCACGAACGCGCCGTCGGCGACATCCACTTCGTCCGCGCCCAGCGAGAACAGCACGTCGAGCCCGCCCGGCGCGCTCATCTGCGCCGCGTTCAGCGCGCCCTCGCCCGGCGTGAAGCCGATATCGAGCGCGCCGACGCCGGACGCCGTGCCGTGCAGCACGCCGAAACCGTTCCAGCCGTCCTTCACCGCGCCGACGTCGAGTGCGAGCTTCGCGGCCTGCGCCAGGATCGCCGCGCCGTCCGGCCGCGCCGTGGCGCTGACCCCGACCAGCACCAGCGGCTTCTCGGCCCCCTTCAGCACCTCGGCGAAGGAGTGCTTGCCGCTCGCGACCTCGTTCAGCGTCTCGACGCCCGCACCGAGATATTCGACCGGATAGCTCAGGTCTGCGTTGGCGCCGATCAGCGCGATCCGGAGCTTGCCGCTGCGCCAGCGCTTGCGGATGCGCGCGTTGAGGATCGCTCCCTCGTGGCGCGGGTTGGAGCCGACGATCAGCAGCGCGTCGGCCTGCTCGATGCCGGCGATGGTCGGATTGAAAACGTAAGCCGCGCGGCCGGCTTTCACGTCGAAAGCGTGGCCGCCCTGCACCGCGACGTTGTCCGAGCCGAGGCTCGCCATCAGCGCCTTGAGCGCGAACATCTCCTCGACGGTCGAAAGATCGCCGGCGATGGCGCCGATGCGCTTGCCGGTCGAGCCGCGCACCTTCGCCGCAATCGCGGCAAAGGCTTCCGGCCACGACGCCGGGCGCAGCTTGCCGTTCTCGCGCAGATAAGGCCGATCCAGCCGCTGGGTGCGCAACCCGTCAACGATGTGGCGGGTCTTGTCGGAAATCCATTCCTCGTTGATCGCCTCGTTGACGCGCGGCAGGATGCGCATCACCTCGCGGCCGCGGGTATCGACCCGGATCGCCGAGCCGACACCGTCCATCACGTCGATCGATTGCGTCTTGCCCAGTTCCCACGGCCGCGCCGCGAAGGCGTAGGGCTTCGAGGTCAGCGCGCCCACCGGGCAGATATCGACCAGATTGCCCTGCAATTCGGAGGTCAGCGCGCTTTCGAGATAGGTGGTGATCTCCATGTCCTCGCCGCGCCCGATCGCGCCCATCTCCGGCGCGCCGGCGACTTCGGCGGCGAAGCGGATGCAGCGGGTGCACTGGATGCAGCGGGTCATCACCGTCTTGATCAGCGGCCCGAAATACTTGTCCTCGACCGCGCGCTTGTTCTCGGCGAAACGGCTCGAATCGACGCCGTAGCCCATCGCCTGATCCTGAAGATCGCACTCGCCGCCCTGATCGCAGATCGGGCAGTCCAGCGGATGGTTGATGAGCAGGAACTCCATCACGCCTTCGCGCGCCTTCTTCACCATCGGCGAGCGCGTCGAGATTTCCGGCGGCTCGCCCTTGGGGCCGGGGCGGCAGTCGCGCACGCCCCAGGCGCAGCTCGCCACCGGCTTGGGGCCGCCCTTGATCTCCACCAGGCACATCCGGCAGTTGCCGGCGATCGACAGCCGCTCGTGATAGCAGAAGCGCGGAATCTCGGCGCCCGCCGCCTCGCACGCCTGCAACAGCGTGTACTCGGCCGGCACGTCGATCTCTTTGCCATCGATGATGAGTTTGGTCATGACCTCAAGTCTTTCTCAACTTGCATCGGTGCAACGTCCGCGCGCGCCATCGTCCTACTCCGCCGCGATCATGTGGGCGGGATCGAGGATGCCCTGATCGTCGAGCGTCGCCTTGCGGGTGAACTCGTCGATGCGGCGCTCGATCTCCGGGCGGAAAGCGCGGATCAGGCCCTGCACCGGCCACGCCGCCGCGTCGCCCAGCGCGCAGATGGTGTGGCCTTCGACCCGCGTGGTGACGTCGAGCAGAATGTCGATCTCGCGCTTGTGGGCGCGGCCCTCGATCATGCGGGTCAGCACCCGCCACATCCAGCCGGTGCCCTCGCGGCACGGCGTGCACTGGCCGCAGCTTTCGTGCTTGAAGAAATAGCTGATGCGGGCGATCGCGGCGATGACGTCGGTGGACTTGTCCATGACAATGACGCCGGCGGTGCCGAAGCTCGACTTCACCGCACGGGTGCCGTCGAAATCCATGATCAGTTCCTCGCAATCGTGCGCCGGGATCAAGGGACACGATGCGCCGCCGGGAATGATCGCCAGCAGATTGTCCCAGCCGCCGCGAATGCCACCGCCGTGCTTCTCGATCAGTTCCTTGAACGGTATGCCCATCGCCTCCTCGACCACGCACGGCGTGTTGACGTGGCCGGAGATGCCGTAGAGCTTGGTGCCGACGTTATTGGCACGGCCGATGGAGGCAAACCACGCAGCGCCGCGCCGCAGGATGTCCGGGGCGACCGCGATCGATTCAACGTTGTTCACCGTGGTCGGGCAGCCGAACAGGCCGACGTTGGCGGGGAACGGCGGCTTCAGGCGCGGCTGGCCCTTCTTGCCTTCGAGACTTTCGAGCAGCGCGGTTTCCTCGCCGCAGATGTAAGCGCCGGCGCCGTGCGCGACATAGAGGTCGAACGGCCAGCCGTGGACGTTGTCCTTGCCGATCAGCTTCGCCTCATAGGCTTGATCGACCGCCGCCTGCAAATGCTCGCGCTCGCGGATGAACTCGCCGCGCACGTAGATGTAGCAGGCGTGCGCGCCCATCGCGAAGCTGGCGAGCAGGCAGCCCTCCACCAGAAGATGCGGATCGTGCCGCATGATCTCGCGGTCCTTGCAGGTGCCGGGCTCGGATTCGTCGGCGTTGACGACGAGGTAGCTCGGCCGCCCGTCGGAACTGTCCTTTGGCATGAACGACCACTTCATGCCGGTCGGGAAACCCGCACCGCCACGGCCGCGCAGGCCGGACGCCTTCATCTCGTTGACGATCCAGTCTCGTCCCTTCTCGATGATCGCCTTGGTGCCGTCCCATGCGCCGCGCCGGCGCGCGCCGTCGAGGCCCCAGTCGTCGAGGCCGTAGAGGTTGCGGAAGATGCGGTCCTTGTCGTCGAGCATCACATGTTGCCCTTCTTGGTCGCGTCGTCGGCAGGCGGCTTCGGCGCGGGCCGCTCCTGGAAGTTGGCGGCCTCGGTCTGCTTCTTCGGCTCGGCGTCGGCGAGAGCCGGCTCTTTCGGTGCGCCCTGCCCGGCCGCCGCGCCCGGCTGGCCGCCGTTGGTCAGCAC
>JBASBO010000104.1:0-1541 GCA_049651165.1 Xanthobacteraceae bacterium | reverse complement strand
CCTCGCGGCAGGCGAGGCGGTCGGCGCGCGGCACGCTGTCGAGGCAGTGGATGGCGACCACGTAAGGCACGCCGAAGGCGGTGAAGCGGTAGCGCACGAAGCCTTCGCGGATCACCCGCCGCAGGTCGGGAAACTGGTCGGCCAGCGCCCGCACCCGCTCGCCCTTGCCGGCGAAGCGGTCCTCGATGTCATAGACCAGAACCGAGCCGGTGATCTGGACCTCGACCGGCTTGGCGTAGACCCGTTCCGGGCCGTCGCCGACCGTACGCGGCAGGCTGAACAGCGCGTCGTAACCGGCCTGGCCGGCCATGAACATGTTCGCAGCGCCGAAGCCGGACTGATAGTTCGCGAGCTTCGCGTCGTCCGGGGGGCTCTGGTCGGCTCCGTCCCTGAGATAGCTCGCGGCGTCGAACGGCAGCAGCACCGGCACCGGGCTCTGGCCGATGCCGGGAAACAGCGTCGAGGTAACGGCGTTGAGTTGCTCGAACGCCGGCATCACGCGGGGATCGGACGGCGACAGCCGGCGGCGGCTGGAAAAGGTGAAGCGTTCGGCCAGTTCGGGCTGCGCCGAGATTTCCGACTTCAACTGATCGAGCGCCGCGCGCCATTCGACGTGGACCGCGGAGACGGCAGGCGTCCTGAACTCGTCGGCGGCGGCGGGCGCGGCGAGCAACACCAGACCCACGAGCGCTGAGAGGCACCGCCTTCCCGACAGATCATCAGCGCAACGTGAGAGGATGTTTCGCAATCGTCCGGCTCCCGCGGGCCGTCAGGTCATCGGATGAATCAGTCCTTGGCGCGCTCGACGTAGGAGCCGTCCTCGGTCATCACCACGATCCGGGTGCCGACGCCGACATGCGGCGGCACCGCAGAACGCACGCCGTTCGACAGGATCGCCGGCTTGTAGGACGACGAAGCGGTTTGACCCTTGGTCACCGGCTCCGTCTCCACCACTTCCAGCGTGACCCGCTGCGGCAGGGTGATGGCGACCGGAGAGGTGTCGTGCATCGACAGCTTCACCGTCATGTTTTCCTGAAGGTAGGGCGCCGAACTGCCGACCACGTCCTTCGGCACCTGCACCTGATCGTAGGTTTCGGCGTTCATGAAGTGGAAGCCGTCGCCGTCCTCGTAGAGGAAGTTGTAGTTGCGGTCCTCGATGGTGGCGCGCTCGACCTGATCGGTGGTCTTGTAGCGCTCCGATATCTTTACGCCGTCGCTGATTCGGCGCATTTCGATCTGGCTGACCGGCGTTCCCTTGCCGGGATGGATGTTTTCGGCTGACAGGACCACATAGAGGTGGCCGTTTTGCTCGATCACATTGCCCTTGCGGATAGAACTGGCGATGACTCTCACAGAAAATTTTCCTAGCGTTCGGGGTCGGAGCCGGGCCGGACACGGCGGTTCCGGCGGCAGCGAGGCGGTTTCGGGCTGCAACATACTGATTTGGGCCGCCGACGCTAGGGGGTTGCGAGGGGGTGGCCGTCCATGAACCGCGCGGAGCGGCCCTCGCCGTGGTGGGCGCGCCATCGCCACGCCGACCG
>JBASBO010000103.1:0-5933 GCA_049651165.1 Xanthobacteraceae bacterium | reverse complement strand
TGCTCGAACAGTTGCGGGTGCCGATCGGCGGCGGCCGCGGCGGCGTGCCGCTGTCGGTGGTCGCCGACGTCAAGCTCGATCAGGGACCGACCAGCATCAACCGCTACGACCGCGAGCGGCAGGCGACGGTGGCCGCCGACCTCGTCGGCACCGCCGCGCTCGGCGACGCGCTGAAGGAAATCTACCAACTGCCGGTGATGAAAAGCCTGCCGAAGAACGTCCGCGTCAACCAGTCCGGCGACGCCGAAAGCCTCAACGAATTGTCGGAGGGCTTCGCCACCGCCATCAGCGCCGGGCTGATGATGGTCTACGCGGTGCTGGTACTGTTGTTCGGCACCTTCCTGCAACCGATCACCATCCTGTTTTCGCTGCCGCTGTCGATCGGCGGCGCGATCGGCGCGCTGCTCGTCACCGGCAAGCAACTGACGACGCCGGTGTGGATCGGCATCCTGATGCTGATGGGCATCGTCACCAAGAACGCCATCATGCTGGTGGAGTTCGCCATCGAGTCGATCCGCGCCGGCATGGCGCGCGAGGCCGCCATCATCGACGCCGGGCAGAAACGCGCCCGCCCCATCGTGATGACCACCATCGCGATGGCCGCCGGCATGGTGCCGAGCGCGCTGGCGTTCGGGGCCGGCGGCGAGTTCCGCTCGCCGATGGCGCTGGCGGTGATCGGCGGCCTTGTGTTCTCGACGCTGCTGTCGCTGATCTTCGTGCCGGCGATGTTCCTGCTGATGGACGACGTCGGCCGGCTGTTCACGCGGCTCGGCCGCAAGGTGCTGTCATCGAGCGGCGAGCCCGACGAGGCCGACGGCGCGCCGCCGGCCATCGAGCACAAGCAGGCGACGTGAAATAGGGGCGCGCAGGACCAGGCATCCTCAGCGTCGTCCTCGCGCAGGCGAGGACCCATAGCCCCTGGCGTTAGTGATTGAATCGAAGCGCTGCGGCGTATGGGTCCCTGCCTTCGCAGGGACGACACTGATCGCGTTGCAAAATGTCCCGTTGCTAGTCGTTGCGCGCGGCCGCCGTCAGCTTGTCCATGTCGAGCAGCAGCACGCGGCCGCGTTGCAGGTCGAGGATGCCGTCCTTGCGCCATTGCTGCAATTGCCGGTTGACGCTCTCGCGCGCCGCGCCGACGAAGACGCCGAGTTGCTCCTGCGAGATGTGAACCTCGGAGCCGAAGTCGGAAGCCAGCGCGCACAGCCGCCGCGCCAGCCGCACCGGCAGCGGCTGCAACACCGATTCCTCCATGCGCTCGCTCATCCAGCGGATGCGCTGGCACAACAGTTCGATCAGCCGGATGGCGACGCGCGGCTCGCGCTCCAGATGCGCGAGAAAGTCCTCGCGCCGCAGCACGAACAATTCGGTCGGCTCGGTGGCGGCGGCGTCCGCGGTGCGGCTCTGACCGTCGAGCACCGCGACCTCGCCGAACAGGTCGCCGGGGCCGAGGAAGTTCAGCGTCAGCCGCGCGCCGTCGGACGCGCCGGTCTCGATGCGGATCTGCCCGCGCCGCACCCCGAACAGCGCGTCGCCGTCGTCGCCCTTCTGGAACAGCACCTCGCCGCCCGCCAGCGACTGGGTGCGGCACAGGCCGGAAATCCGCTGCAACTCCGCCGCGCCGAGTTCGGCGAACATCGGGTTCATCTTGAGGATGACCGCAAATTCAGCCTGCCTGCTCATCGCTCCCAGCCCCCGCCCGGCGCGTCGCCTCTCTTGATGATGGCTCCGAGTGTGTCACAGGTCACACAGCTTTGCAGCCCCGGCGCGCGATTTCCGCGGCCGGCACCCGCGCCGCTTCCGGCGACATGCGCCAACTGCCTGAAATGATCCGCCAATCCGGCCCGGCGCCGCCGCGCTGGATTTTCCGCGCCCGAGCCTATAATTGAACGGGGCGCGCCGGGTGCGCGCGACCACGAAAGGTTCCATGTCTCCGCCGCGCAAGCTGCACATCAAGTCCTATGGCTGCCAGATGAACGTCTACGATGCGCAGCGCATGGTGGACACGCTCGCGCCGGAGGGCTTCGTCGAGACCGCCGACGCCGGCGACGCCGACCTGGTGATCCTCAACACCTGCCACATCCGCGAGAAGGCGTCCGAGAAGGTCTATTCCGAACTCGGCCGGCTGCGCGTCGCCAAGGACGAGGCCGCGCGCGACGGCCGCACCATGAACATCGTCGTCGCCGGCTGCGTGGCGCAGGCCGAGGGCGAGGAGATCGTCCGACGCGCTCCCGCCGTCGATGTCGTGGTCGGGCCGCAGAGCTATCACAACCTGCCACAACTTCTGGCGCGCGCCCGCGCCGAGGGCCGCGCCATCGACACCGAATTTCCGGTCGAGGACAAGTTCGCGGCCTTGCCGCAGCCGTCGCGGCAGGCGATCCGCGCCCGCGGCGTCTCCGCTTTCGTCACCGTGCAGGAAGGCTGCGACAAGTTCTGCACCTTCTGCGTGGTGCCTTACACGCGCGGCGCGGAAGCCTCGCGGCCGGTGGCGCGCATCGTCGAGGACGTGAAGCGCCTCACCGAGAACGGCGTGCGCGAGATCACGCTGATCGGCCAGAACGTCAACGCCTATCACGGCGAGGGACCGGACGGCGCGCCGTGGACGCTCGGCCGGCTGCTGTACCGCCTCGCCGACATGCCCGGCGTCGCCCGCCTGCGCTATTCCACCAGCCACCCGCGCGACGTCGACGACGCGTTGATCGCCGCCCACCGCGACCTGCCGGCGCTGATGCCGTTCGTGCATCTGCCGGTGCAGTCGGGCTCCGACCGCATCCTCGCGGCGATGAACCGCCGGCACACCGCCGACGATTACCGCCGGGTGATCGACCGCTTCCGCGCGGCGCGCGCCGACATCGCCTTCTCGTCGGATTTCATCGTCGGCTTCCCCGGCGAGAGCGACGACGATTTCGCCGCCACCCTCGCGCTGGTCGCGCAAATCGGCTACGCTTCGGCCTATTCGTTCAAGTATTCGCCGCGCCCCGGCACCCCGGCGGCGGACATGCGGGAGATGGTTGCACCGGCCACGATGGACGAGCGATTGGCACGGCTTCAGGCCCTGATCGACAGCCAGCAGCACGCCTTCAACCGGGCGGCGATCGGCGCGACCGTCGATGTGCTGTTCGAGCGCGCCGCGCGCAAGGACGGCCAGATCGTCGGCCGCACCGCCTATCTGCAACCGGCCCACGTCATGGCGTCGGAAGCCATCGTCGGCGAAGTGCTGCCGGTCACCATCGACAGCCTTGAGCGCTACAGCCTGCTCGGCGCGCTCGCGGCTTCGCCGCCGAAGCCCGCGCCCGCGTCCCGCGCCCCCGCCCACACCGGAGCCTGAAACCCTTGCCCAGAAGCGCATCGGAATCGCCCGCCCTTACGCCCCGCCGCAAGTTTGATCGCGACACCCCGGCCGCGCCCGACGCCCGGATCGAAGTCGATTACGACGACAACCGCGCCGTCTCCGCGCTGGTCGGCCCCTACGGCCAGAACCTGGCGCTGATCGAGCGCAAGCTCAACGTGGTGGTGGACACCCGCGGCAACCACATCGTCATTTCCGGCTCCCGCGACGGCTGCGACGCCGCGCGGCGCGTGCTCGACGCGCTGCACGCGCAGGCGCTGCAAGGCCACGAGATCGCGCAGGGCGACGTCGAGGGCGCGATCCGCGCCGTACTGGCGCAGGGCTCGCTGTTCGAATACGACGCCAAGGTCCCCGGCTCCGCCTTCGACGCCATCAACCTGCGCAAGCGCCCGGTGCGCGCCCGCACCAAAGCGCAGGACGCCTACATTCGCGCGCTCAAGCATCATGAGCTGGTGTTCGGCATCGGCCCCGCCGGCACCGGCAAGACCTGGCTCGCGGTGGCGCGCGCCGCGCAACTGTTCGAGCGCAAGGAAGTCGATCGCATCATCCTGACGCGGCCGGCGGTCGAGGCCGGCGAACGGCTCGGCTTCCTGCCCGGCGACCTGCGCGAGAAGGTCGATCCGTATCTGCGCCCGATCTACGACGCGCTCTACGACCTGATGGATTCGCGCATCGTCGAGCGCGCGTTGCAGACCGGCGAGATCGAGATCGCCCCGCTCGCCTTCATGCGCGGCCGCACGCTGACCAACGCCGCCATCATCCTCGACGAGGCGCAGAACACCACCTCGATGCAGATGAAGATGTTCCTGACCCGGCTCGGCGAGAACAGCCGCATGATCGTCACCGGCGATCCCAGCCAGATCGACCTGCCGAACGGCCAGACCTCCGGCCTGATCGAGGCGATCAAGCTGCTCGACAATGTCGAGGGCATCGCGCAGGTGCATTTCACCGCCGAGGACGTGATCCGCCACGAACTGGTGGCGCGCATCGTCGCCGCCTACGAGGGATTGCCGCAGCGCCCGGCAACCGGCCGCCCGTAAATGACCGATTCGATTCCCGATACCGACGTGATGACCGTCGCGACATGCTGGGACGCCGAGCCGGACGCCGAAGCGGCGATCCGCCGCGCCATCGACGCGGCCGCCGCGTCGGTCGAAGCCGACATCGCGGACGCCGAGCTTGCGGTGATGCTGACCGACGACGCCGGCATCCGCGCGCTCAACCGCGAGTGGCGCGGGATCGACAAGCCGACCAACGTGCTGTCGTTTCCGGCGCTGCGGCCGGAGGGCAAGCGGCGGCCGGACGATCCGCCTTTGATGCTCGGTGACATCGCCATCGCCTATGAGACGACGCGCCGCGAGGCCGACGACGAGGGCAAGCCGTTCGCCGACCATCTCGGCCATCTCGCGGTCCACGGCTTTCTGCATCTGGTCGGCTACGATCACGAGACCGATGCCGAAGCCGAGGCGATGGAGACGCTGGAACGGCGGATCCTGGAACGGCTCGGTATCCCCGACCCTTACGCGCCCGATCCTTGCGCGCGGCAGGAGCGCGCGACCTGACATGCCGGACTCCGACCCCGCCCGCGACCTCCCGCACGCCGACAACCTGCCGGTGCCGGTGCATCACGGCGACGTGCTGCGGCCGGCATCCGACAACTGGCTGATCCGCGCCATCCGCACCCTGTTCGGCTGGAAGGCCGGCTCGGTGCGCGACGACCTGCAAGTGGTGCTCGACGCCAGTTCGCCGGACGAATCCGGCATCTCCTCCGTCGAGCGCACCATGCTGCGCAACCTGCTCCACCTGCACGAGCAGCGCATCGACGACGTCATGATCCACCGCGCCGACATCGTCGCGGTGAAGCAGGACATCCCGCTCGGCGAACTGATGGCGCTGTTCGAGAGCGCGGCGCATTCGCGCTTCGTCGTCTACAACGAGACGCTCGACGATCCGGTCGGCATGGTTCACATCCGCGACCTGCTGGCGTTCATGACGGCGAAGGCGAAAGTCACCGAGCCGCCCAAGACGCGCCGCAAGAAACCGCTGATCGCCGGCCTCGACCTGCGCACGCTCGACCTTGCGCTGCCGCTGATCGACACCGGCATCATCCGCAACCTGCTCTACGTGCCGCCGTCGATGCGCGCCATCGACCTGTTGGCGCAGATGCAGGCGTCGCGGCTGCATCTGGCGCTGGTGGTGGACGAATACGGCGGCACCGACGGGCTGGTGTCGATCGAGGACATCGTCGAGCAGATCGTCGGCGAGATCGACGACGAGCACGACAGCACCGAGCCGCCGCCGATCGTCCGGCAGGGCGAGAACACCTTCATCGCCGACGCTCGCGCCAGCCTTGAGGACGTCCGCGAGATGATCGGCGAGGCGTTCGACACCGGCGAGGCCGGCGAGGAGGTGGACACGCTGGGCGGCTTCCTCGTCACCCATGTCGGCCGCCTGCCGGTGCGCGGCGAGGTCATCTCCGGTCCCGGCGATTTCGAGATCGAGGTGCTCGACGCCGACCCGCGCCGCGTCAAGCGGCTGCGCATCGGCCCACGCAAGGAGCGGCCGGCGGCGCGCGGCCGCGAGC
>JBASBO010000102.1:0-6457 GCA_049651165.1 Xanthobacteraceae bacterium | reverse complement strand
GCACCACGGCGCGCCGCCGACCCGGACGCTGCCACGGTCGGGCATCATCAATCCGGCGATCAGCCGCAGCAGCGTGGTCTTGCCGGCTCCCGAGGGGCCGACCAGCACCACGAACTGACCCTTCGCGACAGTGAGATCGATGGCGAGATCGAACGGCCCGGTCGCGCCGTCGAGTGCGACCCGAACCGACAGATCAACCCATGCGCGGTCTGTTTCGCTATATTTATTCATGTATAACCATGCTAGAGCATGATCCCGAAAAGTGGAAACCGGTTCTCGGAAAAGATCATGCTCCAACAAAAAGGCCCGGATACTGCCTTGGGAAGTCGGATCGCATGACCACGGATCGCATGATGCCTCGCCACGCCATGATCGCCATCGCCGCCGCGCTGGTCCTCTCGCTTGCCTCGCAAGCCCATGCCGACGAGGCGACGCTCGCCGCCGGCGCGGGCTTCCGCAAGCCGATCGTCGAACTGGCCGCCGCCTACAAGGCCGCGAGCGGGCACGAGATCCTGCAAATCTACGGTCACCTCGGGCAGGTGATCGCCCAGGCGCGCGAGAGCGGCAAGATATCGCTGGTCTGCGGCGACCGCGCGGTGCTCGAACACGCCAAGGGCGTCGACTTCAAGAGCATGGCCCGGCTCGGGCTCGGCAAGCTCGTCGTCGCCTATCGCAAGGGCGTGAAGCTCGACAAGGCGGAGGACGTCACCCGCGCCGACATCAAGCGCATCGGCATTCCCGATCAGGCCAACGCGATCTACGGCAAGGCCGGCCGGCAATTCCTCGATCGCGCGAAACTCAGCGCCGCGATCGATCCGAAACTGATTCCGGTCGCCACCGTGCCGCAGGTGACGAGCTACGTCGTCAGCGGCGAGGTCGATGCCGGCTTCGTCAACGCCACCGATGCGATCGGCGCCGGCGACAACATCGGCGGTTTCGTCGAGGTCGACGCCGCGCTGTACGAACCGGTCGAAGTGGTGTGCGGCGTTCGCGGCGGCGACACTGCGTCGGCGGCCACCACCGGCTTCGTCGCCTTTCTCGCCACCGATCAGGCGCGCCGGATCATCGCCCGCTACGGCTTGTGACGCCGATGCTTGAGGCGGCGTGGGCCGCGCTCGCCGATCCGGCGCTGGCGCAGCCCGCGCTGCTCACGCTCAAGGTCGCCGCGATCACGCTTGTGCTGCACCTCGTGCTTGGCCTCGGACTCGGCTGGGCGCTGGCCAGGCCGCGCTGGCCGGGCCGCACCGCGCTCGATATCGCGGTGACGCTGCCCCTGGTGTTTCCGCCGCTGGCGCTGGGGTTCTTCCTGCTGCTGTTGCTCGGCCGCCGCAGCGCGGTCGGCGGCTGGCTGGATGCGCATCTCGGGCTGTCGTTCGTGTTCACGGTCGAGGGGGTGGTGCTGGCGTCGGTGATCGCCGGCCTTCCGCTCGTGGTCAAGCCGATCGAGGCGGCGATCGCCGGCGTCTCGCGCAGCCTTGGCGAGGCGTCGCGCACGCTCGGGCGCTCCGAGTGGGACACCTTCGTCCACGTCATCGTGCCCAATATTCGCGGTGCCATCGTCGCCGGGCTGGTGCTCGGCACCGCGCGCTCGCTGGGCGAAGTCGGCATCACGCTGATGCTCGGCGGCAACATCGTCGGCCGCACCAACACGATGTCGCTGGAAATCTACAACGCCGTCTTCAACAGCGAGTATCCGCGCGCCATCGTGCTGTCGTGCCTGCTCGGGCTCGCCTCGGTGGTCGTCTTCATCGTGCTGCGGCGCAGTTCGCGTTCGGCATTCCCGTGAAAATCCCGTGCGGCGTCAGCGCGCGGGAGCCGCGCCGTTCTCGCGCATGAAGCGGGCGAAGCGGGGATCGCCGGCATGGGCGATGTTGACGCGCATCGCCGGCGGCGCCGGCGTCGTCTCCGGATTGAACGCCGAGCCCGGCGCCAGCAGAATGCTTTGCGCGGCTGCGATCTTCGATAGCTGCTTGTCGTCGATCCCCTTCGGTAGTTCGCACCACATGTAGAAGCCGCCGCCGGGATGGCCGAACACCGGCAGGCCGAGTTTCGCCAGGCTGTCGTGCGCTTTCGCGGTGGCCGTCTCGATTCGGCCGCCGAGCCGCTTGAGGTGGCCGCGATAGCGACCGCTGGTCATCAGGTCGTAGATGATCTGCTCGACATAGCCGGAGCTGTTGGCGCGCGTGATCATCTTCAGGTCGGCCAGCGCGCCGGTGGTGTCGGCATCGGCGGCGATGTAGCCCGAGCGCAGGCTGGCCGACAGCGTCTTCGCGAAAGTGCCGATATAGATCACGCGGTCGAGCTGATCGAGCGCGGCCAGCCGCGGACTGCCGGCGGGAAGCACGTCGGCGAACGGATCGCTGTCGACGATCCGCAGATTGTGGCGGGTCGCGACCTGCATCACCCGATACGCGACCGGCAGCGTGATCGAGCAGCCGGTCGGGTTGTGCGCCAGCGATTGCGTGAAGAACAGCTTTGCGCCGGTCGCGACCGCGCGGCGCGCCAGATCGTCGGGGTCGGGGCCGTCGGGCGTGCGCCGCACGCCGAACAGCCGGGCCTTCGCCAGCCGCAATTTACCGAACAGCGGATAGTAGCCGGGGCTGTCCACCAGCACCGGGTCGCCGGGCTCGACGAAATGCCGCACGATCATGTCGAGCGCGTCGTTGGCCCCTTGCGTCAGCAGCACCTGCGCCGGTTCGACGTTGATCGAACGTTCGGCCAGCGTCAGCGCGATGCGCTCGCGCAGCGCCGGCAATCCGTAGGGGCTGCCGTAGCTCTCCGGCAGGTTGCGCCGGCCGGGGCGGCTGACCGGGCGCAGATGCGCGCCGACCTCGGAGCTTTCCATCCACGCCGCCGGCGGCCGGCCGTCGCCGACCCGCACCGCGTAGCGCTTGTCGAGTTGTTCGCGCAGCAGCCAGACGATATCGACCGCCTCGACCTTGGCGGGCGAATCCTGCCCGGCGCGTTTGGGCCGGTGCGGCGAGACGTAGAAGCCGGAGCCGGGCCGGCTGTCCACCTGACCGGAGGCGACGAGGCGGTCATAGGCATCGACCGCGGTGTTCTTCGAGACGCCGAAGGTTTTCGCGGCGACCCGGATCGACGGTAGCCGCTCGCCGGGCCGGATCAGGCCGCGCTCGATCCGGCTGACGATGGCGTCAAAAATGCTTTCGGCGCGCGACCGCGCGGCCGCCAGATCGGTTGCCGCCGGATCCGTCGCGGCCAAATCCGTTTTTGTAACTGTACCCATCGGGGCGCTGGTACGGGGTTCGCGTAAAAGACGCAAAGCGTTCCTTGCACTGTACCCGCCGCCGCGTACGGTTCAACCACCAAGAGCGCGCGGGTTCAGCGCGCCTGAAACAACGGCGAGGAACGGATGACGCAACCGAGGCACGGCACCAATCGCAGCGCCCGCATCGCCGGCCTTCACCGCAGGACGCCGGCCGAGCGGCTCGACCTCGTGGCGGCGTTCGCCGGGCTCGATCAAGAAGCCGTCGATCATCTCGCCGACATGGGCAACCTGCCGCCGCAACTCGCAGACCGCATGATCGAGAACGTGATCGCCACGATGAACGTGCCGATCGGCATCGCCACCAACCTGCGCATCGACGGCGAGGACATGCTGGTGCCGATGGCGACGGAAGAATCCTCGGTGGTTGCCGCGGTCTGCAATGCGGGCCGGCAGAATTACGAGCGCGGCTTCACGACGTCGGTGTCGGGCACGCTGATGATCGCGCAGGTGCAGGCGGTAGCGGTGCCCGATCCCCATGCGGCGCGGCTGCGGCTGCTGGAGCAGCGCGACGAGATCAGGAGCATTTGCGACGCCTGCGATCCGATGCTGGTCAAGCTCGGCGGCGGCTTTCGCGACCTTGAGGTGCGTCTGCTCGATACCCCCGGCGGCCCCATGCTGATCACGCACCTGATCGTCGATACCCGCGACGCGATGGGGGCCAACGCCGTCAACACCATGGCGGAAAGAATCGCGCCGCATATCGCGGCATGGAGCGGCGGCAAGGTGTTCCTGCGCATCCTCTCCAACCTCGCGGACCGGCGGCTGGCGCGCGCCCGCGCCACCTGGACGTGCGAGGCCATCGGCGGTGCGGCGGTGCGCGACGGCATCGTCAGCGCCTATCAGTTCGCGGAAGCCGATCCCTATCGCGCCGCCACCCACAACAAGGGCATCATGAACGGCGTCAGCGCCGTGGTGCTCGCCACCGGCAACGACACCCGCGCGGTGGAGGCCGGCGCGCACGCCTTCGCGGCGCGGAGCGGCCGCTATTCGAGCCTGACGCATTACGAGATCGACGCCGACGGCAATCTCTCCGGCTCGATCGAACTGCCGCTGGCGGTCGGCCTGATCGGCGGCGCGACCAAGATCCATCCCACCGCGCAAGCCTGCCTGAAGATCCTCGGCGTCGCCACGGCGGAGCGGCTGGCGCGCGTCATCGCCGCGGTCGGGCTTGCGCAGAATTTCTCGGCGCTGAAGGCGCTCGCCACCACCGGCATTCAGGCCGGTCACATGGGGCTGCATGCGCAGAACATCGCGATGATGGCGGGCGCGGTCGGCGACGAGATCGACGCGGTGGCCGATGCGCTGGTGAAGCGCGGAACGGTGCGCATCGATGTCGCGCAGGAGGTGCTGAGCGGCCTCCGCAAGTAACCACGCCGCCGGACGTGCGGCGGAATACAATCGAAAACCGAAAAGGGGAGTGAGACGACATGCTGAAATCGACAAGCGGTTTACTGGCCGGCGCGGCGGCGCTGGTGTTGATGCTGGGCGCGGCGCAGGCGGAAATTCCCGACAACACGCTGAAGCTCGGCGTGCTGACCGATCTCAGCGGTTTCGCCTCCGACTCCACCGGCGTCGGCTCGGTGGCCGCCGCCAAGCTCGCGATCGAGGACTTCCACAAGGAGAAGCCCGATATCAAGATCGAGCTGATTCAGGGCGATCATCAGAACAAGGCCGACGTCGGCGGCGCGCTGGCGCGGCGCTGGGTCGATGTCGACAAGGTCGACGCCATTCTCGACGTGCCGTTCTCCTCGGTCGCGCTCGCGGTGCAGGAGGTGGTGCGCGGCAGCAAGGCCGCCTTCATCGCCTCCGGTCCTGGCACCTCGCTGTTGACCGGCGAGAAGTGCTCGCCCAACAGCGTGCAGTGGAGCTACGACACCTGGTCGCTGGCGCACGGCACCGCGCTGGCGCTGCTGCGCGCCAAGAAGGACACCTGGTTCTTCGTCACCGCCGACTATGCCTTCGGCCATTCGCTTGAAGGCGACGCGGCGGCGGTGGTGAAGGCGGAAGGCGGCAAGGTGCTCGGCGCGGTGCGCCATCCCACCGGCACCGCCGACTTCTCCTCGTTCCTGTTGCAGGCGCAGGCCAGCAAGGCGAAGGTGGTCGCGCTCGCCAACGCGGTCGGCGACACCATCAACTCGGTGAAGCAGGCGTCGGAGTTCGGCTTGCAGGCGGGCGGTCAGGAACTGGCGGCGCTGTTGATGCAGGTGACCGATGTCAACGCCATCGGCCTCAACGTCGCCAAGGGGCTGTATCTTACC
Source organism: Xanthobacteraceae bacterium (assembly GCA_049651165.1). Classification (GTDB taxonomy): domain Bacteria; phylum Pseudomonadota; class Alphaproteobacteria; order Rhizobiales; family Xanthobacteraceae; genus 62-47. The sequence continues at coordinate 910 of JBASBO010000102.1, read as the reverse complement.
GAAGCGTTCTACTGGGACATGAACGACGGTACCCGCAAGTTCGCCGATCGCTTCGCGGCGATGACGGGCGGCAAGCGGCCGACCATGATTCAGGCCGGCGTCTATGCCGGCACGCTGCACTATCTGCGCGCCGCCGCCGCCGCCAACACTTCGGACGGGCAGGCGATCATCGCCAAGATGAAGGCGATGCCGTCGGACGATCCGCTGTTCGGCAAGGGCACGGTGCGCGAGGACGGCCGTCACATCCACAATATGTATCTGTTCCAGGTGAAGTCGCCGGCGGAATCGAAAGGACCGTGGGATTACTACAAGCTGGTGCAGACCATTCCCGCCGCCGAGGCGTTCCGTCCGCTCAAGGACGGCAACTGCCCGATGATCAAGAAGTAGACGCTCCTATACTTGCGTCATGAAGCAGGCGGCCGGTCGAACATCGACCGGCCGCTTTTCATTTGCATCGCGTGGCGCGGTTGGCCCGCGAGTCGCGCGAAGGAACCGGGTTTCGTCCCGCGTGCAACGTTCTCACTGTCGCGGCGTGTCGCGCTAGCACAGGCGTAGCGTCGCGCGGGCTGCGAAGAAAATATCAATCTCGTTGATTTTGTTGAGGAAAAGGCTGCACTTAGAGCATGATCCCAAAAAGTGGAATCCGGTTTTTGGAAAAGATCATGCTCGCTTTGAGAGCGTTCCAACAATGCCGCGACGGCGGCCGGGATTGATGTGATGACGCGACTTGAATTTGCCGGCCCCGGCCTGAGCAGCGATCAATGGGAGCGGATCAACGACCTCGCGGTGTCGTTGCAGCCGGCGCAGGCGCTGTGGCTCAGCGGTTACTTCGCCGGCGTCGGGCAGGCCGCGCGCGCGCTGGGCGGACGCGATCAGGTCGCGGTGCTCGAACGCGAGCCGCCGTCGCCGC
>JBASBO010000101.1:0-1805 GCA_049651165.1 Xanthobacteraceae bacterium | reverse complement strand
GATCGAGGCCGCGCTTCTTCGCCTTGGCGCGCGCGGTGACGGCGACGACGCGCACGCCACGCCCGCAGCGCAAGGCCAGCGCCTCGGCCTGAGCCTCGATCAGACGCACGGTCTCGGCACCCACAGTGCCGAGCCCCGCAATTCCCACGGTGAGTGGCGCGACCATCAACGAAAACCTGTCGGAGAGAAAACTATCGCCGGCTGGCGAGAGGAACCACGTTGTGCAACGTTTCGACGCCGCTTTCAAGGAAGCGGCGCAGGTTGCGGGCGGCCTGGCGGATGCGCTGCTCGTTCTCGACCATGGCGATGCGCACAAAGCCCTCGCCGTGCTCGCCGAAGCCGACGCCGGGCGACACCACCACGCCGGACTTCTCCACCAGAAGGGTGGCGAACTGCATGCTGCCGAGTTCGCGGAACGCCTCGGGCACCGGTGCCCAGGCGAACATCGAGGCGTTCGGCGGCGGGACGTCCCAGCCAGCGCGGCCGAACGACTCGACGAGAATATCGCGCCGCTTGCGGTAGGTCTCGCGCATCTCGCGAATGCAGTCGTCGGGGCCGTTCAGCGCCGCCGTCGCCGCCACCTGGATCGGCGTGAACGCGCCGTAATCGAGATAGGACTTGACCCGCGCCAGCGCCGCGATGATGCGCTCGTTGCCGACCGCGAAGCCGATGCGCCATCCCGCCATCGAGAACGTCTTCGACATCGAGGTGAACTCGACGGTGACGTCGATCGCGCCCGGCACCTGCAACACCGAGGGCGGCGGGTTGTCGTCGAAATAGACCTCGGAGTAAGCCAGGTCGGACAGGATGAAGATCTCGTGCTTCTTCGCGAACGCCACGAGGTCCTTGTAGAAGTCGAGGCTGGCGACGCAGGCGGTCGGATTCGACGGATAGCACACCACCAGCGCCAGCGGCTTCGGGATCGAGTGGATGATCGCGCGCTCGCACGCCGCGAAGAAGTCCGGCGTCGGCGCGGACGGCACCGAGCGGATCACTCCGCCCGCCATCAGGAAGCCGAAGGCGTGGATCGGATAGCTCGGGTTCGGACAGATCACCACGTCGCCCGGCGCGGTGATTGCCTGCGCGACGTTGGCGAAGCCTTCCTTGGAGCCGAGCGTGGCGACGATCTGCGTCTCCGGGTTGAGCTTCACCCCGAAGCGGCGCTCGTAATAGCCGGCCTGGGCGCGGCGCAGACCGGTGATGCCGCGCGAGGCCGAATAGCGATCGGTGCGCGGCTTGCCCAGCGTCTCCTTCAGCTTCTCGATGACGTGCGCGGGGGTGGCGAGGTCCGGGTTACCCATGCCGAGGTCGATGATGTCGGCGCCGGCATTGCGCGCGGCGGCCTTGGCTCGATTGATCTGTTCGAACACGTAAGGCGGCAGGCGGCGAATGCGGTAGAACTCGTCCATGGGTCAGTCTCCGAAATCGGAAAGCGCGCGGCTGATTCTCTCGTGCCAGATTGGCGACAATCGAAAACAGTATGTGATTCAACGCCTTGCGCCATCATTGATGGCCGCCGGGCAGACGCCGGGCGCGAACTGCGCGCCAAGGCTGATTGAGGCTTGAATCGTGTTCTTTTTAGCACGGACGCTCTGAAGCGCCAGCGAAAGACGGGGTCTTTTCGCGGTTCTCGCCTAATTCTTGGCCGAAGCCCCGCTTCTGGCGGCGGCCCCGGCGGTGCCGGCCGCCCTGGCCTGGCGGTCGCGCGCCGCCGCAAGCTCGCTCTCGATCCTGGCCTGCTCGTCGGGGTCGAGCGCCGATTGCTGGCGCGGCGCCGGCATGTCGTGCACCGCCGGAAACGTGCC
>JBASBO010000100.1:0-8931 GCA_049651165.1 Xanthobacteraceae bacterium | reverse complement strand
GTAGCGCGGTTGCCGGCGGGGAGGCCGCAGCGTATAGCGGGCCGCATGTCCGACACCACCCTTGCGCAAATCCCCGAGCCGGTTCCCGAATGCGAGCGCTGCCGCAAGCCGCAGCCGCTGTGCATTTGCGACAGCGTCGCGCCGCTCGACAACCGGCTGGCGGTGGTGATCCTCCAGCACCCGCAGGAGCAGGACCGGGCGCTCGGCACCGCGCGGCTGGCGGCGCTGCATTTCAGGGACGCGATGGTGAAGGTCGGCCTGTCGTGGCCGAGTCTGAACAAGCTGCTGGGACGCACCGTCGATCCGTCGCGCTGGGCGGTGCTCTATCTCGGCTCGGCCAAGGCCGCCGATTTCGATACCGACCGGCCGGTGGTGGCGCTCGACCGCAAGGGCGGCATGGCCGACGACCAGCGCGGAATTTTGCGCGACATTGAAGGGGTCATCCTGCTCGACGGCACCTGGAGCCAAGCCAAGGCGCTGTGGTGGCGTAACCCGTGGATGCTGAAGTGCCGGCGCGTCATCCTCGCACCCGCGAAGCCGTCGCGCTACGGCCGGCTGCGCCGCGAGCCGCGCCGCGAGGGGCTCTCCACCATCGAGGCAACGGCGCTGCTGGTCGCGCATCTGGAGAACCGGCCCGACATCGCGGCGGCGCTGACCGCCAGCTTCGAGCGGATGCTGGCGCGCTATCGCGAGGTGCAGGCGACGATGCCGGAACTGGCGGACCGCCCGAAGCCGCGGCGCGACTATCGCCGCCGGCGGCATTGAGCGCCGGATTGGTTGCCTAGCGCCTCCGGGCCGTATAAGAGAACGCCCGAGGGCCACGTGGCGGAGTGGTTACGCAGCGGTCTGCAAAACCGTTTACACCAGTTCAATTCTGGTCGTGGCCTCCACTCGCAAGATCATATAGTTATCTGAAAATCTTAAAGTATTTTCGAAGTTCCTTGCGACTGTCCGAAGGAACCTCTTTGGGCTCCGTCGCGGCAGTGCAAGTCCGCGCCGACGACATGCGATTGCATGAGTCGCTCATCGCGCCGGCCGTCCCGTTCAGCGAAATCGCCAGGCCCAGGCGGCGTCGCCGCGATCCCGCCGCTCGATCACCTCGACCCGCATGAAGCGGTCGTGCGCGAGCGCGGCCCCGACCCACAACTCGTTCCAGGCGTCGAACACCGCCGGCGACAGATTCGGTCGCTCCGCCATCAGCCGCCATGACGTCTGCCGCACGATCGTGGCGTTGCCGTCCCGGTAAAGCGTAGCGTCGTCGCCTTGCCCGCGCGCGAGGCGGGCGAAGGCGGCGGCGAAGCCGGTCGCGCCCGGCGCGACATCGCCGAGCAGCGTCGCGACCTCATCAAAGGTGTGCATCCCGATCAGCCGCGCGGCGGCGGCGGCAAAATGCCCGCCTTCCTCGGGGCCGAGCACGGCGACCGTCTCCGGGACGATAGAGGTGATGTATTCCATCGAATAGTTGCGCAGCACCTTGGAGAGCCGCGCCTCCGGCCAGGTGTTCTCCGGAAGTTTGGGCGCGCGAGCCGGATCGAACGCGGGGCACTGTTCTCCGGGCGAGAATTGCAGCCGCTCGTCCGGCGCGAGGTCGTGATCCCACTCCTTGTAGTAGCCTTCCAACCCCGGCTGGCCGTCGACCGTCTGCCCGGTGCAGACGAAGCCCAGCCGCGGATTGCCAAGGACGACGCCGTTGTTGGCGTGCCATCCCCTCAACACCGCCCGCGACACCTCGGAGGGAATGCCGCAGACCGCCGTTCCCCACCAGATCCATCGCGGCGGCGGGTAGCGCACCCATGCCTTGCGGTCGTTCTCGGGAATGTATTCGACCTTCACGCCGCCGACCTGGTTGGACAGGTAGTGATATTGCGCGCAGGCCACCGCGTGCGGCAGCCGGTCGAGGCCGAGCTTGGTCAGCCCGGGCAGGAAGCGGGCAAGCTGCTGCCGGCGAAAGGTTCGAAAAACGACCTCGGCGGCGCGCTGCGGGCCGGCGCGCGACGACAGCATGAGAACGAGGCCGGTCAGGTAGGCGTGGTAGATCACGTCGATGGCGCGATAGGCCGCGCCGTCGGCTTCGGTATTGTTGATCTTCAATTCCCCGCCTCCCCGGAAACAATAACGGGTTCACCTCATAAGGGCATCATCCGTGGCGGACCATACCCTATAAACCATACGACCATTGCGCGCCTTCAACGTGCGCGTCGTCGCGGCGATCGCGCGGCAAGCGCCGTCCGCAACAGCCTTGCGAAGGTTGCAGTCGCGGAAACAAGCTGATCGTCGGAGAATCCGCCGAAACCGAGCATCAGGGCCGGGCGGCCGGGTGGTTTGCCGTACATCGGCGAGATCGGCCGAACCGCCAGCCCGGCGGACAGCGCCCGCGCGGCGATCATCACGTCGTTCGCGGTGTTCGGCAGCCAGATCAGGATGTGCATCCCCTGATCGCTGGGCTGGATGGTGCAGCCGTCCGGCAGCGTCGTCCGAAGCGCGGCAAGCAGCACCGCCCGGCGTTCGGCATAGAGGCCGCGAATGCGACGGACATGGGCCTCCAGATATCCCTCGCGCATGTAGGCTGCGAGAACGTGCTGGTCCGCGGTCGGCGAGTGGCGGTCGAGGATGGCCTTGGCGCCGGCGAAGGCATCCACCAGACGCGAAGGCGCGATCACGTATCCGAGGCGCAGCGACGGAAACAGCACCTTGCTGAAGGTCCCGAGGTAAACGACCCGCGAGGGGCTCAGGCCCTGCATCGCCGGGAAGGGATGGCCGGCATATCGCAACTCGCTGTCGTAATCGTCCTCGACGATCCAGCCGTTGCTGCGTTCGGCCCACGCGACCAGAGCCCGCCGCCGCGCCATGCTCAGCGGCATCCCTAGCGGGTATTGATGCGACGGCGTGACAAAGACCGCGGACGCCTCCGGACAGCCGGTAACGCCGCGGTCCACGCAAAGACCCTGACCGTCAACCGGCAGACGGTGGAGGTCCATCCCGAGGTCGTCCAGCACGGCTGTCAGGCCGGGATAGGCCGGATCCTCGATCCACACCTTGTCGCCCCGCGACAGCAGTACGCGTCCGGCCATGTAAAGCCCCTGCTGCGTGCCGGAGGTGACGATGACGTTGTCCGGCGTGCAATCGACGGCGCGAGCGCGGCGCACATGGTCGGCGATGGCGGACCTCAGCTCCGCCACGCCATAAGGGTCGGCGTAGCTCGACGGCGCGGCGCGGCCCGAGGCACGGACACGATTTCCCAGCCGCCGCCAGGTATCGTCCGGCGCGATGCCGGAAGCGGGCACGGCGACCGCGAACGGACGCGAAGGCTGCGGCGTCAACGTCCGGGCAATAGCCGACAGACGGCCGGCCGCGGCCGGCATCGGGTTATCGGCGACTTTCCGCCTCGCAACCGGTAATGCCGGTGCGGTTCGCGCCTCGTCCTTCAGGGCCGGGATGACGCGGGTGCCGGCGCCGACCTTGGCTTCGAGATAGCCTTCGGCGATCAATTGCTCGAACGCCTCCACGACCGTCCCCCGCGCCAGCCCGAGGGAGCGCGCCAACGTTCGGGTCGACGGCAACCGGTCGCCGGGCTTCAATTCGCCCCTTGAGACCGCGTCGCGCAAACCTTGAGCCAACTGACGCCCCACGTGGCCCGCCGGGTCGATGGCTTTGAGCGAGGGAATGGAGATGGTGCTGCGTCGTTTCGGCATTCCCGGAATGGTCCAGACGAGATGCTGTCGGCTCGGTTTGATGGTGAGCCATTTTCAGCCGCGCCGAAAGGCGACGCCTGATGCCGGCCTATCTTGTCACCGAAATGGTCTAGAAGAAATATGGAAAATGGTTCTATCGGATAAGCCATTTACAGGCGAAGAACCGGATGAGCTTTGCTGAAGGAATCCCGCGATGAGCGATATCAACATCAACCCGATGGTTCTTCCCGACAACCTGCCGCGCCCGGTGGACGACGGCGGCGCCGATCATCTCGTTGGGATGCGGATCCCGAACCTGTCGCTGACATCGACGGCGGGAGGCGCGGTCAATCTCGGTGAACTGCCGCGCAGGACGATCGTTTACGCCTATCCGATGACCGGCGTCCCCAATGTCGAATTGCCGGAAGGCTGGAACGACATTCCGGGCGCGCGCGGATGCACGCCGCAGACCCTTGCGTTTCAGGGCCAGAAGGACGCGATCTCGGCGCTCGGCGCCGACGTCTACGGGTTGAGCACGCAGACCCCGGACTATCAGAAGGAAATGGCGGACAGGTTGAGGCTGTCATTCGCGATCCTGAGCGATGCGGATTTCAAGCTGACCGAGGCGCTCCGGCTGCCGACGATGACGGTGGAAGGCATGGTGCTGCTGAAGCGGCTGACCCTGGTCATCAAGGACGGCGTCATCGAACACGTCTTCTATCCGGTGTTTCCGCCGAACAAGGCCGCGGCCGACGTGGTCGCCTGGCTGGCGGCCCATCCTGTGGACGGGGCCGGGCAGGCGGACCATTCGTCCGGCGTCACGATCTATACCACGGCGGATTGTCCCTACTGCAAGGCGGCCAAGACGCTGTTGCGCGAACGCGGCATCGCGTTCACCGAGATCGACGTCGATCGCGACCCGGCCATGGCGGTCGTGATGGCCGCCCGCAGCGGTGGCCGCCGAACCGTTCCGCAGATTTTCGCGGGGCAGGTCCATATCGGCGGTGCCGACGATCTTCAGGCCCTTGATCGGTCCGGCCGCCTCGAAGCCGCTCTCCTCAGGCAGTCGCGAGAATGAGCAAGCGCGGAGGCGCTCGAACGATGCCGTAGTCGTGTCAGCAAGGGATCACTTCTGCGTTTGCAAAAGCGTGACATCGCCGCACGGGCTGCGCTATCCGCTATTCGATTTGAGGGCTTCTTCTAAAACCGCTCGCAACGCTTTGACGCGCGGCAGGTTCGTCTTGTAGCTCGGCCAGACGAGAAAGATTGGTGCCGGATCCAAATCGATCTCCAACGAGACGAGCGACAACCGCCCGCGCTTCAGATCTTCCATGACAAGAAAGTCCGGAAGGATGGCAGCCCCCAATCCTGCCAGCGTCATATCGTAGATCGCGTAAATATCGCTTAGAATCATGCGTGGTCTGATCTGCAAATGTTTTGCAATCCCACCATGCCGCACCGACCATAACGATTGCGGCGCGTAGGTGCGTTGCACCAGGCAACGGTCCGACTCAAGGTCTTCAAGTCTTTTGACAGGCTTCGAATTTAGAAATTCGGGAGTCGCGCATAAAAGCCGCTTTATCCAGCCCACGGGCTTAACATCGAGTCCGGTAACGTCGGGCTCAGCGAGCCTGACCGCAAAGTCATATCCGTCCTTGAGAAGGTCCGCGTATCGATCGAAAAAGTCGACTTGCAGGTGGATCTGAGGATACGTCTTTGCGAATTGAGCAAGGGCAGGAAGAACACATGTTCGACCGTACCCAAGGGGAGCGGTTATCCGGAGCGAACCTTGGGCGTGGGTGCGATCATCGTTCAGGTTGGCATCCGCCTCCGCGAGCCCGGCGACCAATGCGCGGACAGAGTCGCAGTAGCGCGCTCCCGCTTCGGTCAGAAACAGTCGCCTTGTGGTGCGCTCCAGCAGCTTACAATTCAAATGCTGCTCAAGGTCCGCCACGCGCCGGCTAACTGTTGATTGCGTGACACCAAGCTCGCGCGCCGCCGATGCAAACCCGCCCAGATCAGCGACTTTAAGGAATGTGGCGACGTTTTGCAGGTTGGGACCATTCATCGAAAAAACCGATAACTGAAATCGTTGCCTTCGCCGGAGTGCTCACAGGTAACCTATAGTAGCTTCATTTTACCGGCAAACTTCGGACAGTGGCGGGAATTTGCCTGCTTGCGGCGGAATATCCGACTCGCAAGCAAGGCGGCGCGCCGGGAAACAGTTGAATCAAGTTCTTCTAGGGCAGGGAACGAAACGATGATCAAGTTGACGCGGCGGGATGCGCTTGCCGGCTTACTGATTGCGGCAGGCTCGAGAACAGTTTTCGCGGCTGACGAGACACCGGGGATTACGGCACAGGAGATCAGGATCGGCGAAACAGTCCCGTTCTCCGGCCCGGCGTCTGCCTATGGCGTTATCGGCCGAGCCCATGAAGCATTCTTCGCGATGATAAACGACCGAGGCGGGATCAACGGCCGCAAGGTCAGGCTTCTGTGCCTTGACGACGCCTATAGTCCGCCCAAGACCGTCGAACAAACCAGAAAACTCGTTGAGCAGGACGAGGTGGCATTGATCTTCGGCAGTCTCGGCACTCCGACAAACCTCGCCATCCGAAAGTATCTGAACACGAAAGGCGTGCCTCATATCCTTCTCGCCGCAGGTGCAACCAAGTTGACGGACCCTGCCGAATTCCCCTGGACGATGCCTTGGCAGCCGAACTATTTCGACGAAGCCTTCACTTATGCCAAGCGGATTCTGGCGGACAAGCCGGGGTCCAGGATCGCGCTCATGTACGCGAACGACGATTCCGGAAAAGACTACGCCACAGGGTTCAAAGCCGGTCTTGGCGACAAGGCGTCGCTTCTCGTCAGAGAAGAAACTTACGATACATCGGAGCCGACGGTTACATCCCAGTTGGCAAGACTGAAATCCTCCGGTGCCGCGGCCTTCTTTTTCCACGCGACTCCGAAATTTGGCGCCCAGATCATAAGAGGAATCCATGAACTCGGCTGGAAACCGGCCACCTTTGTCGCTCAAACCGCTAGCAGCGTCGCCGGCGTTATTGAACCCGCAGGCTATGATGCGGCGCAAGGCATTATCAGCTCTGCGTATCTCAAGGACGCAACGGACGCGCAGTGGGCGGACGATCCGGAGACGAAGGACTGGCGCGCCTGGATGGCCAAATACCATCCTCAAGGTGACGTAAACGATTACCTCAATGTCTATGCTTATGCTCAGGCCTGGTGTCTTGTGAAGATCCTGGAACGGGCTGGTCAAAATCCGACGCGCAAGACTATCATGGCGAGCGCCACGAACGTCAATTTCCGCGTTCCTATGGTGCTGCCGGGAATTACGCTTGAGACCAGCAAGACCGATTATCGGTTGATCAAGAAAGTTCGTCTGATGAAGTTCGAAGGCAAACGATGGGTTCTGCTGCCCGAGTAGGAAACCGCAACATTCGCCTATCTTGACCGGCCGCGGCGGCAATCCCGACGGGGGCCAGGTTTCGACACCAAGGGAAGTCATGAGAGCAGTTGTCGTCGAGGACTACGACCGTATCGAGAACATTGCGATCAAGGAGGTGCCGACGCCGGAATTATCGCCCGGAATGGTCAGGGTTCGAATTCAGGCGGTCGCCGTCGGGTTCGTCGATGGCCTGAAGGTGCAGGGACTCTACCAGACCAAGGATCCCTTGCCGTTTACGCCGGGCGCGGAATTCGCAGGGGTCGTCGAAACCGCTGCGTCCGATGTCGAGGGCTTTGCGCCGGGAACGCCGGTCATAGGGATGGTCAGGAATGGCGGTCTTGCCGAATATGTTTGCTGCCGGCCCGCGGACCTGTTCGTCGCGCCGAACGGCATCGACCCGGAGAGTGGAGCTTCGTTCTTCGCCAACTATCTGACGGCGCTCTATGCGTTGAGTGCGCGTGCGAAACTACAGAGCGGAGAGGTGCTGTTGGTCCTGGGGGCCGCCGGCGGAGTTGGAATAGCCGCCGTCCAGATTGGAAAGCTGTTGGGCGCACGGGTCATCGCGGCGGCCTCGACCGAGGAGAAGCGACAGTTCGCGATCCGGTTCGGCGCGGACGCCGGGCTCGATTACACGCAAGAGGGATGGCGCGACGTCCTCAAGCAACTGACCGATGGTCACGGCGCGGACGTGATCTACGATCCGGTCGGGGGAGATGTGAGTCTTCAGGCGTTTCGCTCGATCGCCTGGAATGGTCGGCACCTCGTCGTTGGTTTCGCTTCGGGCACGATCCCAGCGCTGAAGTTCAACTTGCCGCTCCTGAAAGGAGGGGCGCTGTTGGGCGTCGACCTGGCTCAGATCGGGCGTCGCGAACCGGAGGTGAGGGCGCAGGTGATAGCTCAACTGTTCACCTGGCTGAGCCACAAAACGCTCGTTCCTGTCGTCGGGAAGGTGTTTCCGTTCGAGAGATTCCACGAGGCGTTCGCGGCGATGACGACGCGTTCGGCTCTCGGAAAGATGGTCGTCCGGATCAGTTGATGCCATAACATCGCCCGTCAAAGACACGTCTCCCGAGAGATCGCCATGAAAGTTTCGGATGCCTTGAACGAACGGAAATCTGTCCGGGCGTTTCTGAACAAGCCTGTGCCCGAAGCGCTGGTCAGGGATATCCTGTCCGCGGCCAGCCGCTCACCCTCAGGCGGCAACCTCCAGCCGTGGCACGTATGGGCGCTGGCCGGAGCAGAACTCGAACGCTTCAAGGCGCTCATGAGCGGTCGCCTCGGAAACAACCCTGCCGGCGAGAAGCCGGAATACAACATCTATCCGCCCGACCTGAAGGAGCCATATCGAACGCGTCGATTCAAGAATGGAGAAGACCTGTATCGCACGGTCGGCATTCCCCGCGAGGACAAGGCCGCCCGCCTCAAGCAGTTCTCCAGGAATTTCACTTTCTTCGGCGCACCGGTCGGCTTGTTTTTCGCCATCGATCGTCAGATGCAGCCCGGTCAATGGGTCGACCTCGGGATGTATATGCAGTCCGTCATGCTGCTCGCGACGGAGAAGGGCCTGAGTACCTGTCCCCAGGAAGCATGGGCGCTCTGGCACCGAACCGTTGCGGAGTTCATCAAGTTGCCGCCGCATCTCATGCTGTTTTGCGGCATGGCGCTTGGATTCGCGGATTGGGAGCATCCGATCAACACGATGCGCGCGGATCGTGCGGAGCCGTCGGAATTCATGACGACCGTTGGCTTCTAGCCAGAAAGCCCATGGAGAAACCTGACCGGCGTCCGACG
>JBASBO010000099.1:0-18865 GCA_049651165.1 Xanthobacteraceae bacterium | reverse complement strand
CATGAGGCGGCGCTGCGCGCCGCGCAGCGGCTCGGCAGCGATCAGGTGGCGCTGGCGCGCGCGCGCATCGCGGTGTCAAAGCGCGCGTCGAACGCCAAGGCGCTGCTCGACAGCGTGCCGCAGCATCTGCACGGCGACGCCGGCTACATCTTCAGCAAGGTGCAATGGCTGCGGCGGCAAGACCACGTCGCCGAGGCGGGCCGCCTGCTGTTGAGCGCGCCGCGCGATCCGGCGCGGCTCTACGATCTCGACGAATGGTGGATCGAGCGCCGGGTGATGGCGCGCGAACTGCTCGACATCGGCGACAACCGTACCGCCTATGTGGTGGCGCGCGACGCCGCGCTGCCATCGAAGAATGTCTACAAGACCCAGAAGGAGTTCACCGCCGGCTGGATCGCGCTGCGTTTCCTGAAAGACCCCGCCACCGCCAGCCAGCATTTCACCCGCATCGCCGAGCGCAGCGATAATCCGACCGCGCTGGCGCGCGCCGGCTACTGGCTCGGCCGCGCCGCCGAAGCCTCCGGCCGCAGCATGGACGCACGCGCCGCCTATCAGTCGGCGGCGGCGCACTCCACCAGTTACTACGGCCAGTTGGCGCGGGCCAAACTCGGCTTGCCGCAGATCGAGATCAATCACGCGCCCGGCGGCGGCCTGCGCGGCGGAGAGCGCTTCGAGATAGTGCGCGCCGTGCAGTTGCTCTATGCGCTGAACGAGCGCGAACTGGCGATCCCGATTCTCGCCGACATGGGCGAGAACGCCGAACCGCAGGTGCTGGCCGGCCTCGGCGAACTCGCCTCGCGCAACAACGACGCGCGCGGCATGTTGCTGCTCGGCAAGGCCGCGCTCAATCGCGGCCTGCCGTTCGACACTTACGCCTTCCCGGCGACCGGGCTGCCGCATTACCGGCCGATCGGGCCGGAGGTCGATCCCAGCGTGCTGTTCTCGATCGCGCGGCAGGAAAGCGGCTTCAACCCCAACGTGGTGTCGCCGGCGCAAGCTTACGGGTTGATGCAGGTGACGCCGTCGGCGGCGAAATACGTCACGCGCAAATACGGCGCGGCTTACGACCTCGGCCGGCTCAAGGGCGATTCGGTTTACAATACCACCCTCGGCGCCGCCGAACTCGGCGGCCTGCTGGAAGACTATCGCGGCTCCTACATCATGACCTTCGCCGCCTACAACGCCGGACGCGGCAGCTTGCGGAAATGGATCGCGCGCTACGGCGATCCGCGCGACCCTGGCGTCGACGCGGTGGATTGGGTGGAGCGCATTCCGTTCTCGGAAACCCGCAACTACGTGCAGCGGATCATGGAGAACCTGCAAGTCTATCGCGCCCGCTTCGGCGGCGGCTCGCGGCTTCAGATCGAGGCCGACCTGCATCGCGGCGCCAGCGTGCAGTAGCGGCAGTCGCGCGGCGCGGTGTGAAATGCCGCTCCGATCCGGGATCATTGTGAAGGCAGCATCCGCAAAAGTCCCGGCTCCGCGACGCGGCAAATAAGAATGCCGCATGGCATCCGGGACACGGGGCGCTGCTTCCGTCGCGCGCCCTCCCCAACCCTCGCCCGCAAGCGGGAGAAGGAGCGCGGCTTGATTCGCCGAGGGCCGCATCGCGTCCGGGACGTAAACCTTACCCTCCAAGCAAAAACCCCCGGCATTGCTGCCGGGGGTTTCTGTTTCAGATCGAGATCGCCGTGAGGCGATAGCGATTAGAAGGTGCGGTGAGCGCGGAGGTTGAAGGTCCAGGTGCCCTGGTCCTTGAACTCGTAAGCAGCACCCGCCGGCTTGGTCGAGCCAACCAGGTTGTTGTTCACCGGACCAGCCCCCGCAGCCGCGACAACACCCTCGTTCCTCTGATCGAGGTAGGTGTACATCACTTCGCCCGACAGCGTCAGGTTCTTGACCGGGGTCCAGCGCAGGGTGGTGCCGACCTGGGCAATGCTGAAGTTCGGATTGCAAACAGAGGTCTGGCTCACAGCCACGATATTGCCCAAGCCGCGACCGGTGCAGATCAGAGCGGTACCGCCGGCACCCCAATCAACCGCGGTGTACGAACCGAACAGCGACGACGACCAGTAGGGGTCCCAGTTGTGGTTGAAGGCGCCACGGACACCCCAGACACTCGACTTCTCGATGCCGGTGCCGTTACCGAACACGCCGTCACCCGAGGCCGCAATCGCGACGCTCTGGTAGGCCAGCGGATTGCTGGTGTTTCCGAACATCGCGAAGTTGTTCGGGCTCACGCCGCCCAGCACGTAACGGCTGGCGCCGTTGGCATAACCCGCGCTGAAGTTGATGCTGTCGCCAGCACCGGTCGGCAGGTTCTTGAGCGAGAGGCCGACCTGAACGGCATAGCCCCAGGTGTCAGCCGGATGACCAAGCGTCTCGTTCAGAGACGGGCTGGTTCCATAGTAGCTGGCCCGGATCTGGTGGGCGGCAGCCGACAACTGGAACAGACCCCAGGCCTGATCGACACGAATTTGGCCAACGATGTCCGGAATGTTGGTGCCTGCGTAGGAATTCAGGCCCGGAACACCCTGGAAATACTGCTGAGCAGCCAGCGTAACGGCGTCAACTGACGTCGCGACGCCGCCAACGTTCGCGAAAGCGCCCGACGGGCCGGAATCGACGTTGTAGAGACCGCCATTACGATAGGCGGAGGGCTCTTCCAAGCTGACCGAGGCCGACACGCCGTTGCCGAACTGCGCGGTGTAGGCGATCTGGTTGATACCGGTCACGTCATCTTCGCCGCCGAGCAGGTAGGACGTGTTGTTGCCCGGATAGCCAGTCCACGGGGTGGAGAACTGCGAAACAGCCTTACCCATCGTGAAGCCGGCGAACTGGATGAACGCGTAGTAGACGCCCAGCGCGCCACCGGCGATCGCGTCGCCCGTGGTCCAGTTGACAACGCCGTTGAAGTAGGTGCGGACCACGCCGTACTCGGTGGCGGTACGCGTATCGATGTCGAGACCCAGACGGGAGCGAGCGATGTAGTTATCACGCAGACGGTTCTGCTGACCGGCATTGCCCGACCAGGCCGGGCCGTTATAGCCGGCGCCGCCGTTGAACGTGACGTCTGCGCGGATATAGCCGCCCAGCTTGAGGCAGGTATCGGTGCCCGGGATGTAGTAGAAGCCGGCGCCATAGAGCGAGCACACCTTCACGTATTCGACCGCCTTGGCCTTCAACGGAAGATCCGCCGCCTGCGCCCCACCCAGTGCGACCAGGGTCGCAGCCGAGCCGAGGATAAGGCTCTTCGCAATGTTCATGTAAACCTCCAAGTTTGCTCTTTAGGGAAGGTTCCGGATCCGCTGGGTGAAACACCCGAAGATTAGGTTCCCTTAGTCCCTGACTAAACCGCTTGAGCCGTTCGCGCCTTCGGACACTCCCGCACAACGCGAGGGACTTAAGCGAACCACCTAACGGGACGACCTCGGGATGCCCCCCTCCGTCGCTCCTGCCACAATTACCTAAGGCCCATGAACACGCAACAAAGGAACGCCCCACAACGGGGCCATTCCGGCCGTTTTTAGGGCGGTGTTGCACAAATGGCACGGGATCGTGATCGACGAAAATCTGTAAGCCATTGATATTATTTGATCCCTATAAACCCTTGGCTTCGTTACGGGCTGCCCGCAGGTTCCGCAATGACGGAACTAGCACCCCGACAGGGCCTGCGGCTGCTGGGAATCACAGGAGCGGAACCGACGAATCGCGCAGCCCGCGCGGCGTTGCTTGAGCCGTCCGTCACATTATGTCGGGGGGCGCCACGCGATCCCTCCCGGCCGAAATCCGGCCGCGCGCAAGTGACGCTTGCGGCGCGGCACCGGGTCGGGCATATCGGGGGCTACGGAGATATGGCCGAGTGGCTGAAGGCGGCGGTTTGCTAAACCGTTATAGGGTTGTAAAGCCCTATCGAGGGTTCGAATCCCTCTGTCTCCGCCACTACACTAATAAAATCAGATAGTTAGGTAGTGGTTTTAGCCTCTGACATAACCGATGCCATCCCTATTCCGCAGCCTCGCAGATGAAGCCGGACTCTGCCGCCCGCTTTTGGGCGTCCCGTGCCCTACGCCGCGCATTGCTTTCCAGCCGGTGACAGACCTCCGAACAGTAGATCGAACGGTCGTGTTTCGGCCGAAAAGCGGACTGACAGACCGGACAGGTTTTTTCCGGCGTCAACGATTCCCGATATTCCTTCACGCGCAGCCGTTGACTGCATCGCTGTGAACAACACCGGGCTTTGCGCTTATCGGATTTGAAAAGCGTCCCGCACCACTCGCACGGTTTTGGCGGAACCGTAAGCCCATCGGTGCGGCATTTCGGGCTGCAAAATCGCGGCTTCTTTTTCTTGTTGTTCCAGAGCCTCGACTTGAACCCGTTGCCGCAATGCTCACAGGTGAAAGTTGGACCGCCGCCGATGTACGCTTGCCAATAGGCCGCAAGCCGCAGTTCGCTATCCCATTTGAGTTTTCCATAAAGGTCGACCTTGTGAGCCCGCGCGCACATTGGCGAGCAATGCCGGAAGCCCCGCGCGATATCGTCATCATCAATCGGGTTGCCGCATCGAAGGCAATTCTCGCGGGGAATGGCATAGTGCCACTGGCCTTCTTCCCAGCTTGGTCGTTCCGCGCCCATGCGCCGCAGCGCCTCTTTCACCACGTCGGCAGCGGTGGCGTCGGCAACGTCCCAGGAATGGCCTCGCAGGCAAAGCGTGGTGCGGATGCCGTTGCGGCAATCGGCCTCGTGCTCGAACTTGCTTAATCGGAATTGCTCCAGCGTGGCCGTCACGCCATCGATGGCATTTTCCCTCCGTTCGCCGGTGAACAGCTTCGGCAGACTAGGTTGCGGCTTCTTTTTCGGACCGTAGCGAAAACGCGCATACTCAGCATAGAAGTGCTGACGCGGCCACCTACCCTTAGGAATTTGCAACACGGCAACACCTCACGCCGCGTTGCCGTTGTCCGCCCAATCGAGCATCGCTAGTGCAGCTTTCGCATCCACGCCCGCTTCCTTTGCCATTGCCAGACCTTGCACCAGCGTAGCAAAAGCACGGGCCGATCCGCCAGCGTCAAAGGCTTGCGTCGGTCCCATGGTGTCGATGGTGACGCCGGCGCCGAACTTTGCTGTTGCTTCCTCTGCCAGCAATTCCGCGATCGGTTGCAGCGTCCATTGCGCCAGATGCCGTTGCGCCTCGCGGACCAAAGGCCCTTGCGCTGCCGACACGAACAGACCGGGCAACACGCCGAACGCCGCCTGCACGCCGTTGCGCGCCGCTTCAAGGGTTTCCGCCGTCATGGCCCGTTCAAGGTCCGGCGTCATGTCGGACGGCCGCCAATCGGTTGCCGGTGCGGGTCCGCCCGCTGCCGACACGGTGACGCTTTCCCGCAGCATGACGCGGCCGCGTTGACCACGGAACGAACGTCCAATGGCGGTCATGTCGGTGTCAGGCGATTCCGGGAACGGCACGATCTGCGAACCAATCGGCGCATTTTCAAAGACTTCCGCAAGCGAACTTTCCACCGCCTGCAACATGCCCGCCGTGAGCGATGCGCGCTTCAAGGGTGCGGTCCCGTAGTAAGGCGCTGCCGGGTCGCAGCCGATACGGACGTGCAGCACTTCGCCAGCCAAAGCCGTTGTAGACGTGCCGCCGCCAGCCTCGGGGATGCTGACACGATACGCGGTCGGACGCCCGTTGCGGGTTCGCAAGTCCCAATCCGAACATGGCACCAGCGCATCGCCATCGATCAGGAATACGCTTTCACCACGCAAGGCGAGCGAGCGGCCGATCAGCGCCAGGGTGCGACGGTCCAACATATCGGTGCCGTTCACCTGCGCCAGCGTTAGCCCGTTTTCCCATAGGCTGACGCATGACTGCGCCGTGGCGGTTAGTTCTGCGATGCCGCGCCGGCCGGAAATGTAAGCCTCACGCGCCGCGATGATTTCAGCGGTGAAGCCGCTACCGGCCGACCGCTTTTCCGTCGCCGGTGAGAGGATACGTTTCAGACGTTCAAACATTTCGGAGCCCTCTCAACAAATCGGCCGCGCCGCTGTTCTGCATCGCCGCTGCCATCCACGTTGGCGAGCGCGACGACGACACGCTGACGCTGCCCGCCGTGACGCTTTCGGAACGAGCACCGGGTTTGCCTGCCTTGGTGTTGAGATAGGCCGCCAGACGCTTCACGGCCTCCCAGACGTTGGCGGGAATGTCCGCATCGTCATCGCCAACGGTGCCGGTGAAACGGTAAGGCCCTTCGCCGGTCAGCATGTAGCCGCCCAGCGGTGAAGCATCGAGCGTCACCTCAGACCATGCGCCAGCGTCCCATATCTCGACGGTGGTGATGGTTGAGGGTGCCAAGGGCGGAAACCATGCGCCCGGACCCTCAACAATCCACGCCACGCTGCGGGACGTGTAGCGCCATGCAATCCATTGCTCGACGCGCATCCATGCAACGTCGTTCAATTCGATGGCTGGCGATTTCGTCGGATAGGAATCCGGCGCGCCTTCCGTCTGTTTGATGGTGACGGCCATTAGCGGTACCTCGCGATTGACGGCAGCGCGGGTTGCGCCCTGACGATAGGAATGGGACGGAGCAACGGCACCGGAGCGGCGAGCGCGGGAAAGCCCGGCCTATGCTGCGGTGGCGGCACCAGCACGCCGTTCTGCCAAATCCATCCGGCCGCGATTTTCTCGGCGTCGGTGACGGGCGGCGGCGCTGGAACGTCAACCGTGGCTGACAAATCGTCGTCCTCGCCATCGTCCGGCAGCGCCTCGATGGTGCTTTCCTTGTACGCGGGTTTCACAACAATCGACAATTCGTACAACAGCGCGGAATTGATGGTCCGAATGAGCGCATTGAACATGCCGCGCGACGGGTCATAACCCTCATCGGTGAATGTCTCGGGTTTGGCGACACGACGCGGCGGTGGCAACCGGAAGCCCGGTGAAATGCCGTAAGCCAATCCTGAATCGATTTGCGCCAGCACGTCGCGCCCGTAGGACGTTGCCGCGATCTCGGGCGATATCTCAGCCTCGAACGTCAACGCCTCGGCGGTGTCCACCAGCTTCATGGTGCCGGTGAGTTTGCTGGCGAGCGGCCGGTTGTAGTCGTGACCGACCAACAGGTGAATCTCCTTGGCCGGCATCTCGACGCGATATGCGAGAGATTTCGGTGCAAAGGTTTCTTTCTGCGGACGGCCGCCCTTGCGCCCACCGTCGCTTAGGACGGCGCGCTTGCCATATGGAAAACGGCCCCGAAGTTTGCGCCGCCCTTTACGAGCGGCGCGCACCTCAAGATCGCCCAGCACAAGGGCGGTTTCCATGTCACTGAATCCCGGTCAGGATCTGCAACTGCACGGCGCGAGACACAGTGACGTCCATCGTCGCCAGCGCGGTGAGCCGCAGCCCGCCCGATGCCGCGTCGCTGAACGGGTCGCGGATCAGGTCGATTGCGCCCCAGGTGCCGACAAAGATCGGTGCAACACCGTTGACCGTGGTGGTGAGCAGCGCCTTGGACGACAGCGGCGAACTTGCCGGAGCCGCCAGCGCGTTCGAACTCATGATCGGGTTGCCGATGTTTTTCGTCAGACGGTCCCATTCCGAGACGGCGGTGCCGCTAATCAGCGTGTCGTCCATGTCGTCATAGACCTCGGGACGAATGAGCAGATTGACGGAGCCGGGTCCGGTTGCCGCGTTCGCCACCATGAAGCGGGTGACGGCAGCGCGGAACGCCGCCCAGCTTGCCGCAGCGTTGACGGCGGTGGACGTGATGCCGTAGCTGCCCACCATGACGCCAGACGGTTCGCCACCGGTGCCAGCACCAAGGAAAACCGCCTTGTCCATGCCGACGGCAAGACAACCGTTCATGTCGCGGCGCACCGCCTGTTCGAGCGCGTCACCGGACTGTTTCAGCGCCTTCCGCGTCACCTTCATGGTGATGCCGTAGGTGCTGTTCGGAGCAAGGCTAAAATCGGTGGTGCTGTACGCGGTCGGTCCCGCCACAGCGCCGGTTTCGGTTGCAGCCCATCCGCCCGTTACTGCCGAGTTGGTGACGGGATATTCATTCGTGCCCTGCGCGATGTTGATGAAGCGGGTGCCCATCTTGCCGGCCACACTGTCCGCAAAGATACGGTCGATAATCGGCGCGGTGTAGACCGGATCAGGCGTGCCGCTGGCGACGGTTTCGCCGGCGCGAAGTTCGAGCGCCTCATACGGCACCGGTACGCCGCGATAACCGCCATGGCTGCGCAGTTCCTGCACGATTTCGGCGGTGGCACCGTCAAGCGGCCGCTTTTCGTCCAGCATCAACGCGACCTGCCGCAGTTCGAACTTGCCGATCAGGTCCGCATATTCGCGGTCGGAGCGGTTTTCTAAATCATCCTTGGCTTCACGTCGCTCGCTGTCCTCGACGATCAGCGCGGCGCGATACTTGGCCTCGTTGCTGCGATATTCCATGTCCATCGTGGTCATGGAGCGGGTTTCGTCCTCGGTCAGTTCGGACTTGCCGACAAGACCGGAAAGAGCTTCACGGATTTCCGACTGACGCCGGGAGATTTTCACAGACTCAAGCATGGGATTTCCTTTGGTTTGGGTTGCGCGATGGCGCGGACTAAATCGCGCCAGGCTTGGCGCTTCGGGTCGATTTCGGCCAAGCCGATCTCGATTCGGGTTTTGCGGGAGTGGCAGCGAATGCAAAGGCTTTGCAGATTGCTCAACTCGAACGACAGTTCGGGATGGCTGCGCACCGGCTTGATGTGGTCGACTTCGAGACTGCCGGCAGCGCCACACGTCACGCATTTGAAGCCGTCACGGCGCTTTGCAGCGAGCCGCAGCGCGGGCCATCGTTTCGAGCGGCAAACCTGTGCCGAGTGATTGGCGTAGTCGCGACGTTTCATACCCATACCGGCACCCGCGCTTGTTTGACGGGACGGGCCATGCGCCGCGCGCCTTCCGCGACGGCAAGCACGGTTGCGGCGGCGGAATCTATCCGGCCCAGCGAACGGCTTTTTGCGAGCTTGTGATTGCCGGCAGGGTCAACCAGCGTGATGGCTTCCGAGAAGGCCGACCGCAGCAATAGCGATGGCAGCGTTTTCACCTGCCCGTCGAATAGCGCGCGGCGGAAGCGTTCAATATCCTCGCTGCCGTCTTTCCATCCGAACCCGCGCCAGATGAACGGCACCCGCAGATTGGCCTTTGCCATTGCCTCGATAAATTCGGCGTGGCGGAAACGGTCGCCAACGATTGCGGCGATGCTTGCGCCGTCGACCTGTTTGACGACTTCCGCGAGCCATGGTCCGGGCGGCACCGTATTGTCGCCCATCGTGAACAGTTCGCCGCGTTCCTGCATTTCCGTGTAGCGACTGCCGACGCCATCGGACGCGCCACGGTCGGCAAGCGATGGAACGCAAGGGAATGCGCCAACGGCTTCAAGCCTTCCGGTTTCCGGCCAATACAGCGCGGCGGCAGACATTGAACGGGAGCCGCCAAGGTCGACGCCAAGGATGCACGGTCCATCACGCGCCGGCAGCGCATCCGCCGAGACTTCCGCCGTCAGCCATTCGTCGACCGTTATCAGGACCGACCTATCTTCCGACGAAACACGTTCGTTTCTGTTGAGATTTCTAAAGCTGGAAAGAGCCGAGCCGCCGCGAGCGATGGCGCGACGGGCTTGCGCCTGTAGCCATTCGACGCTTGCGCCGATGCCTTCCACCGCGCCGGGATTGGCTATCAGCAGGGATTCCGCGTCATCGGCAGGAAGCCCGAACGGCGGACGATGTTCCTGCACATACGTTCCGGGCGGCGGTTCATCCATCCAGCGCGAGAACGTGTTGGCGTCGTCCGGTGCGGATGTTGAGATGATCAGCGCCGTGCCGTTGCGTTTGCCAAGTCCACTCAAGACCGCGTTTTCGAGCAGGTCGCCTTTTTCGCGTTCCCATGCTGCACGTTCATCGAGAATTGCCAGCGTCGGAGCGCCGCCGAGAATGGAGCGCCCATCGGCCGCGATACACCGCGCCAGCCCGCCGCCGTTGCCGCTGTATTCGACCTCAAGCCGCGAACCGCGCCGGATGATGAACAGTTCGCGCTTGGCCTTCGGCAGGCTTTCGATGAACCCGACAAGGAAATTGAATGCCGTCTTGGCTTGGTCGCGGTTACGCGCCGCAAAGAGAATTTCCCGCTTGGGCTGTTTGTCCCATTCGCCCATGAGACTGCCGAGCGCGATACCGGCCGCCGTTGCCGTTTTCGAATTGCCGCGTCCAATGGAAAGCACCGCCACCATGTTGGCAGGATCGAGCGCACCACGGACAAATCGCTTTTGAAATTCTGCCAGCCGCAGCGGTCGACCAGCCTTCGGACCTTCGGGAATGCGCAGGGTTTCCAGGAACCGAATGGCGGTTTCTGCCGGATTTTTCGCCCCGGAGAGAGAACGGGACAGCCCGCCCCCTCGAACACTCCCCCTCCCAGAACGCGAGGCATTGGCACCGCTGCTCATGCGCGCGCCTGCAACGTGTAAGTCGCGAGCGCGGGATCGGCGCTGACGTTGAGAACAGAATAGCTCTTGGCTCGCACCGTCACGCGGTCGCCGGCAACGGGGACGATAGCAATCGAATTGGCGATGATGACTATCTTTACGTCGCTACGCTCAACCAAGGTCGACGTGATGTAGTCGGCATCCCATTCATCAATGAAGCCCTTGCACGCGAAGTCCGTGGATATCGGCGGCAATGGGTCAGCAGGATCAGGACTGTCCTGCGGTATGTCGCGGGACACGACGATGGCGGCAAACGGAATGCCCGCGCTATCCAGCGCGTCGGCTATGTCGTCGGCAAGACTGCCATCAAGGATGCTGTCCATGATGAGAACGTATCATGAACGTCTATCCAATTCAATGCAACTGCATGGATGATAAGGACAATGAGGATAGATGGAGATGGGAGTCTAAGGGTTCTGAACGATTGGTGAGATATGGTGGGGCATACGTCCCCCAACGCTAGAAATGGTTGGGGGGAGCAGTGTGCTTAGTCTGAACGACCGGAGCCGATACGGAGCCTACGAGCACAGCGGTTCACCTGATTGCCTCGTGAGGGACACTAGGTCCATGGAGGCGCGCGACGCGGTTACCCTGTACGTCGCTACAGATGCGTCACAGATAGCGGATTAAGACAATGGGCCGAACCGCCGACCCATCGCCATAGGGGTATCCCCCTTCATTGGACGGCGGTATCCCGCGTGGCGAATGTTAGGTCTTTTCGCGTTCCCCACCGACCTGGCTAGTGATGGGCACGAATCCCGATAGACGGGCTGGGATGTAATCCGGTGCGCCGACTATCTCGCCGGCGGCACCCACCAGAACATATTGAATTTATCCAGACGTGCAATGCCTCGTTTAACAAATCGTGCGCCGATTTGCATTCCAAGGTTCTCTCTGTGTCCGAAACGTCGCAGCGGTTCGCCCGCTACAGCCGCCGTTCCTAAATCAAGTGAGAATGCCTTTCCCTCTCTCATGAGGAATTTCAGCGCGTTGGATTCCCGAATGTCGCGCCGCCTCATTCGCCGCCCTCCATGTCGACAAGGGCTTTCCTGATTTCCGATTGCACCTCGCGTTGAGCGGAATCGATGGCCTCGCGGTATTCATCCAGCGCGTCGGTGTCGACGTATTTCAGGATGGCTTGCCGACAAAGCTCGCGTCCCGCTTCCGGTTGTACAACGAGCGCGTTGGCCTCGACCTTCCTGACGCCAAATCGCTGGATGTAGTTCTGAACGTATGGCTTGCGGTGGTCCGGATGGCGTGGGTCGTCCAATCGTTCACCGGAGCCGGTGATTAGGTTATCAATCCAGACCAGTTCGTTATCTTCGATGAAGTCCGCATTTAACCCGAACCGGTCAATAATCAGGTTGTCCGGCGACCAGCCAGTCGCGCGGCTCAGTTCTTCCAGATTCGACCGCAGATATTCGCTGATATTCAGTCCGGCCGGATCGTGGTCGCCGCAGTAGAGCAAAACCGGACGGCAACCATATGCCTCATGTTCTGCAAATCGCCGCATCAGATCGGCGCGGCTGTTGATGTCGCTCCATCCCTTGGCGTTTGCGACGGGGACGGAAAATTCCTCGCATACGGACTCGAACAGGCTGCGAAGGTCGATTTTCTCGACCATTATCTGCACGTAGTACGGCTGATTTTCCCAAACTGAGATAGGCCGGTAACCGCAGTGCGCCCGCTCGACGTACCGAACTACACCGCGCGCATATTCGGACGCGCTGGCATCGCTGATACGCTCGACATTGGAGAATGACCGCGCCTCATCGGCCGAACAGATATCGAGCGGCAAATCGCCGGACTTGCGACAACTGTTGATGAACGATTGGCAGGCGTCCAGATCGTCCTTTGTGATGACGCCGCGATTTTCGAAGATGTAGCCCCAGCCGCGAGCTGATACCTTAAAATCAAGTGTTGAGGCGATTTGCCGGATAAGGTCGCAAAACTCGCGTTTCTCGGCTTCGAACTTGGCTACTGCCTCGGCTGACTGCCGGCCGGGGCGACGGCGCGGAAGCCCCGTCATGCCTCGTTCTCCGATTCCGGTTCATCGCCAGCGTCGGCCTCGCGGTCGGAGTCGCCGCCCATTGCGCCGCTTGTGGTCCAGCCTAGGGACGGCTCATCATCCTCAACGGCACCGTCGCCGCCTTCGTCCTCCGGTTCGCGGCCATCGTGTTCGCCACCTTCGTCCTCACAAACCTCCTCGCGGTCGTGGGTGTCCTCGTCGTCCTCTTGAGGGTCGTCGCAGCCGGCGTCGTCAACGGCTGCATCCTCGTCCACGTCCTCAAGGTCTGTGTCGCCGTCCAATTCGTCCAGCGATGCAAGCAGGGATTCGATAAGCCATTCGGCTTCTTTGCGAGTGAGCGCGGTTTCCATCATGCCGCCCTCTCTGCAATGCGGTCATGAATCCACTGGTCGACCTCGGCGCGGATGAATGCCACGCGCTTGTCGCCAAGCGGGACGGCTTTCGGAAACTTGCCCATCGCTCGCCACCGATTGATGGCGGTGCGGCTGAGTGATGTCAGACGGCAAGCGTCATTGAGGGAAATTAAAACGGGAATGTCGTTCAAGGTGCCGCTCCATGTTCTGAGCGGCCCTGTTGTCTTGGCCGCTCGGGTTAGCGGCTTCGAACGTGTTCTATTTGCTTTGTGACAGCGGTCTAGGTGTCACTCTTTTTCGGATGATGGCGATACCACTGGCGCTTAATGCCAGTTCGCTTTCCAAGTCCCTCAACTTCGCATTGTGCCGCCGCCTTATCGACGCCGATGCCAGGCACCAATTCGGCCATACGCGCGAACCGTGCTTCTCTAAGTTTGTCGTGACGTCGATTTGTCTGGTGAGCCGCGTTACGTTCGCCACCCGCAACCTTTTGACCACGCAGCGCGTCAAGCTCCCATTGCCACTTCATCATCGCACGAGCCCATTCCACGCCAGCCTCAAAGGCATGTCGCGCGGCATAGTCAGCATCGTCGCGGTGTCCGATGTTGTCTTTTGCAATTGCTATATGCTTGAGAATTATCTGTGCGAAGGCTTCCGGGCTATCGACCGGAGCCATATCGCCCTTGAAGTTCGCCAAAACCTGATTGCATATTTCTTCGGCCTCTAGCGCGACCATTCCGAAATGGCCGTGCTTCTTAAAGGATTCTGTTATCCCCTCCCAAAAGCTCTTTGGCAGGCTTTCACCGCGCTGCACGTCGTAAAGCGTAACTTCGCGAGCGGTTATTCCTGTACCGCTGATTCCCTTGCGCGGCATGGCGTTACCTCGCCACTTTCATTGGCACGACGTTGGCGGTTTTGACCGTGTCGCAATAGTTCGCCCACGCCTCCATCAACTCCCGCCGCTTCGCCAGTGCATCCCCCCGACGATAGGCGCGCTCCACCGCGTTGCCGACAAGGTGCGCCAAACTCCATTCCGCCAGCTCACGGGGAAAATCAGTTTCCTCCCCCGCCCAATCCCGGAACATGCTTCGGAGCCCGTGAAGGGTTGCCGCCTTGTCCGGTGACGCCAGCCGCAGCGCCTTCGTCATGGCGGTGTCGGATATGGGTCGGTTATCTACAGCGCCGCCGAATATCAGGTCGCCGGTGGCGCGCTGGCGCATGGCGTCAACGATGGCAAGCGCCCGGTCCGTCAGCGGGACGACGTGCTCCCGGTCCATCTTCATCCGCTCGGCCGGGACCGTCCATGTCCGGGCCGTGGTGTCGACCTCGCCAAAGGTCGCGCCCCGGACCTCCCCGGACCGTGCCGCCGTCAGGGTCAGGAACTCCACCGCCCGCGCTGCGATACCGGATGACTGGCGCAAGCCCTGCACCATGGTCGCCGCCTCGGCGTAGGCGAGCGCCGCGTGGTGTCGTTCCTTCACCTTGGGCTTGGGCATCACCTTGTCCAGCAAACCCGCCCAGCGGGCCGGATTGCCGGCCGTGCGCCATTCGTGAGCGATGGCGTAGTCCATGACGGCTTGGATGCGGGACCGGAGCCGGGACGCGGTTTCCGGCCGTTCCTGCCAGTGTGGGAGCAGGCAATCCTTCACGTCGCCCATGGCGATGCTGGCGACGTCCAGAGCGTGCAGCGGCTTGGCGTACTCCCGGAGCGTCATTTCCCATTGCTGGCGGTGCTTATCGTTGGTCCAGTCGTTCGCCTTGGCCTCAAGCAAGGCGTTCATGCAGTGCTTGAAGGTGACGACGCGGGCCGGCTGGCGATCCTCGCGCGGGTCTCCGCCTCGGGCGAGCGTCTGCCGGATGGCCTCGGCCTTCTCCCGCGCCAAGTCCAGCGATACCGGCGCGGTCCCCTGGCCATGCCCGCCCAAGCCGATCTCGGTGCGCTTGCCCTTCCGCTTGAAGATGAACAGCCATTGCCGGCTGCCACCGTCACGGACGCGAAGGAACAGACCGTCGCCGTCGCCATAAATTCCGGGCTTGGTGAGCCGCTTTAGGTTAGACTCCCGTAACTTGTGGCGAGCCATTTTCGTTTCCCGTTGTCATAACCGGAAACTTATCCTTAGTGACTTTATCGGCAATATCAATGGGATATTGGCATGAAAGACGGCAAAAATGGCGGAACGTAGGTCTCTGTCTCCGCCATCATATATTTGATTTAATTTCGCTTTTCAGGATCGGAAATCCTGCCAGCGACTTGCTACAGCAAATCAGACGATGGGATGATCGCCTTGCCTTGCGCCAGTTGGCGGCATGGATGTCGCCACCGCGATCCGCGCTCGGGACGTTGCGATCGAGGAATGCCGGTTTAGGACTTGCCGTTGGCCAACGCCGCTTCATATTGCGCGGCGAGTTCGTCGACGAGATCGGCGACGCCGGTGATCGCGCGCACCCCGGAAACCGAATGCCCCGCGCTCCAGACCTCGGTCCAGCGCCGCAGCCCCGCTTCGGGGTCCTTGCCGCCGAACTTTTCCCTGGCACGGGCTTCAGATACCGACTCATCGAGATTTGCGGGATCGAGGCCCGCGGCGACAATCGACGGCCGCAACATGCTGGCGTCGAGTCCGGTGAAAGCTTTTGTCAACATCACATCGTCGAGCGTGCTGTCGACCAGCATCCGGCGATACGCGTCGCTCGCCATGCTTTCGCGCGTGGCGATAAAGCGCGTGCCCATATAGGCGAGATCGCATCCCAGCACCCGCGCGGCCGCGAGCGACGCGCCGTCCGTGACGCCGCCCGCAAGCACGATCGGACCATCGAACATGGCGCGGACGGCGCGGACGAATGCGAACGGATTGGCCCAGCCGGTTTGCCCGCCGGCGCCCGCGCTCAGCAGAATGAGGCCGTCGGCGCCGGCCGCGATCGCCTTTTCGGCGTGTCGCAACGAGGCGATATCGGCAAACAGCAGACAGCCGACGTCATGCAGCGGCGCAACCGCCGCGGCCGGAGATCCGACGCTGGTAATCACCATCTCGACCTTGTGACGCACCAGACAGCCGAGGTCGTCCCTGAAGCGCGGCTGGCGGATGATGAGGTTCGGGCAATGCGGCGCGGACGGCCGCTCGCAATCGGCGGCGCTCCGCTCGATCCGGTCGAGCCAGGCATCGAGTTCCTCGACGGAGCCCGCATTCGCGGTCGGAAACGCGCCGATCACGCCGGCGCGGCACGCCGCCGTCACCAGATCGACACCCGACACGCGCAGCATCGGCGCCGCGATCACCGGCAGGCGCAGGCGCGCCGTGATCGCGTCCGGCAACGCACTGGAGCGGCGTAAAGCGTCCACGGCAGCCTTCCTTTCCAGAACGGTCGCGGATCGATAACCGCCAAAGGCTCAGCGCGGCTGCATCCGCGCGCCGGCGTCGATGGCGATCGTCGTGGCGTTGAGATAGGCGTTCTCGGCGATATGCCTGACCAGGCTCGCGAACTCCTCCGGCTGCCCCATCCGGTTCGGATACAGGATCATGCGGTCGACGATCGACTGCGACACCTGCGGCGGCATCCCGGCGACCATGCCGGTGTCGAATAGTCCCGGCGCGATCGACACCACGCGGATACCGTATTGCGCGAGGTCGCGCGCCACCGGCAGCGTCAGGCCGATGACGCCGGCCTTGCTGGCGCTGTAGGCCGCCTGCCCCACCTGCCCCTGCGACGCAGCGCCGGAGGCGGTGTTGACGATGACGCCGCGCTCTCCGCTCGCGCCTTCGGGCGCATTTCGGGTCATCGCCAGCGCCGCGAAGCGGATGATGTTGAAGGTGCCGGTAAGATTGATGCCGATCACCTTGTTCCAGGTCGCCAGCGGAAACGGCTCCCCCTTCGAGACGGTCTTGGCGGCATCGGCGACGCCGGCGCAATTGACCGCGATATGAACTGCGCCGAACGCCTCTACCGCCGCATCGACGGCGGCGCGGACGCTGGCCTCGTCGGCGACATCGACCGTGCGACCGAGCGTCTCGCCGCCCAGTTCACGGCGGATATCGGCCAGCCGCGCCTCGTCCCGATCGAAGGCGGCAATCCGGACGCCCGCCTTCGCTAAGGCGATGCACGAGGCCCGGCCCAGACCCGACGCCGCGCCGGTCACGATCGCGACTTTTCCATCCAGTTGCATGAGCGTCTTCCCTGCTTTCCTGTCTTAATTCGAGCGGCCAAGGATGGTGACGCAGGCAACCGCTTCCTCGATGCCTTGCAGGCCGCCGCCGTTTTCGGCCAGCGCGATGCGCGCGCCCTCGACCTGCCGGGCACCGGCTTCGCCGCGCAGTTGCGCCACCAGCTCGTGAACCTGCCCGATGCCGGTCGCCCCGACCGGATGTCCCTTGGACTCGAGCCCGCCGGACGGATTGACCGGGATGCGCCCGCCAAGCGAGGTATCGCCGCGTTCGGAAATAATGCCGCCTTCACCGAAATCGCAGAACCCAAGATTTTCGATCTGGATGATCTCGCCCATCGCGGTCGCGTCATGCACCTCGGCGACGGAGACATCGTCGGGGCCGATGCCGGCCTTGTCATAGGCTTTCCTCGCCGCCAGCGCGGTGCAATGCCGTTCGACCGCGCTCGGGTCGCGGTCGCTGCCGGTCTGGATCACCGACGCCAGCACGCGAACCGCGCGCTTTTCATCGAGGCCAAGCCGCTTCAGTCCCGCCTTGGTGACAAGGACAGCCGCCGCCGCGCCGTCGGAGATCGGCGAGCACATCGGCAGCGTCAGCGGATAGGTGATCGGCGGCGCGCTCAGCACCTCGTCCACCGAATAGGCATTGCGAAATTGCGACAGCGGATTTTCCACCGAATGCCGATGGTTCTTCGCCGCCACCGCCGCCAGTTGCCGCTGCGTGGTGCCGAACCGCTTCATGTGCTGGCGCGAGAACGCGGCGTAGACATCCATGAACACGCTGTAGGGCTTGTCCGAGGTGGTGCCGTCCGGCACCTCGACGCCCTCGCCGAGCTTGAGCAGGCGCTCGCGGATTTCGTCGTCGCGGCTGACATCCCACGCGCTGTCGAACGCCTCGAACATCAGCTTGCGATCGGTGGAGAACATTTTTTCGGCGCCGAGCGCCAGCGCGACGTCGCCCTCGCCCGCCTTGAGGAACGTCACCGCCAGATTGAACGCTGTGCTGCCGCTGGCGCAGGCGTTCTCGACGTTCACCACCGGGATGCCGCCGACGCCCATCTCGCGCAAGATGATCTCGCCGCGGATCATGTGCTGGCGCTCCATGTGGCCTTGCGAGGCGTTGGCGAAGAACGCGCCCTCGATATCGGCCTTCCGCAACCCGGCGTCGTTCAGCGCACCATCCACCGCGGTGCGCGACAGCGTTTTCATGTCGGTGTCGAGCATCCGCCCGAACGGGGTCATGCCAACGCCGACCACATAGATATCGTCCATCGCATCCTCCTCGCGGTTCAAGCCGTTCTGTCGCCGTCTAACAGAATGGCTCCGTGCCCCGGACGCGGTGCGGCATGAAATGCCGCTCCGCAAAGCCGGGGCCGCTCCAATGACAGTGTTTGCGACGGTCCCGGTTCTGCGATGCAGCGTTACACGCCGCATCGCGCCCGGGACACGACGTCAACGAAAGCCGATCCTTGCAGTTGTTAAACAATCTGCTACTCGTCCTTCAAGTCCGGCAGCGTGCGCAGCACCTGCCCGGTATGCTCGCCGAGGCCGGGCACGCCCGCGCGCGGACCGGGGTGCTCGCCGGAGAAAATCAGCGGCTGCGCCACATGATGGCGGCGCACGCCGTCGCTATCCGCCACCTCGCGGAACAGCCCGCGCGCGCGGAAATGCGGATCGGCCGTCACTTCCTCCAGCGAACTCACTGCTCCCCACGGAATGCCGGCGGCATCGAGCGGTTTCGCCCAGTCGGCGCGGGCGCGCGTCGCCAGCGCCGCGGCAACGTCGCGCCGCAGCACTTCGC
>JBASBO010000098.1:0-7422 GCA_049651165.1 Xanthobacteraceae bacterium | reverse complement strand
GGCCGACGCCGCACGCGGCATCGAGTTCGCCGATGGCCAAGCAGGCCCCGATTCCGGGAATCGCGGCGATCATCGCCGTGGCTTCGGGCAAGGGCGGCGTCGGCAAATCGACCACGGCGCTCAACCTCGCGCTGGGCCTGCGCGACCTCGGCCTGCGGGTCGGCCTGATGGACGCCGACATCTACGGCCCCTCGGTGCCGCGGCTCACCGCCATCCACGACAAGCCGGTGGTCAACGAGCACAAGAAGATGATCCCGATCGAGCGCTTCGGGCTCTCGATCATGTCGATCGGTTTTCTGGTCGAGGAAGAAACCGCGATGATCTGGCGCGGGCCGATGGTGATGTCGGCGATCACCCAGATGCTGCGCGAGGTGGCGTGGGGCAAGCTCGACATCCTTGTGGTCGACATGCCGCCGGGGACCGGCGATGCGCAACTGACGCTGGCGCAGAACGTGCCGCTGAAGGGCGCGGTCATCATCTCGACGCCGCAGGATCTGGCCCTGATCGACGCCAGGCGCGGGCTTGCGATGTTCCGCAAGGTCAACGTCCCGGTGCTCGGGATCGTCGAGAACATGAGCTATTTCCAGTGCCCGCAATGCGGCACGCGGTCGGATATCTTCGGCCACGGCGGCGCGCGGCACGAGGCGGAGCGGCTCGGCGTGCCGTTCCTCGGCGAGGTGCCGCTGCATATGTCGATTCGGGCGACCTCGGACGCCGGCACGCCGGTGATGGTCAGCGAGCCCGGCGGCCCGCACGCGGCGATCTATCGCGCCATCGCGACGCAGGTGCGCGATCAGCTTAAAGAGGTTCTCGCGATGGCGCCCGATTAGGGTGCTCTGTCGAAGCCTCGCTTGCCGCCGCCTGATCCCATGCAACTTTGGTTGAATTTGCCCGACAACGGGCCGCGATGCGTTTCTGTCGTGCGAGTTCCGTGTTAGAGAGCTTGGCAGAGCGCCTTCGGTCGCCGTCGAACATGCCGCCGGATGCGCACCGGCGGTCCCAGGAAACGTCAAGGAAACGCTTGTTCAAGGAGAAGCTGCATGAAGCGTCGTGATTTTCTCAAGGTATCGGCAACGGGCGCGGCGGTCGCCGCGGTGGCTTCGCCGGCCATCGCCCAGTCGTCGCCGGAAATCAAATGGCGCATGACGTCGAGCTTCCCCAAATCGCTCGATACCATCTACGGCGGCGGCGAGCACTTCGTGAAGCAGGTCGCCGAGATGACCGACAACAAGTTTCAGATCCAGTTGTTTCAGGCGGGCGAGATCGTCCCCGGCCTGCAAGCCTTCGACGCCACCGCCAACGGCACCGTCGAGATGAGCCATACGGTGTCGTACTACTATGTCGGCAAGGACCCGACCTTCGCGATCTTCTCGTGCGTTCCCTTCGGCCTCAACACCCGGATGCAGAACTCATGGCTGTATCAGGGCGGCGGCAACGAACTGGCCGACGAGTTCTACAAGCCGTACAAGGTCGTCGCTTTCCCCTGCGGCAACACCGGCACCCAGATGGGCGGCTGGTTCCGCAAGGAGATCAAGACGGTGGCCGATCTTCAGGGCCTCAAGATGCGCATCGCCGGCATTGCCGGTCAGGTGATGCAGAAAGTCGGCGTGGTGCCGCAGCAACTCGCCGGCGGCGACATCTATCCGTCGCTGGAGAAGGGCACCATCGACGCCGCCGAATGGGTCGGCCCCTATGACGACGAAAAGCTCGGCTTCCAGAAGGTCGCCAAGTTCTACTACTACCCCGGCTGGTGGGAAGGCGGCCCCTCGGTCCATGCCTACTGCAACGAGGAGAAGTGGAATTCGCTGCCGAAGCACTATCAGGCGGTGATCCGCAACGCCGCCGCCAACACCACGCTGTGGATGCCGGCGCGCTACGACATGCAGAACCCGAAGGCGCTGAAGCAACTGGTTGCCTCCGGCACGCAGTTGCGCCCGTTCTCCACCGAGATCATGGAAGCCTGCCTCAAGGCCACCAACGAGCTTTGGGCGGAGATTTCGGCCAAGAACCCGACCTTCAAGAAGGTGATCGACGCGATGCAGGCGTATCGCGCCGACGAGTATCTGTGGTGGCAGGTCGCCGAATACACCAACGACAGCTTCATGATCCGCTCGCGCACCCGCAACTGAGCGGCCGCGATCAGGTCATCGACGCTTGAACAGGGAAAACCCGGCCTCGCGAGGCCGGGTTTTTGTTGTCGGGCATCGGGTTCACGCGCCGCATTCGCGTTCGAACAGCGACGCCACCTCGTTGACCGCCAGAAGGATCGGCGCAGGCGACGCCTCGACCCGCGCCAGAATGAGCGCGCCTTCCAGCGCCATGATCGCGAGACGCGACAATTCCCTTGCCCGTTTCTTATTGAGGCCGTTCGCCGTCAACCGGGCTTCGAGGATGTCGAACCAGCTTGTAAATGCCGCCTTGCCGGCGGCGGCGATGTCGTCCTTGTCGGGAGCCGTTTCAAGAATCGCCGTGGTGATCGGGCAGCCGTCGCGGAATCCCGACTCGGCCATCCATCCCGCAACCAGTTTCCCGTAGGACCGCAGCAAGTCTCCCGGCGACTGCGTGGACGATGCGAGGTCCTCAAGCGTCCGTCTGACCTTTTCGCCGGCATAGCGCACGGCGACGGCGGCGATCTCGTCCTTGCCGCCGGGGAAGTAGTGATAGAGCGACCCCTTCGGCGCCCGGCTTTTTTCGACGATGTCCGACAGCCCCGTTGCCGCATAGCCCTGCCTGCGGAACAGGTCCGCCGTCGCGCGGATGATCTTGTCTCTCTGGGTCGTCTTCGGCGTCATGCAGGTTTCTAGCGCGGCGAAGGCTTGCGTTACAATTGTGATTATATAGACTGGTCTACATAGAGGATATAGGCTGAAATGATGGACAATCAGATTCCCGCCGGTTTCGAACGGCATTTCCGACAATCTCCGATGACGGAGCCGTGGGAGCCGATCTATTCGCGCCGGACCGACCAGGCGGTGGTCATCGGTTTGCGGGCGCGGGAGCCGCATCTGAACGCGCGCGGCATCGTCCATGGCGGCTTGCTGACGACGCTGGCCGACAACGCCATGGGCCTGTCCTGTGCCCTCCATCTGGCGAGTGGTCCACGCCTGCTCACGGCAAGCCTGACGGTCGATTTTCTGAGCGTCGCGGAAGCTGGTCAGTGGATCGAAGTCGAGACGACCTTCGTCAAGCCCGGCCGCGCGATGTGTTTCGCTCAGGCGTTCATCACTGCTGACGCCAAGATTTGCGCGCGCGCCAACGCGGTCTTTCGCGTCGTCGCGCCGCGCGGCGCGCAGGCCGGGGACGGGGTGCCGGCATGACGGGGGACGATCTTCACGCACGCGTCGCCGCCGTCAACGCTTCCGCTCCCTTCAACGCCTGGGCGGGTTTCGAGGTCGTCGCCGCCGAACCCGGACATGTCGAACTGCGCATGACCTGGCGGCCGGAAGCCGCGCAATATTCGGGCTTTCTCCATGCCGGGCTGGTGGGCGCGCTGATCGATACGGTTTGCGGCTTTGCCGCTTTCACGCAGGCTGGAATGGTGCTGGCGTCGCACTATTCGGTGAATTGCCTCGCGCCCGCGATCGGACGCGCTTTCGTGGCGCATGGCCACGTCGTGCGTGCGGG
This sequence comes from Xanthobacteraceae bacterium, assembly GCA_049651165.1. Lineage (GTDB taxonomy): Bacteria > Pseudomonadota > Alphaproteobacteria > Rhizobiales > Xanthobacteraceae > 62-47. Next base: position 3,798 of record JBASBO010000098.1, on the reverse strand, counting down.
CCGGCGGCAGATATTTGCGCGAGCGGACCTGTTCGCGGAGGACGACGTCGGTGCGCGCAAGCTGGTGGCGACCGGCGAGACGATCTTGATGACCGCGGACTGAGCAGGAAGCCCGCCGTCGCATCCGGCCGCGACGTATCGCGCCTCTAAAACTTCGGTGGCCCGAAATCCATCGGCGGCATCTCGATCTGCGGCACCTCGATCTTCACCTTGTTGAGGTCGATATTGGCGTCCGCGCCCTTGTAGTGCATCACCATCGAGGGGAACAGGATCACCAGCAGCACCATCACCACCTGGATCACGACGAAGGGCACCGCGCCCCAATAAATCTGTCCGGTGGTGACGGGGGCCATGCGCTTGTGGGTGACGCGGTCGATATAGCTTTCCTTCGGCGCCACCGAGCGCAGATAGAACAGCGCGAAGCCGAACGGCGGGTGCATGAACGAGGTCTGCATGTTGACGCCGAGGATGACGCCGAACCAGATCAGGTCGATGCCGAGTTTTTCCGCCGCCGGGCCGAGCAGCGGGATGATGATGAAGGCCAGCTCGAAGAAGTCGAGGAAGAACGCCAGGAAGAAAACGAAGACGTTGACGAACAGCAGGAAGCCGAACTGTCCGCCGGGCAGCGAGGTCAGGAGGTGCTCGACCCAGACGTGGCCGTTGACGCCGTAGAACGTCAGCGAGAACACCCGCGCGCCGACCAGGATAAAGAGCACGAACGCCGACAGTTTCGCGGTCGAATAGGTCGCCTGACGGATCAGGTCCCAGCTCAGACGCTTCTTGATGGCGCCGAGCAGCAGTGCGCCGGTGGCGCCCATCGCGCCGCCCTCGGTGGGCGTCGCGACGCCGATGAAGATGGTGCCCAGCACCAGGAAGACCAGAAACAGCGGCGGCACCATCACGAAGGTGGTCTGCTGCGCAATCCGCGACAGGAAGCGGAAGCCGGTCAGGCGGTGGATCACCCAGTTCAGCACCGCCACCGCGAACGCGAACAGGATGCCGTACATCATGCTGATGACGACGAAGTCGGCGCCCTTGGTTTCCGAATGCCGCATCATGAACCAGGCGAACACGACGCTGACGGCGGCGAGGATGCCGAGCGAGGACAGGCCGCGGCTGCCGTTGTCCTCGCGGAAGCCGATGGCCTCCGGCGGCAGGCCCGGCGTGAATTTCGGAAACAGCAGCGAGACGAGCAGGATGTAGGATGCGTAGAGGCCGGTCAGCACCAGGCCGGGAATGAACGCGCCCTCGTACATGTCGCCGACCGAGCGCCCGAGCTGGTCGGCCATCACGATCAGCACCAGCGACGGCGGGATGATCTGCGCCAGCGTGCCGGAGGCGGCGATCACGCCGCTGGCGACACGCCGGTCGTAGCCGTAGCGCAGCATGATCGGCAGCGAGATCAGCCCCATCGAGATCACCGAGGCGGCGACGACGCCGGTGGTCGCCGCCAGCAGCGCGCCGACGAAGATCACCGCATAGGCGAGGCCGCCGCGAATGGTGCCGAACAACTGGCCGACGGTGTCGAGCAGGTCCTCGGCCATGCCGGATCGCTCCAGCACCAGCCCCATGAAGGTGAAGAACGGAATCGCCAGCAGCGTGTCGTTGTTCATCACGCCGTAGACGCGTTCCGGCAGCGCTTGCAGGAAGTTGGGGTTGAACTGGCCCAGTTCGATGCCGATGAAGGCGAACAGCAGGCCGACGGCGCCGAGCGAAAACGCCACCGGGTAGCCCAGCAGCAGGAACACCACCAGCGCCACGAACATGATCGGCGCCATGTTCTCGATCAGAAAAGCAATCATGAAATCCCCCGGGCCGCGCGCGGCCCCTCAATCTTTTTTGATGGCGTCCACCAGATGTTCGACTTCGGCTTCGAGGCTCGTCGGCTGGGCCTCGAAGGGGTCGGGGATCAGGTCCCGCATCACGGCAATGCGCTTGATGAGTTCGGAAATGCCCTGGATCAGCAACAGCGTGAAGCCGATCATGATAAGCGCCTTCGCCGGCCATTGCGGCAGCCCGCCGGCGTTGGCCGATTGCTCGTTGATCTCCCACGAGCGCAGGAAGAACGGCACGCCGGTGACGATCATCACGATGCACAGCGGAATCAGGAAGAAGGCGTGGCCGATGATGTCGATCGAGTCGCGCACCTTCTTCGGCCAGAAGCTGTTGACGATGTCGATGCGGATGTGCTCGTTGCCGAGCAGCGTCCACGGCGCGCACAGCAGGAAGACGATGCCGAACAGCACCCATTGCAGTTCGAGCCAGGCATTGGACGATTCGTCGAACAGCTTGCGGACCGACGCATTGATGCTCGAAATCAGCACTGCGGCCACGATCAGCCAGGCCACGCGCTTTCCGATCCATGAATTGAGCGCGTCGATCCCCTGACTGAGCTTCAGGAGCGATTGCACGGAAGGTCTCCCCGGTTTCGGCTTCGGCCGCGTTGTCGGCGTCTTGGCTTCGGCCGCTCTTTTGATTCAGGCGGCCTGAAGCGGGGGCACCATTTCAGCGCGTTCCACCGTCGTCAATTGGAAGTTTGACGGGTGGGGCAATGGCTTCCGGGGAGCGTCGCGCAGGCGTTCCTATCCGCCGGTCACGCTCATGTGGCGGCTGACGCTCGGGCGGTTGTGGCGGCGGTCGATGATGAAGTCGTGGCCCTTCGGCTTGGTGCCGATGGCGCGGTCGATCGCCTCACCGAGCAGCGCGTTGTCGGGCGAGGCCCGCAGCGGTCGCCGCAGGTCGGAGGCGTCCTCGTGGCCAAGGCAGGTGTGGATGGTGCCGGTGCAGGTGACCCGGACGCGATTGCAGGACTCGCAGAAGTTGTGGGTCATCGGGGTGATGAAGCCGAGCTTGCCGCCGGTCTCGCTCACGGCGACGTAGCGGGCGGGGCCGCCGGTCGAATCGGCGAGGTCGGCGAGGGTGTAGCGTGCCGCCAGCCGGCTGCGCACCAGCGACAGCGGCAGGTACTGGTCGATACGCCCGGTGCCGATGTCGCCCATCGGCATCACCTCGATCAGGGTCAGCGTCATGCCCCGGCCGTGGGCCCATTCCATCAGCGCCGGGATCTCGTCCTCGTTGACGTTCTTCAGCGCCACCGCGTTGATCTTGACGGCGAGGCCGGCGGCGCGCGCCGCCTCGATGCCCGCCAGCACCTTGTCGATGTCGCCCCAGCGGGTGATGGTCTTGAACTTCGCCGGATCGAGGGTGTCGAGCGAGACGTTGATCCGGCGCACGCCGCAGTCGCGCAGCTCGTTGGCGAAGCGGGCGAGCTGCGAGCCGTTGGTGGTCAGCGTCAGTTCGTCGAGCGCGCCGCTGCGCAGATGGCGCGACAGCGAACGGATCAGCGACATCACGTTGCGCCGCACCAGCGGCTCGCCGCCGGTCAGCCGCAGCTTGCGGACGCCCTTATCGATGAAGGCCGAGCACAGCCGGTCGAGTTCTTCGAGGGTGAGGAGGTCGGCCTTGGGGAGGAAGGTCATGTCCTCCGACATGCAGTAGAAGCAGCGCAGGTCGCAGCGGTCGGTCACCGAAACCCGGAGATAGGTGATGATCCGGCCGAATGGATCGGTCATCGTTCCTTGCGGGCTGCTTATAGGCCCTGACATGATGCTGCGCCCGGCTCCATCCTCGCGCGGGCTCACGGCCCGCGTTTGTCTTTATTCCAAATCTAGGGAGGAACCGGCGGCGGCGCAATCTATCCGATCGTCGCGGGCGGCGTGGTTGGCGAGAAAGGCCGGCTCCGGGCTCAGCGGGCCGCGTCCGCGGCCGGCGGCTGGGTCGCCACCGGCGCCGGGAAAA
>JBASBO010000097.1:0-3662 GCA_049651165.1 Xanthobacteraceae bacterium | reverse complement strand
GCGTCGCGTCGCGTTCCCTGCCCGCGCCCGCCGGTATCGCCTCGCGCGCCCGACGCAGCGGCGCGATCCTGTTTGCCGATCTCGTCGTCGAGCCGCAACGTCAGCGCGATGCGCTTGCGCTGCTTGTCGACGTCCAGCACCTTGACGCGCACGATGTCGCCGGGCTTCACCACCTCGCGCGGGTCCTTGATGAAGGTCTTCGACATCGCGGAGACATGCACCAGCCCGTCCTGATGCACACCGATATCGACAAACGCGCCGAAAGCGGCGACGTTGGTCACCGCGCCTTCGAGGATCATGCCGGGCTTGAGATCGTTGATGGTCTCGACGCCTTCCTTGAACTCCGCCGCCTTGAAGGCAGGGCGCGGATCGCGGCCGGGCTTCTCCAGTTCGCGCAAAATGTCGGTGACCGTCGGCAGGCCGAAGCTGTCATCGACGAAGTTCTGCGGCTTGAGCTGGCGCAGCGCCACGGCATTGCCGATGATCGCCTTGATGTCGCTCTTGGTGGATTCGAGAATCCGCCGCACCACCGGATAGGATTCCGGATGCACCCCTGAGGCGTCGAGCGGATCGTCGCCGTTCGGAATGCGCAAAAAGCCCGCGCATTGCTCGAACGCCTTCGGCCCGAGACGCGGAACGTCCTTCAGCGCCTTTCGCGAGCGGAACGGCCCGTTGGCGTCGCGATGCTGCACGATGCTCGAGGCCAGCCCCGCGCCGATGCCGGAAACACGCGCGAGCAGCGGGGCGGATGCGGTGTTGGCATCGACGCCGACCGCGTTGACGCAATCCTCCACCACCGCGTCGAGCGAGCGCGACAGCTTGCTCTCGCCGAGGTCGTGCTGATATTGCCCGACCCCGATCGACTTCGGATCGATCTTCACCAGTTCGGCCAGCGGGTCCTGCAAGCGCCGCGCGATCGACACCGCGCCGCGCAGCGTGACGTCGAGGCCGGGCAGTTCCTCGGAGGCGAAAGCGGAGGCCGAATAGACCGACGCGCCGGCTTCCGACACCACGATCTTCGCCATCTTCAGGTCGGGCAAGCGCTTCACCAGTTCGGTGGCGAGCTTGTCGGTCTCGCGCGAGGCGGTGCCGTTGCCGATCGCGATCAGTTCGACCTTGTGCGTCAGCGCCAGCTTGCCGAGGATCGCCAGCGCCTCGTCCCAGCGCCGCTGCGGCTCGTGCGGGAAGATTGCCGTGGTGTCCACCACCTTTCCGGTTGAGTCCACGACCGCGACCTTGACGCCGGTGCGGTAACCGGGATCGAGCCCCATGGTGACGCGCGCGCCGGCCGGCGCGGCCAGCAGCAGGTCGCGCAGGTTGGAGGCGAACACCCGCACGCCCTCGTCCTCGGCCGCCGTCCACAGCTTCAGCCGCATGTCGATGTTGAGATGAATCTGGATCTTGGTGCGCCACGCCCAGCGCACCGTGTCGATCAGCCAGCGGTCGCCGGGGCGGCCGCGATCGGCGATGGCGAAGCGGTGCATGATGCGCAGTTCGTACGGGCTCGGCACGGCGGCGCCGGGCTGCGCCGCCGCCGGGTTTTCCGGCGCGATGTGCAGGTCCAGCACCTCCTCCTTCTCGCCGCGAAACAGCGCGAGGATGCGGTGCGAGGGCAGTTTGGTCAGCGGCTCACTGAAATCGAAGTAATCGCTGAACTTGGCTCCGGCTTCCTTCTTGCCGTCGCGCACCCGCGAGGTCAAAACGCCGTTGCTCCAGAGTTGCTCGCGCAGCGCGCCGATCAGGTCGGCGTCCTCGGCGAAGCGCTCGACCAGAATGGCGCGCGCGCCCTCCAGCGCGGCGGCGGCATCCGCGACCTGCCTGTCGGCATCGACGAACGGCGCGGCGGCGGCCTGCGGATCGCCGGAAGGTTGCGTGAGCAACAACTCGGCCAGCGGCCCGAGCCCGGCCTCGCGCGCGATTTCCGCCTTGGTGCGGCGCTTGGGCTTATACGGCAGATAGATGTCTTCGAGGCGGCCCTTGCTGTCGGCGGTCATGATCGCCGCTTCCAGCGCGGCGTCGAGCTTGCCCTGCTCGCGGATCGAATTGAGGATGACGGCGCGGCGGTCCTCCATCTCGCGCAGATAGGCGAGCCTCTCCTCCAGCGTGCGCAGTTGCGCGTCGTCGAGCGCGCCGGTCGCTTCCTTGCGGTAGCGCGCGACGAACGGCACCGTCGCGCCGCCGTCGAGCAACTCGACCGCGGCCTGAACCTGCTGTTCGCGAACGCCGAGTTCGTCGGCAATGCGGCGATGGATGGAATTGGTCACGCGGCCCTCACTTTACGATCAACCGAGGGATGACGATGAACCCGCCCCTCGGGGGACAGGGATATGACCCAGCGGAGCGCGATTCTTCAACCCCGCGAAACCGGCCTCGATCAACCCGCACCAAGGCTGCGCGCAACATTGTAGGTGACGAGGCTCGCGGCGTAGGCCAGCGCCAACATGTAGAAGAACGTTATCCACATCCAGCGCCAGCCGCCGGTCTCGCGCTTGATGACGGCCAGCGTGGATGCGCATTGCGGCGCGAACACATACCACGCCAGGAATGCCAGCGCGGTGGCAAGGCTCCACTTCGAGGCGAGCATCTGCCCGACCTGCTCGGCGGCGTCCTTGCCGCCCTCGATCGAATAGACGGTGCCGAGCGCCGCCACCGCCACCTCGCGCGCGGCCATGCCGGGGATCAGCGCCACCGCGATCTGCCAGTTGAAGCCGAGCGGCGCCAGCACCGGCTCGATGAAGCGGCCGATGATCGCGGCGAGGCTGTAGTCGATGGCGGGATCGGTGGCGCCGGCAGGCGCTTGCGGGAACGAGGCGAGGAACCAGATCAGCACCATCATGGAAAATATCGTGGTGCCGGCGCGTTGCAGGAACATCATCGCGCGGGTGTAGACGCCGATCACGATGCTTTTCAGGCGCGGCAGCTTGTAGTCGGGCAGTTCCAGCATGAACGGCGCGGGCGCGTGGTCACGCCACATGAAGAACTTGATGACGAACGACACACCCATGGCGCTCGCGATGCCGACCGCGTAGAGCCCGAACATCACGAGCCCTTGCAGATTGATCCAGCCCCACACCTGCTTCGCCGGGATGAAGGCGGAGATGATCAGCGTATAGACCGGGATGCGCGCCGAGCAGGTCATCAGCGGCGCGATCAATATCGTCGTCAAGCGGTCGCGGCGGTCGTCGATCACCCGCGTCGCCATGATGCCCGGAATGGCGCAGGCGAAGCTCGATAGCAGCGGAATGAAGGCGCGGCCGTGCAGCCCCGCGCCGCCCATGATGCGGTCCATCAGGAACGCCGCGCGCGCCATGTAGCCGAAGTCTTCCAAAAGCAGGATGAATAGGAAGATGATGATGATCTGCGGCAGGAACACGATGACGCTGCCGACGCCGGAGATGACGCCGTTCTGGATGAAGCTCTGCAACAGCCCGGCCGGCAGCGTTGCCTGCACCCACTGCCCGAGCGCCTCGAAGCCGCCGGCGATCAATTCCATCACCGGCTGCGCCCAGGCGAACACCGCCTGGAACATCACGAACAGGATGGCGGCGAGGATCACCAGCCCGAACACCGGATGCAGCACCACGGCGTCGACCCGCGCGGTCCAGGTGTCCGGCCGCGCCGGCAGGCTGACGGCGGCGCCGATGATGCGGTCGGCCTCGCGC
>JBASBO010000096.1:0-2167 GCA_049651165.1 Xanthobacteraceae bacterium | reverse complement strand
GATCGCGAGTTCGCCGGTCCGCGCCCGGGCGACGCCGCCGGACACCGGCGCATCGATCATTTCGACACCGGTCGCGGCGAGCTTTTCAGCCAGCGTGCGGGTCACGCCCGGCGCGCCGGAACTCATGTCGATCACGAGCGCGCCGCGGCGGAGCACATCCGCGATCGACGTAACCACCTCCGCCACCTGCCTGCTGGTCGGCAGGATAGTGATAACGACATCGACCCCGTCCGCCGCCGCGCGGGCATCGGTTGCGGCGGCGCCGCCGACCTGCGCCGCGAATTTAGCCGCCCTGCCCTTGACCGCATCATGGACGCGCAGATCGAAGCCGGCGCGATGCAGATTGGCCGCCATCGGCCATCCCATATTACCGATGCCGATGAAGCCGACCGTGCCGAACGCGCCACTCTCGCTCATCGCTTGGGCTCCGCGCCCTTGAGCGCGCCTTCCTGCACCAGAACTTCGTGCGCGGCCTTGAACGCATCGAGTCCGGCGGGGATGCCGCAATAGGCCGTAGCGTGCAACAGCACGGCCCTGATTTCATCGACCGTCACGCCGTTGTTGAGCGCGCCCTTGACATGAAGCTTGATCTCCGGAGCCTTGCCCAGCGCCGTCAGCATCGCGAGATTGACGAGGCTGCGCGTCTTGCGGCTCAGCGTCGGGTCGCCCCATGCCCATCCCCATGCCCAGGATGTCGTGGCACGCTGGAACGCCATCATGAAATCATCGGCTTTCGCCAGCGAACTGTCGACATACTCCGCGCCAAGCACCTCCCTGCGGATCGGCAGGCCCTTGTCGAAGAGAGCTTTGTCGTCGGACATTGAAAATTCTCCTGATATCTTGGCTGAAGGTGCCGCACAGAACGATCGCACAATCCCAAATCTTATGCGACGCTCACGACAGGACTTTTCCCGGATTCATGATTCCAGCGGGATCGAATACGTTCTTGATCGATCGCATCAGCGCGAGTTCCAGCCCGCTTTTGAATTTCGGAAGCTTGTCGCGAAGCGAGACCCCGATGCCATGCTCCGCGCTGATGCTGCCGCCAAGCGAGGCTGCGATCTCGTATATCTTGCCGCTGACCGCACTCACACGCTCCTCGAAGCATTCATCACGGAGCTGACCGCGATCGAATATCGCAATTGCGTGGACGTTCCCGTCACCAATATGTCCGACGAATACCAGCTCCATGTCCGGCTCGCTGCCGAGCGCGCGTTCCACCAGCCGGATGAAGTCTGCGCTCCGCGAAACCGGAACGGACGTATCATGCGAAAGCACGCGTCCCACGCGCATGTTGCTATCGGAAACGGAATGGCGGAGAGCCCATATTGCCTGCCGCTGCGCCCCGGTTTGCGCGACCACGGCGTCGGAAAGGATCCTGTCGGTCACGCATGTCGACAGGGTGTCGGCCAGGAGGTCGCTCAGGTCGGCGCCCGGAGCGGTATCGGTAATCTCCACCAGCAGATACCACGCGTGGGGTTCGGAAAGCAGACGGGTCGTCCCGGTCTGCTTCAGGATGATTTCCATCTGTCTGCCGCTGATGATTTCTATCGTTGACAGTCGGCTACCGCAACTCTCTCTCACACGCACAAGAACCTGCAGAGCATCCTCGGGCGACGTCAGACCCGACAGGGCGGTTGTGATGATCTTGGGCTTCGGAAAAAGTTTCAGCGCCGCGGCGGTAATCACTCCCAGGGTCCCCTCGGAGCCGATGAACAGCTGCTTCAGATCATAACCGGTATTATTCTTGCGGAGTTGGCTGATATGCTCAAGAACGCTGCCGTCAGGCAAAACGACTTCCAGCCCGAGCACCAGGTCACGCATCGGGCCATAACGCACGACTTCGAGACCGCCTGCATTGGTAGCGATATTGCCGCCGATCTGGCAACTGCCCTCGCTGGCAAGGCTGAGCGGAAACAGGCGATCCGCCTCATCGGCCGCCGCCTGCACATTTGATAGAATGCAACCGGCCTCCGCGACAGTCGTGTCGTTGGCTCGATCGAGCAGCCGAATCCGGTTCATGCGCCCAAGCGACAGAAGGATTTCGCGGCGTCGATTGGCTGGGATGCCGCCCCCGGTCAGACCGGTGTTGCCGCCTTGCGGAACGACACCGGTGCCCGTTCGCGATGCCCAGGCCATAACTCTGGAAACCTCCGCCGTGGAGCCG
>JBASBO010000095.1:0-1964 GCA_049651165.1 Xanthobacteraceae bacterium | reverse complement strand
CTGTTCGCGGCCGCGGTGCCGGCCGCCGCCCAACTGACGCGGACGCGCGGCGTGCCGATGATCGCGTTCTCGACCGATTCGAGCGTCGCCGGGCGTGGCGTCTATCTGCTCAGCTTCCTGCCGGAATCCGACGTGACGCGGATCATCGATTACGCCTCCGGCACCGGCAAGCGCTCGTTCGCGGCGCTGCTGCCGGAGAACGCCTATGGCAACGTGGTGGAAGCGGCGTTCAAGCAGGAAGTCAGCCGCAAGGGCGGCCGCATCGTGGCGTTCGAGCGCTACGGAGCCGACCGCGGCAACGCCGTGCGCAACGTGGCGGCGGCGCTGGGCAGCGCCGACGCGCTGTTCATCGCCGACGACGGCGACGCCGTGGTCGGGATCGCCGAGGCGCTGACGGCGGCGGGCGCCAACCTGCGGCGGGTGCAACTGCTCGGCACCGGGCTGTGGGACAGCCCGCGCGTGTTCGCCAGCGCCGCGATGCAGGGCGGCCTTTACGCCGCGCCGGACCCGGCCGGGTTTCGCGCGTTCTCCGGGCGCTACAGCGCCAAATACGGCCAGCAGCCGGTGCGCACCGCGACGCTGGCCTATGACGCGGTGGCGCTGACGGCGGCGCTGGCCCGCACCCAGGGCGCGCAGAAGTTCTCCGCCGACGTGCTGACCAATCCGTCCGGCTTCGCCGGCATCGACGGCCTGTTCCGGTTTCGCTCTGATGGCACCAACCAGCGCGGCCTCGCGGTGATGCGGGTCGCCTCCGGCGGCGGCCAGCCGGTCGCCGGCTCGCCGAAAAGTTTCGGGGCGTAGGGCGGGTTCGGTTTAGACGAGATCGTCATGCGCGGGCTTGACCCGCGCATCCATCAAAAAAGAGTCGCTTCAAGCGGATGGATTGCCGGCATAGGCGAGCGAAGCGACGCCGTTCTACGAACGGCTATGCCCGGCAATGACGCCTTGGTTCACGCGGCGAGGTCCGCCACCACGGCGTCGAGCAGCGGAAAGCCGGCTAACGTGACGCGCAGCCGCCCGCCGGGATCGACGATGATCGCGCCTTCCTCGCGCAGCAGCATGATCCGTCCCGGATCGAGGTCGCGGCCCGCCAGCGCGGCGTAGCGCTTCGGATCGATGCCCTCGGCCAGCCGCAGCCCCATCAGCAGGAACTCGTCGGCGCGTTCCTCGCGGTTGAGGCAATCGTCGATGACGATGCCATGGCCGTTGGCCTCGACCCGCATCAGCCAGGATTCCGGCCGCTTCTCGGTGGCGACGGCGTGGCGGATGCCGTCGCTATCGAGCCGTCCATGCGCGCCGGGGCCGACGCCGGCATATTCGTGGCCCCGCCAGTAGACCAGGTTGTGCCGGCACTCCGCGCCCGGCCGCGCATGGTTGGAAATCTCGTAGGCCGGCAGGCCGTGCCGGGCGCAGACTTCCTGCGTCACGTCGTAGAGGACGCGCGCCGTCGCCTCGTCCGGCGTCTTCAGCTTGCCGGCGGTGTGCAGGCCGAAGAACGGCGTGCCTTCCTCGATGGTGAGTTGATACAGCGACAGATGCTCGGCCGCTTCCGAGATCGCGTAAGTCAGCTCGTTGGTCCACGCCTGCGGCGTCTGATCGGGGCGCGCATAAATCAGGTCGAACGAATAGCGCTCGAACGCGTTGCGGGCGATTGCCACGGCATCCAGCGCCTCGCGTGCGCTATGCAGCCGGCCCAGCATCTTCAGCGAGGCATCGTCGAGCGCCTGCACGCCGAGCGAGACGCGGTTGACGCCGGCTGCGCGATAGCCGTGAAACCGGGTCGCATCGACGCTGGTCGGGTTGGCTTCCAGCGTCACCTCGACGTCGCGGGCGATCGCCCAGTTGCGGCCGATGGCGTCGAGGATCGCGCCGATGGTCCGCGGCTGCATCAGCGACGGCGTGCCGCCGCCGAAGAAGATCGACGACACCTCGCGGCCGGGCGCGGAGTGCCGGCACAACCTGGT
>JBASBO010000094.1:0-9194 GCA_049651165.1 Xanthobacteraceae bacterium | reverse complement strand
TCGTCGGCCGCCCGCAGATGAAGGACGACAAGCGGTTTCATCGCCTGACCGAGCGGGTTCAACACATCGAGTATCTGTACGGGATTGTCGAGGAGGAGGCGGTCAAGCATAGCAACGCGGACTGGATCGCGTTCTGCGATCGGGTCAGCATTCCGTGCATGCCGGTGCTGTCGCTCGGCGAACTTCCCGACGACGCGCATATGAAGGCGGTCGGGATGTTCGGTTATGCCGATCACCCGAGCGAGGGGCGATACAAGGTGATCCGGCGGCCGGTGTCGTTCAGTTCGTCGCCGTTCCGCATCCGCCGCCATGCGCCGCGACTGGGCGAACATACCGACGAGATCCTGCAAGAGATCGGCGCCGATCGCGACATAGTCGTTGCAGGGGATTGATGGCTCAGCCGGCGGAGTCAACTTCGTGGCAAAGGTTCTGCCAATCAAGACAATCAAGGGAGGAACGAGATGTTTTCGATCACCAAGCGCCTGTTTCTTGCCGCCGCGGTCAGCGGCATGCTGGTTGGGGTATCGTCGGCGGCGGAAGTCTCCAAGGTGCGCATTGGCCTCCAGTACGGGCTGACTTACCTTCCCGTTGTGGTCGGACAAAGCGCCGGTCTGTTCGACAAGCGCGCCAAGGAACTGGGTTTGCCGGGGCTCGATGTCGAGTTGATGCGTTTCAGCGGCTCGACCGCCATGAACGAGGCGCTGCTGTCGAAAAGCGTCGAGGCTGGCACGCTCGGCACCGCCGGCGCCTTGATCGCGTGGGACAAGACCCGTGGTCAACAGCAGATCAAAAGCATCGGCGCGCTATCGAGCATCGTCTACGTGTTGTTCACCAATCGCGAGAATATCAAGTCGTTCAAGGATTTCACGCCGGACGACAAGATCGCGGTGCCCGCCTTCAATTCACCGCAGGCGATTTTGCTGCGCGCCATGGCGGCGAAGGAGGGGGACAAGTCGCGTGCCGACAAGCTGATGGTCAGCCTGCCGCATCCGGACGCGACCGCCGCGATCATGAGCGGACAGGCGATCGGCGGATACTTCGCCACCCCGCCCTTCACGCAGATGGTGGAGAAGAATCCGAAGGTTCATGCCGTGATGAAATCGACCGCGATCAGCGACGGCGAGAAACTCACAGGCGCGATGCTGACGGCGCAACAGTCTTTCATTGACGCCAACCCGAAAGCTGCGCATGCCCTGCTGCGTGGCTTGCAGGATGCCGACAAGCTCATCAAGGACGATCCGAAACAGGCCGCCGAGATCTATCTCAAGTCCGAGAAGGTCCAGATGACCGCGCAGGACGTGCAGAAGATCCTGACCGACGGCACGATCAGCTATTCGACCGATCCGGAAGGCGTTGAACTGTTCGCCAGGTTCATGGTCGATCAAGGCATGTTGCGCAAGGCGCCCGCCAACTGGAAAGAGGTGTTCTTTTCGCTCGACGGCGCGGGCGCCAACCGCTGACCGCGCAACCTTGTGTTCGGAGGTGAGCCATGGTCCAGACCGCTATCGACGGTTTCGCCGGCGCCAAGGCGCTTTTGCAGGTCGATGGCGTGACGTTGCAATATCACACGCCCGAGCGGCGTGTGACAGCAACCTATCGGGTGGATTTCGATATCCAGCCGGGAGAGCGCCTGATCCTGCTTGGCCCGTCAGGTTGCGGGAAATCGACGCTGCTGAAGGCCATCGCCGGCTTCATCAAGCCGGTCGAGGGATCGATCCGGTTGAATGGAGCGCCGGTCGCCGGCCCCGGCCCGGATCGGATGATGGTGTTTCAGGAGTTCGACCAGCTTCTGCCGTGGAAAACGGTGCGTCATAACGTGACTTATCCGCTCCGCTGCAATGGCGTGACGTCGGAGGAGGCGAACCGGCGCGCCGAGCGGGTGATCGCGAGCGTCAACCTGTCCGGCTTTATCGACTCCTATCCGCACACGCTGTCCGGCGGCATGAAGCAGCGCGTGGCGATTGCCCGCGCCATGGCCATGCGCCCGCAGATCCTGCTGATGGACGAGCCGTTCGCGGCGCTTGATGCGCTGACGCGCCGCAAGATGCAGGAGGAACTGGTCGCGCTGTGGGAGGCGGTCGGTTTCACCCTGATCTTCGTGACGCATTCGATAGAGGAGGCGGTTCTGATCGGCAGCCGGGTGGTGGTGCTGTCGGCGCATCCCGGTCAGGTCTGCGGGGAAATCAACGTCGAGCGGTTCGGCGGCCCCAATTCCGACGACGGCGAGTTTCAGGATGCCTGCCGTCGGATCCACGATCTGTTGTTTCCTCCGGCCACCGGAGCGGCATGATGATCTCGATGGACACCGGACAAACGGGCGTCGGCCAGCGGGGCGCCCCGCGCGTGGAGCGGCAGGATTTTACCCGCACGGTTATTCCCGCGCAGGACATCGGCGCGATCGAAGTGCCGCTGCCATGGACGCAACGGCTCTGGAACGAATCCCTGGTCCGGCGCGCGGTCATTCTCGTCATCCTTGCGTTGGCATGGGAGGGATATGGGCGCTGGCTCGACAATCCGCTGAGCTTTCCGACCCTGAGCGAGACCCTGGGGGCGTTATGGACGGATGTGTCCAGTGGGCAGATCCCCGAACGGCTGCAAGTGACGCTTCGCATTCTCCTGATGGGTTACGGCCTCGGTATCGTTCTGGCGGCGGTGCTGACGACGCTCGCGGTGTCGACGCGCTTTGCGACGGACCTGTTGTCGACGTTGACGGCGATGTTCAATCCGATGCCGGCGATCGCGCTGCTGCCGCTGGCGCTGCTGTGGTTCGGGCTCGGCGTGCCAAGCCTGATCTTTGTGATCGTTCACTCGGTGCTGTGGGCGGTCGCGCTCAATACCCATGCGGGATTTCTCGCTGTCTCCGGCACGTTGCGGATGGCCGGGCAGACATTCGGCTTGCGCGGCCTGCGCCTTGTAGCGGGAATTTTCATTCCGGCGGCGTTTCCGGCCATTCTTAGCGGCCTCAAGATCGGCTGGGCGTTCGCATGGCGCACGCTGGTTGCGGCCGAACTGGTGTTCGGCGTGTCGGCCGGCCAAGGTGGCCTGGGCTGGTATATTTTCGAGAAGCGCAATCTGCTCGAAACGTCCGGCGTGTTCGCCGGTCTGATTACTGTGATGATCGTCGGCCTGTTTGTCGAAGGCGTGATCTTCCAGACCATCGAGCGATTGACCGTGCGGCGCTGGGGAATGCAGGGCGGCTGACGGCAAGCGACGCCGCCCCATGATTGTCTAGACAAGGAGAAGGAATGTCCGAGAGCGTGAAGTATGAGCAGGACGACGGCGTCGTCACATTGACGCTGAACGAGCCGGCGACCCGCAATGCGATTTCGCCGGCTATCGTCGAGCAGCTTGTGGCCTATTGCGCCCGCATCAATCAGGATATGTCGGTCAGATGCGTCGTGGTGACGGGCGCGGGCGAGGGATTTTCCTCGGGCGGCAACGTCAAGGAGATGCGAGATCGCGCCGGTCTTTTCAGCGGAACGCCTGCAGAGATCCGCCGCGGCTATCAGCACGGCATCCAGCGTATCCCGCTGGCGATGTACGATCTTGAAGTGCCGTCCATTGCCGCGGTCAACGGCTTCGCCGTCGGCGCGGGCTGCGATCTATCGCTGATGTGCGATATCCGCATTGCCGCGGACAATGCCGAATTCGCCGAGAGCTTCATGCGTGTGGGGTTGGTGTCCGGGGATGGCGGCGCCTGGTTCCTGCCGCGCGTGGTCGGGTTGTCGCGCGCCTATGAGATGACCTTCACCGGCAACTTCATCAAGGCGAGCCAGGCGCTCGAATGGGGGCTGGTGTCGCGCGTGGTGCCGAAAACCGAGCTGCTGCCTGAGGCACAAAAGCTGGCCAGGCAAATCGCGGCCCATCCCGCGCAGTCGATCCGCATGTGCAAGAAGCTGGTGCGCGATGCGGGCGCGATCGGTTTGCCGACCCATCTCGAAATGGCGGCGAGTATGCAGGCGCTGATTCAGCACACCGCCGATCAGCACGAGGCCGTTACCGCATTTCTTGAAAAGCGCAAGCCGATCTTCAAGGGCATCTGACGGATACGGCGGCGCCGGCCGCCGTCAGGACATCAAAAGGCAGTTTTCATGCAAGCGTTTCGATTTGAGGCTCTGTCGCTTCCGCCCGAAGCCGAGATCATGCGGCGAAAGGTTCGCGCTTTTCTGGATGAAGAACGCGCCAACAAGCGCTTTGCGGCGCATCGTTCGTCATGGTCGACGTTCGATCCCGAGTTCAGCCGGCGTGCGGCCGCCGCCGGTTTTGTCGGTATGACGTGGCCGAAGAAATACGGTGGCGGCGAGTACTCCAATCTCGAACGTTTCGTCGTGACGGAGGAAATGCTGGCCGCCGGCGCGCCGGCCGGCGCGCACTGGATCGCCGATCGTCAGTCCGGTCCACAAATTCTCAAGCATGGCAGCGAGCGGGCGCGCGCAACGATCCTGCCGAGTATTGCCGCTGGCGCGTGTTACTTCGGCATCGGCATGAGTGAGCCGGATTCCGGCTCGGATCTCGCGGCCGTCCGGACCAGGGCGACGCAGGTCGAGGGTGGCTGGATCATCAATGGATCGAAGATCTGGACCTCGAACGCCCACCGTGTCCACTACCTCATCGTGTTGGCGCGAACGTCGCCCCTGGGGCAGGATCGCCATGCCGGCATGACGCAGTTTATTGTCGCGACCGACAGCGAGGGAATGGACATCAGGCCGATCCTGAATATCGCGGGCGGTCACGAGTTCAACGAAGTCTTCTTCAAGGATGTATTCGTCCCCGACGATATGATGATCGGCCAGCCCGGCGAAGGCTGGAAGCACGTCACCGGTGAATTGGCGTTCGAGCGTGCCGGCCCGGACCGCTTCATGTCGGATATCCGCCTGCTGGTCGGCCTGATCGACAAGGTCGGAGCCGAACCGTCGGAGCGTCAGGCGATCGCGGTCGGTCGTTGCGTTGCCCATTTTTCCGCGCTGCGACGGATGTCGGCTTCGATTGCCGGCCTGCTGGAGCGCGGCGAACGACCGGTCACAGAGGCTGCGTTGGTCAAGGATGTCGGCACCGCGTTCGAGCGTGAGATTCCGGAGATGTTGAGAAATCTGATCCCCTGCGAATCAAGCCTCGACGACGAGGATGAACTGTCACAGGCGCTCGCGCATGTGTTGCTGCACGCGCCGTCCTTCACCATTCGGGGCGGTACGCCGGAAATCCTGCGCGGCATGATCGCGCGTGGTCTCGGTCTGCGTTGATAGTCAGGAAATCGGCATGACTGAAGATTTTTCAAAGATCATCGTTGCGCAGATCGATCGTCTGCTGGAGCAGCAGGTGACCAGGGATATCCTCACGGCGGCGGATCGCGGCGATTGGCCGACTGCGTTGTGGGATACAATGAACGAGGCCGGCTTGCCCCATGCCATGATGACGGATGCGGCTGGCGGTCTCGGTCTGGCCGCGGCCGATGCGATGGGCCTGATGCGGCGGATGGGCTACCACGCGCTGCCGTTGCCGTTGGCCGAAACCATGGTTGCCAACTATCTTTTTGTTGAAGCGAACGGCGCGCCGCTCGATGGACCGGTGTCGTTTGCGCCGGTTCGGGCCGACGATGCGATCGCCATTGCATTCAGCCGCGATGGGGCAGTGTTGAGTGGTGTCGCCCGTCATGTGCCATGGGGAAGCGTGGTTCATCGCCTTGTCGTTTTCGCCAGGGACGATAGTGGCAAGGGTTACCTTGCCCGCGTTGCTCGCGACATGATGTCTCTCGATCGGCGGCGTCGCAACGTCGCCTATGAGCTTCGGGATGATCTCAGGCTGGACGGCATCCGCCTGCCGCTCGATGCGGTGGTTGAGGCGCCTGTCTTCCTGCAAGCTGATGGTCTTCTGCCCTATGTTGCGGCCATTCGCGCTCAGCAGATGGTCGGCGGCATGGAGCGCGCGCTGGACCACGCGCTGACCTATGCCAATGAGCGCGTGCAGTTCGGCCGGCCGATCGCCAAATTTCAGGCCATCCAGCATATGCTGGCGATCGCCGCCGGTCATTTCGCCGCGGCGTCGGCGGCGGCCGATGCGATGGCGGAGGCCTCGCGATTCGCCGACGATCTGTTCACGGTGGCGGTCGCCAAATCCCGATGCGGGGAGGCAGCCGGCCGCGTGGCCGCGGCTTGCCATCAGGTCCATGGCGCGATGGGCTTTACCCATGAGCACGCGCTGCATTTCACGACGCGGCGTTTGTGGTCATGGCGGGACGAGGGTGGCGCCGAGAGCTACTGGCAGGAATGGATCGGCCGTAAAGTGTGCGCGCTGGGCGGTGATACGCTGTGGCCCGCGATTACCGGTCGATGATCGGGATGCGAACGAAAAGCCGAACCCTGACGCGCCGGACGCGTGAAGTTTCGGTCGTCGATGCGACGACCGAAAAACACGCGGTAGTGAAATCGGCGGCGCGCGTGCTGCGTATTCTTGCAATCTTTGACGATGTTCAGCGCAGGATGCGGGTCGGAGAGATCGCGGAGCGCACCGGCTATCCGCAATCGTCAACGTCTGTGCTGTTGCAGAGTCTCGCCAAGCTTGGCTATCTGGAGTTCGACCCCGTCGATCGATCCTACGTTCCGACCGTGCAGGTGGCGCTGCTGGGGTCGTGGATTGCCGACGGAATGGCGGCAAACGGTACCGTGGGCCGACTGATGGAGCAATTGGGCAAAGAAACCGGCGCGACGATTACACTGGCCTCGCGCAACGGGATCTACGCTCAGTATGTTCATGTGATTCAGGCGACCGATACGTTGCGCCTGCACACACCTACAGGAACGAACCGTTTGCTGGTCTGGTCAGCGTCGGGATTTGCCTTGTTGCGCGATGTTCCCGACGATGAAATCCGGATTCTGGTGCGGCGGACCGCGGCTGAGCAGACAGTCCACAAACTTGATATCAAGCAGGTGCTGGAGAACGTCCGGGAGTTTCGTCGGCAGGGTTATTTTTTCTCGCGCGAACTCGTCACCAAAGGCGGCGGACATATCTCGATGCGGCTCCCGTCGGCAGACGGGCGAGGCAATCATGCGCTTGCAATTGGCGTTTCCGGCTGGATCGAAGATATCGAGCGTCGGAAAACCCGGATCATTCGCGCGATGCGCGCCGCCGTTCAACGTTATTTTCCGGGACAGCCATAACACCGGGATGGATCATGCTTCGTCTTTCGCTCATGTCATTCACTCTCACGCAATAAGAGTTGACCGATGATTTCCGGATTTAGAATCATGAGACCGAAATGCAAGGTTCCGCCGGAAACCGTCGAGCGATTTCGGCCGGTTCCCGTTGCGAACATCAGTGATGCGATGTCGCGGCTGTCGGGCACCTCGCGGTTGCGTCCGATGCATCGGGGCGGATGGCTCGGCGGTCCGGCGCTCACGGTCAAAGCGCCGCCCGGGGACAATCTAATGGTTCACAAGGCCATCGACATTGCGCAGCCCGGCGATGTCATTGTTGTCGATTCGGGCGGCGAGATATCGCACGCGACGATCGGTGAGATCATGGTCACGCTGGCTCAACAAAAGAAGATCGCCGGCTTTGTCATCGACGGCGCGATCCGCGACTCCGCGGCCATTCGTACCGGTACGTTCCCGGTGTTTGCCGCAGGCGTGTCGCATCGCGGTCCTTATAAGAACGGTCCCGGTGAAATCAATTGTACGGTCTCGGTTGACGGCATGGTGGTGGAGGCGGGTGATCTGATCGTCGCCGATGACGATGGCGTCTTGTGCATTCCACTCGCACAGATCGATGCGGTCCTCCATAAGGCGATCACGACGAACGAGGCCGAAGACCGGATGCTGGCAGCCGCTCGCGACGGCACGCTGGATCGAAGCTGGATCGATGAGAAGCTCAAGAGCGCGGGATGTGCCGTGGAGGAAGGGTAGTCGTTCCTTTGACCGGTCACGTCGGCTGAGTTTTGTCGGTGCCGGTTGCGAAGGAAGCCGCCAGCGCTGCTGGTCTGCAAAGTCATCCTGCGGCGGGTGCCAAACGCCCGACGCCTGGCCCAACCCAGGATGAACAAGACTTCCATTATCTTCTGTCTCTGATCGATGTGTCCCGAGCCTAGATGCTGCCGACGGTTTTCAGCCGGGCGCGGGGATGGATTTCCGCCTGCGACAGCACGCTGGTCTGGGCGCGGAAGCGCTCCACCAGCATCCGCACGAACGGCCGGGCGCCGGCGGAAGTGACCAGCACCGGGGCCTCGCCCTCGCGCGCCGCCTGCTCGAAGCGGTCGCGCACCGCGGTCATGAACTCCGACAGCTTCGACGGCGCCATCGCGAGGCTGCGCTCCTCGCCCTGACCGACGATCGACTCGGCGAACGCCTGCTCCCACTGCGCCGACAGCGCGATCAGCGGCAGGTAGCCGTGCGGCGAGGTGTTCTGCGCGCAAATCTGCCGGGCCAGCCGGGCGCGGACGTGCTCGACGATGGTCGCCGGATTGCGCGAGAACGCCAGTGCGTCGGCGATGCCTTCGAGAATGGTGGAGAGGTCGCGGATCGAGATGCGCTCGGACAGCAACAGTTGCAGCACGCGCTGGATGCCGGAGACGTTGATCTGGCTCGGCACGATGTCCTTGACCAGTTCGCCCTGCTCCTTCGGCAATTCCTTGAGCAGCTTCTGCACCTCGCCATAGGACAACAAGTCGGACATGTTGGCCTTGAGCAGTTCGGTGAGGTGAGTGGAGAGCACGGTGGCGGCGTCCACCACCGTATAACCCTTGAGCGAGGCTTCCTCCTTGAGGGCGGCGTCGACCCAGGTGGCGGGCAGGCCGAAGGTCGGCTCGGTGGTGTGGATGCCCGGCACCGCGACCTGATTGCCGGACGGATCCATCACCATGTACTGGTTGGGCCAGATGCGGCCAGTGCCGGCGTCCACCTCCTTGATCTTGATGGCGTAGGTGTTGGCCTCCAACTGGACGTTGTCGAGGATGCGCACCGCCGGCATCACGAAGCCCATCTCGATGGCGAGCGAGCGGCGCAGCGCCTTGATCTGCTCGGTGAGGCGGTCGGTGCCGTCGGGCGCGTTGACCAGCGGCAGCAGCGCGTAGCCCAGTTCGATCTTGAGATCGTCGATCTTGAGCGCCGCTGAGATCGGCTCCTCGGCCGCCGCGGCAGTCGCGTTCGCCGCTTCAGGCGTCGCCGCCGCGCTGGCCTCGGCCGCCTTCGCGGCGCGGTTGCGCG
>JBASBO010000093.1:0-2706 GCA_049651165.1 Xanthobacteraceae bacterium | reverse complement strand
GACCAGATGGTGGCGCGCGCCCGCCGCGACGGCGTTTCCCATCGCACCGCCGCGATGGCCATCGGGGTCGAGAAGGTGCGCGCCGCCAAGACCACGCGCGGGCTGTTTCCGTAAGGTTGCGGGGCGGGCAGCATTCTGCAAAGACTGACGGTGCAGGAGAACCGCTTGACGCAATCCAGTCCCGAGCCGTCCGACCCGTCCGCGTCGCTTGACGCCGTGCTGGCGTTCCTGCGCGCGCATGAACTGGTGCCGGCGGACGTGACGCCGCGCCTCACGGCGCTGACCGGCGGCGTCGCTTCGGACATCTGGAAGGTCGAGGCGGGGGAGCGGGTGTTCGCGGTGAAGCGCGCGCTTGAGAAACTTCGCGTGGCGCGCGACTGGCAGGTGCCGGTGACGCGCAACGCCAGCGAGGTCGATTGGCTACGCGCGGCGGCAAAGGTCGTTCCCGACGCCGTGCCGCAGGTGCTGGCGCACGATCCGGCGCTCGGCGCTTTCGCCATGGCCTATCTCGATCCCGCGCGCCATCCGGTGTGGAAGGCTGAACTCGCGGCGGGGCGCGCCGATCCCGCCTTCGCCGCGCGGGTCGGCCAAACCATTGCCGCGATCCATGGCGCGACCGCGCGTTCGGACGAGATGGCGCAACGCTTCGCCAATGACGCGCTGTTTCACGCGATCCGGCTGGAGCCCTATCTCGAAGCCACCGCGCCAGCGCATCCTGCGCTGGCGGAGCGGCTGATGACGCTATCCCGCGACACCCTTGCAACGAAGGTGGCGCTGGTGCATGGCGACGTCAGCCCCAAGAACATCCTGGTCGGACCGAACGGGCCGGTGTTTCTCGACGCCGAATGCGCCTGGTACGGCGATCCGGCGTTCGATCTCGCCTTCTGCCTCAACCACATGCTGCTGAAATGCCTGTGGACGCCGCGCGCCGCGCCTGCCTTTCTCGCCTGCTTCGACGCGCTCGCTGACGCTTATCTCGAACGGGTGACGTGGGAGCCGGCGGACGCGCTGGAGCGCCGCGCGGCGCGGCTGTTGCCGGCGCTGTTTCTGGCGCGCATCGACGGCAAGTCGCCGGTGGAATACATCACCGAGGAGCGCGACAAGGCGCGGGTGCGCCGCGTCGCGGTGCCACTGGTTGCGTCGCCGCCATTGCGATTGACCGAGGTGCGCGTGGCCTGGGCCAGGGAGATCGAAGCATGAGCGATACCCGCATCGCGGAGGTGCGCGGCCGCCGCGTCTGGGATTCGCGCGGACGTCCGACCGTCGAGGTCGATGTCACTTTGCGAGGCGGCGTGTTCGGTCGCGCCATCGCACCGGCCGGCGCGTCGATGGGCAGCGGTGAGGCCGTCGACCTGCGCGACGGCGGCGCCAAGCTCGGCGGCTACGATGTCGGCCGCGCTGTGGCCGCCGTCAACGGCGAGATCGCGACGGCGCTGGCCGGCATGGATGCAGCCGATCAGGCATCGGTCGATCAGCGCATGATCGTGCTCGACGGCACTGCCAACAAGGCGCGGCTCGGCGGCAACGCCATTGTCGCCACCTCGATGGCGGTGCTGCACGCGGCTGCCGCTGCCAACGGCGTGCCGTTATGGCGGCATCTGGCGCAAGGGCGCAAGGTGCGCCTGCCGCTGCCGGAAATCCAGATTTTTGGCGGCGGCGCGCACGCGGCGCGGCGCGTCGATATTCAGGACTTCATGGTGATGTGTCCGGGCGCGGCCTCGTTCGCGCAGGCGCTGGAATGGACCGCCGAGGTCTATCTCGCGGCCGGCCACCTGATGAAACAGGCCGGCAAGCTGCAAGGCGTCGCCGACGAGGGCGGCTACTGGCCGGCGTTCCGCAGCAACGAGGAGGCGCTGGATACGCTGATGGCGGCAATCCGCAAGGCGGGCTTCGCGGGTGGCGACGATGTCGCCATCTCGCTCGATGTCGCGGCGTCGGAGTTCGGCGCCAACGGCAGCTATACGCTGGCGCTCGACGGCCGCAAGCTCGACACAGCCGCGATGATCGAGATGCTGGGCAAATGGTGCGACGCCTATCCGATCATTTCCATCGAGGACCCGGTGGCGGAGGATGACGCCGAGGGCTTTATCGCCTTCACGCGCGCATACGGCGCGCGCTGTCAGGTGATCGGCGACGACTTCCTCGTCACCAACGCGGCGCGCGTCAACAAGGCAGCGGCCGATGACGCCGCGACCGCGGTGCTGGTCAAGCCCAATCAGGCCGGCACCGTGACGGAAACCAAAGCGGCGCTCGACGCCGGCAAGGCGACCGGCTTTGGCACCATCGTCTCGGCGCGCTCCGGCGAGACCGAGGACATCACCATCGTCCATCTCGCCGTCGGCTGGGACGCCGGGCAGCTCAAGGTCGGCTCGTTCTCGCGCTCGGAACGCATGGCGAAGTGGAACGAATGCCTGCGTATCGAGGAAGCGCTGGGCCGCGACGCGGTGTTCGCGGGCGGCAGCGCGCTCGGCTTTCGCCGCCAGCATGAGGAGAAGCCCGCATGATTACCGGCCTCGATCACGTCGTCGTCCTGGTTCGCGATATCGAGGCGGCGGCGTCGGCTTACGCCGCGCTGCTCGGCCGCGAGCCGGCGTGGCGCGCGACCGACGACGCTTCGGCCTCGGTGCTGTTCACGCTGGACACCATGTCGGTGGAGTTGCTGGCTCCGGCGGCCGGCGCCGCCGGCGAGCGTATTCGCGCCGCGAT
>JBASBO010000092.1:0-5371 GCA_049651165.1 Xanthobacteraceae bacterium | reverse complement strand
GTCCACCACCGGCGTCGCGAGGTAGAGGCGCGGCGCCGGGCGGGCGGGAGCGGACTTCGTGGCCATCGGAAGGTTACGCCGCCTTCTTTTCCAGATCGGCCTTCCACTCGCCCTTTGAGGCGAGGCCGTTCATGTGGGCGCGGTGGGTGAACGCCTGCTGGCCGGCGCCGAGATTCCCGGCCTTGCCCGACCACGCCTTCTGCGGCGCGGCTTGCAGCGCGCGGCCGTAGGAGAAGGTCAACTTCCACGGCAGCCCGCCGATGCGGTTCATGGCGTCGAGATGCGCGGTCGCCTCCTCGTCGCTCTGGCCGCCGGAGAGGAAGGCGATGCCCGGCACCGCCGCCGGCACGCACGCCTTCAGGAGCTTGACGGTCTTCTCGGCGACTTCCTGCACGCCGGCGCGGGTCTTCGCCTTCTTGCCGGAGATCGCCATATTCGGCTTGAGGATCATGCCTTCCAGCGCGACCTTCTGATAATACAGTTCCTGGAAAGTCTCCTTGAGCACGAACTCGGTGACCTCGTAGCAGCGCTCGATCGAGTGATCACCGTCCATCAGCACTTCCGGCTCGACGATCGGCACGATCTGCGCGGCCTGGCACAACGCCGCGTAGCGCGCCAGCGCATGGGCGTTGGTGTGGATCGCGGTATAACTCGGGATGCCCTGCCCGATATCGATCACCGCGCGCCACTTGGCGAAGCGCGCGCCCTGCTCGTAATACTTCGGCAGCCGCGTCGGCAGGCCGTCGAGGCCGGCGGTGATCAGTTCGCCCGGGCAACCCGGCAGCGGCTTGGTGCCTTCGTCAACCTTGATGCCGGGGATCGCGCCGGCCTGCTCGATCAGCTTGACCAGCGGCGTGCCGTCCTTGGCTTTCTGCCAGATGGTTTCGTCGTAAAGGATGACGCCGGAGATGTATTTCGACATCGCCTCCTTCGAGCGGAACAGCATCTCGCGATAGTCGCGGCGGTTGTCCTCGGTGGAGTCCACATTGATGGCGTCGAAGCGCTTCTTGATGGTGCCGGAGGATTCGTCGGCGGCGAGAATGCCCTTGCCCGGCGCGACCATGGCCTGAGCGACTTTGTTGAGGTCAGCGAGGTTCATTCGGTTCTCCTAATATTATGTATCGGTAGCTGTTGTCAGGCGAATCCCAAGAACGAGGCCAGCATTCGATCAACGCGATCCATATCCTCGGCGCTCAACGTGCCGAATCTCGGCCCGACCTTGGTAAGCGGAAGCGTGTGGCATTTGTCCGTCATCACCTGAGATTCGGATTGCAGGCCATTTTGCTTCGTCGGCGAAATCGAAATGCGGAAGACCTGATTTGGTAGAATTTGGCTGGTCAGTGGCAGGAAAGTGATCGAATCGAGAGTTGCATATCGGTCGGCTTGGACAATGACGGCCGGACGGGGCTTCCCATAGGCACCCGAAAGCACCACCGTCACCAGATCGCCCCTTTTCATTTCCAGCCATCGATCTCTACGTTCGAAAGCTCCTCCAGAATCACCTTCTCGTCTTCGCTTGCGTTGATAATGGCGATCGCGCGGTCGATTTTCTCCTGAAACCCTGGCGCGTTGACATCGGGAACCCAGATTGTCACCGGCTTCAGGCCGGCAGCCTTCATCTTGTCGCGGTGCCTGCGCACACGACTTGCCACGTCGCCGCTGGCCTTGCCGCTCGTATTTCCGTCTGTCGTTCTCCGCTTGACCGCCTTGGCCATGCTCGCCTCCAAATGTTACATGTAACATAGGTGATCAGGCACGCATCGGCAACGTGTCACTTCGTCCGCAACACCTCGACGCCCGGTAGCGGCTTGCCCTCCATCCATTCGAGGAACGCGCCGCCGGCGGTGGACACATAGGTGAAATCCTGCGCCACGCCGGCGTGGTTCAGCGCCGCGACGGTGTCGCCGCCGCCGGCGACCGACACCAGCTTGCCGAGTTTGGTGCGCTGCGCGGCGTATTTGGCCGCGACCACGGTGCCGCGATCGAACGGCGGTAGCTCAAAAGCGCCGACCGGACCGTTCCACACCAGCGTCGCGGCGTCGTCGATGGCGGCATGGATGCGCTCGACCGATTGCGGCCCGACGTCGAGGATCATGCCGTCGGCCGGGATCGCGTCGAGGCCGTAGGCGTGCGACGGCGCATTGGCCTCGAAGTGATAGGCGACCACGGCGTCCACCGGCAGGATGATGGCGCAGTTGGCGGCCTCGGCCTTTTCCAGAATGCGCAGCGCGGTGGCGGCGAGGTCCTTCTCGGCCAGCGACTTGCCGATGCCGATGCCCTGCGCGTGCAAAAAGGTGTTGGCCATGCCGCCGCCGATCACCAGCGCGTCGACCTTCTTCACCAGATTTTCCAGGAGGTCGATCTTGGTCGACACCTTGGCCCCGCCGATGATGGCGATCACCGGCTTGGCCGGGGCATCCAGCGCCTTGTTGAGCGCTTCGAGTTCGGCCTGCATGGTGCGCCCGGCATAGGCCGGCAGCTTGTGGCCGAGCCCTTCGGTCGAGGCGTGGGCGCGGTGCGCGGCGGAGAAGGCGTCGTTGACCCAGAGATCGCCGAGTTTCGCGAGTTGCGCCACGAAGGCCGGGTCGTTCTTTTCTTCTTCCTTGTGGAAGCGGGTGTTTTCGAGACAGAGGATATCGCCGTCGGCCATCGCGGCGACCGCTGTCTCCGCAACCTCGCCGATGCAATCGTCGGCGAAGCCGACCGGACGCTTGATGACCTTCGCCAGTTCGGCGGCGACCGGCTTCAAGGAATCCTTGGCGTCGCGCCCCTTGGGCCGGCCGAAATGCGCCAGCAGGATCACCTTGGCCCCCTTGCCGGACAGTTCGGTGACGGTCGGCGCGATACGCTCTAACCGCGTGGTGTCGGTGACCCGCCCCTGATCCATCGGCACATTGAGATCGACGCGCAGCAGCACGCGCTTGCCCTTCACGTCGGCATCGTCGAGGGTGCGGAAGTTGCTCATCGGCATCGAGTCCCGGATGCGGTGCAGCGTGCAACGGTGCTCCGCAAAGCCGGGACCGTTACGCAGGAAAAGTCGCGGTGTGGAACGGTCCCGGGTCTGCATCGCGGCACATGCGCCGCGACGCGCACGGGACACGCTATCGTCGCCTCAGATCAGCTTGCCCATCGCAACCGCGGTGTCGCCCATGCGGTTGGAGAAGCCCCATTCGTTATCGTACCACGACAGCACGCGCAGCAGCGTCCCGTTCATCACCTTGGTCTGGTCGAGGTGGAAGGTGGACGAGTGCGGATCGTGGTTGAAGTCGATCGAGACGTTGGGCTGGTCGGTGGTGCCGAGGATGCCCTTCAGCTCCTGCGCCGCCGCGCGCTTCATCGCCTCGTTGACGTCCTTGACGGTGGTTTCCTTCCTGGTGACGATCTTGAGATCGACCACCGAGACGTTCGGCGTCGGCACGCGAATGGCGACGCCGTCGAGCTTGCCCTTCAGTTCCGGCAGCACCAGGCCGATCGCCTTTGCGGCGCCGGTCGAGGTCGGAATCATCGACATCGCCGCGGCGCGGCCGCGATAGAGGTCCTTGTGCATGGTGTCCAGCGTCGGCTGGTCGCCGGTATAGGCGTGGATCGTGGTCATGAAGCCGGTCTCGATGCCGACCAGATCGTTGATGACCTTGGCCACCGGCGCGAGGCAGTTGGTGGTGCAGGAGCCGTTCGACACCACGAGGTGATCGCGGTTCAGCTTGTCGTGGTTGACGCCGTAAACCACCGTCATGTCGGCGCCGTCGGCGGGGGCGGACACCAGCACGCGCTTGGCGCCGGCGGCGAGATGGGCGGACGCCTTGTCCTTCGAGGCGAAGATGCCGGTGCATTCCATCGCGATATCGACGCCGAGGTCCTTCCACGGCAGCTTGGCGGGGTCGCGCTCGGCGGTGACCTTGATCTTGTCCTTGCCGATCACGATGGAATCGCCCTCGACCTTCACCTCGTGCGGGAAGCGGCCATGGACGGAGTCGAAGCGCAGCAGGTGGGCGTTGGTCTCCACCGGGCCGAGATCGTTGACGGCGACGACTTCGATATCCTTGCGGCCAGCCTCGTAGATCGCCCGCAGCACGTTGCGGCCGATGCGGCCAAACCCGTTAATCGCGACCCGGACTGCCATTCCAATTCTCCTTCGAAGGTTCGATAGACCGATGTTTGGGCGGTTTCATGCCCCGAACGGGCCCGCGTTGCAATGCGTCAATCAGCGATTGTTCCGATAGCGTTACCCGAGCCGGTGACTCGCTCATAACCGCTTGGCGGCAGCCTCGACCACCGCCTCGGCGGTGATGCCGAAGTGCTTGAACAGGTCCTTGGCGGGTGCGCTGTGGCCGAAGCCGTGCATCCCGATGAAAGCGCCATCCGGACCGATCACGGCGTCCCAGCCGAAGCGCACCTGGGCCTCGACCGCGACCTTCACCGGGGCGTCGCCGACGATCGCGGCGCGGGTCGCGGCGTCCTGCGCCAGCAGCAGTTCGAGCGAAGGCACCGACACCACCCGCGCGGCGATCCCGCGTTCGGCCAGTTGTTTCTGCGCGGCGACGGCGATCTCGACCTCGGAGCCGGAGGCGAAAATCGACACCTTGGCTTCACCGTTGGCTGCGACCAGCTCATAGCCGCCGGTTGCGCAGCGATTGGCCGCGTCTGGCGTGGTTCGCACCGGGGTCAGGTTCTGCCGCGACAGCGCCAGCACGGTGGGGCCCTTGAGACGTTCCAGCGCCAGTTGCCAGCATTCGGCGGTTTCCACCGCGTCGGCCGGGCGGAACACCCGCATGTTGGGCATCGCCCGCAGCGCCGCGATGTGCTCCACCGGCTGATGGGTCGGGCCGTCCTCGCCGAGCCCGATGGAGTCGTGGGTCATGATGTAGACGACCGGAATATGCGCCAGCGCCGAGATGCGCATTGCCGGGCGAGCATAGTCGGTGAAGCACAGGAAGGTGCCGCCGGCCGGGCGGAAGCCGCCGTGCAGCGCGATGCCGTTCATGGCAGCGGCCATGCCCAGTTCGCGGATGCCATAATGGATGTAGCGGCCGTCGTACTGGCCCGGCTGCACCTCTTTGAGGCCCTTGGTGCGGGTGTTGTTGGAGGGGGTCAGATCGGCGGAGCCGAGCAGCAGTTCGGGCACCGCCGGCACCAGCACGTCGAGCGCCAGTTCGCTGGCCTTGCGCGTCGCCACCGTCTGCGGCTCGGCCACCAGCCTGTCCTTGAGCTTGCCGATCACCGCGTCGAGGCCGGCCGGCAGCTTGCGGTCGATGACGCGGCGCTGGAATTCGTCGCGCTGCGCCTCGGGCAGCGCCGCCAGCCGCTTGCGCCAGTTTTTTCGCGCGGCCGAGCCTTTTTTGCCGGCCTTGCGCCACGCCGCCAGCACGTCGTC
>JBASBO010000091.1:0-2590 GCA_049651165.1 Xanthobacteraceae bacterium | reverse complement strand
TGATGGAACAGGACGAATCCCGCGAAGGTCAGAAGAAACAGCCCGAGCCCGGCCGCGACCGCCTGCACCCCGCTCACCGGCAGGCGTCGCCGCCGGCGCGGCGGCGTGTCCTGCCCGAGCGGTGTGCTGAGGTCGTCCGTCGTCACCGTGGCCTCCTGCCGGCCTGCTTTTCCGCGAATCAGCAACCCGACATTACCACGCCGATAACGCAACGGGCGGCCCGCAGAGCCGCCCGTTGTCCAGATCGTCGATGACGCCCCCGATGAAGGGAGCGCGGCGGATCAGTTGGCCGTCTTGTCCTTGTCGCCGGCGGGCTTGTCGATCGCCGCCTTGTCGCCGCCCGGAGACGGGATATCGACCTTGACGCCGTGCAGCAGGTCGTTCGCCATCTTCAGCGCCTTGTCGTCCTTGGCGTCCGGCGGCACGTAGGACTGCGAACCGGTCTGCTCCTTGCCGGCGTCGTTCTTGAGGTGGCCGCGCAGCGAGGCCTCGCCCTTGGTGTCGGTGCGCGACTTGAGGTCTTCCGGCACGTCCTGCAACACCTCGATGTCGGGGGTGATGCCTTGGGCCTGGATCGACTTGCCCGACGGCGTGAAGTAGCGCGCCGTGGTCAATCGCAGCGCGCCGTTGCCGGAGCCGAGCGGGATGATGGTCTGCACCGATCCCTTGCCGAACGACCGCGTGCCGATCAGGGTGGCACGCTTGTGATCCTGCAACGCGCCGGCGACGATTTCCGAGGCCGAGGCCGAACCGCCGTTGATCAGCACGATCACCTTCTTGCCCTTGGTGAGGTCGCCCGGCCGCGCGACGCGGCGCTGGGTTTCCTCTGCGTTGCGGCCGCGCGTCGAGACGATCTCGCCGCGTTCGAGGAAGGCGTCGGAGACAGTGACGGCTTCTTCGAGCAGACCGCCGGGATTGTTGCGCAGGTCAAGGATGAAGCCCTTGAGCTTGTCCTCGCCGATCTGCTTGGTCAGCGAGGCAACCTCGCGCTTAAGGCCCTCGGTGGTTTGCTCGTTGAAAGTGGTGATGCGGATGTAGCCGATATCGTCGCTCTCGACGCGGGCGCGCACCGAGCGGACGCGGATATTGTCGCGCACCAGCGTCACCTCGATCGGGTTGTCCTGACCCTTGCGGACGATCTTCAGCTTGATCTTGGTGTTGACCGGACCGCGCATCTTGTCGACGGCCTGATTCAGGGTCATGCCCTGCACCGCCTCGTCGTCGAGCGTGGTGATGATGTCGTTGGCCTGGATGCCGGCCTTGGAGGCAGGCGTGTCGTCGATCGGCGACACCACCTTGATGAGGCCGTCCTCCATGGTGACCTCAATACCGAGGCCGCCGAACTCGCCGCGAGTCTGGACCTGCATGTCCTTGAAGCTCTTGGCGTCCATGTAACTCGAATGCGGATCGAGCCCGGTCAGCATGCCGCTGATGGCGGACTCGATCAGCTTGCCGTCGTCCGGCTTCTCGACGTAGTCGGAGCGGACCCGCTCGAACACGTCGCCGAACAGGTTGAGTTGACGGTAGGTGTCGGAGGTGGCGGCGCGCGCGCTCGATTCCATCAGCATCGAGCGCGGCTGCGTCACGAACAGCGTCAGCGCGGCGCCGGCCGCGGCGCTGAGAAGAATTACAGAGGTCTTGCGCATCATCCGCGAACCTTTTCGCCTTCTTTGGCATTTGCGGCCCACCATGGGCCAGGGTCGATAGGAGTTCCGTCCTTACGGAACTCGACATACAGAACGGGCCGGCTCACGCTGGTTGCGAGAATGGAGGCGATCCGGGACGCCGTTCCCATGGTTGCGATCGGCTCTCCCGTCAATACGAACTGGCCGATGTTGACCGAAATACGCTCCATCCCCGCGATGAGCACATGATACCCGCCCCCCGCGTTGAGGATCAAGAGTTGTCCATAGCTCCGGAACGGGCCGGCATACACCACCCAGCCATCACACGGTGTTGTGACCTGGGCGCCGGACTGGGTCGCCAGTGAAATGCCTTTTTCGCTGCCGCCGACCCCGTTCGGACTGCCGAAATCGCGGATCCGGGCGCCGTTGACCGGCAGCGCCAGCAGTCCCTTGGCGGAGGCGAAGGCGATCGCCGGGCTCAGCCGTCCGGGGTCCTTGAGCGCCGCGAGGTTGGGCTTGCCGCTGGCGGCCGCCGCCGCTTCTTTCTCGGTGGCTGCCTTGGCCGCCGCCGCCGCCTTCGCCGCGCTCTGGAGGTCCTGCTCCATCTTCGCGATCAGGCTTTGCAGGTCGTCGACCTTGCGGGCCAACTCAATGGCGCGGGCGGCTTCCGCCTGCATGTTACGCTCGGCGGCGCTTTGCTGTTTCTGGCGCTCCTCGACCAGCGAGGCAAGGCGGGTCTGATCCACCTTCAATCCGTCGCGATCCGCCGCCAACTGATCGCGCTCGGCCGCGATGGTCTTGCGCAAGGTCACCAGTTCGCCGAGGTCGGTCGCCAGCTTGATCGATTGCGCGCGCATCTCCGGCACCACCGCGCCCAGCATGATCGCGGTGCGCAGCGACTGCAGCGCGTCTTCCGGGCTCACCAGCAACGCCGGCGGCGCGCGGCGGCCGGCGCGCTGCAAGGC
>JBASBO010000090.1:0-2051 GCA_049651165.1 Xanthobacteraceae bacterium | reverse complement strand
GGTTCTCGCTGCATCTCGATGGCGGCGACAAGGTGATGCTGTTCCGGCTGCGGCAGACCGATGGCGAACCCTATTTCGCCGGCAACTGGATCGGCCGCGACGGCCGCTCGACGCCGTTACCGCCGGACGCCATCGCGATGACGCCGCTTGCATTCACCGATATCGCGGGCCGGCGGGTGCCGACGCAATGGCGTGTCGCCGTGCCGTCGCACGGACTCGCGATCGATTGCGCGCCGCTCAATGCGCAAAGCTGGATGGCGACGCGCTTCCCCTATTGGGAAGGGCCGATCGCCTTCCGCGGCAGCCACGGTGGTGTCGGCTACCTGGAGATGACGGGTTATTGAAGGGCGGACTATCGCTGAGCCTGATGCCGTCACCCCGGAGTGTATGAAGAATATGTCCCGGACGCGGTGCAGCGTGTAACGCTGCGCCGCAGAGCCGGGACCGTATCAGAGACATTGTCCGTAACGGTCCCGGATCAGCGAAGCGGCACGGCGCTTTCGCTTGCGCCGCATCGCATCCGGGACACGGACGAGGGTCGGGCGCTTACTTGGTCAGCGGGCAGCCGCTGTCCTTGGCCGACGGATAGGCGGTGTCGCCCGGCACGGTGGCAAGCACTTTGTAGTAGTCCCAGGGGCGCTTGCTTTCTTCCGGCTTCTTGACCTCGAACAGATAGAGGTCGGCGACCATGCGGCCGTTGGCGAGCACCTTGCCGTTCTGCGTGAACGAATCGCTGACCGGAAGTTCCTTCAATTTCTTGACCACGGCATCGCTGTCCTTGGTACCCGCGGCTTTCACCGCCTTGAGATAGGACAGCGTCGCGGAATAGGTGCCGGCCTGGATCATGCTCGGCATCCGGCCGGTCCGCTTGAAGAACTCCTCGGAGAATTTACGGGTCTTGTCGTTGAGGTCCCAGTAGAAGCTCTCGGTCAGCACCGTGCCCTGCGCCGCCTTGAGGCCGAGGCCATGCACTTCCGACGCCGTCAGCAGCAGCGCCGCGAGCTTTTGGCCGCCGGCGACGATGCCGAATTCCGCCGCCTGCTTGATCGAATTGATGGTGTCCGCGCCGGCATTGGCCAAGCCGACCACCTTGGCCTTGGAGCTTTGCGCCTGCAACAGGAAGGAGGAATAGTCCGAGGTGTTGAGCGGGGTCCGCACCGCGCCGAGCACCTTGCCGCCCGAGGCTGTCACGATTTCGCTGGTGTCTTTCTCCAGCGCGTGACCGAAGGCATAGTCCACGGTGAGGAAGAACCAGCTATCTCCGCCGGCTTTCACCATCGCGCCGCCGGTGCCGACCGCGAGCGCGTGGGTGTCGAACGCCCAGTGGAATCCGTAAGGCGTGCAGTTGGCGCCGGTGACGGCCGAGGAGGCCGCGCCGACCACGATGTCGATCTTCTTCTTCTCCTTGGAGACTTCCTGCACCGCCAGCGCCACCGACGAGGTGGTGAGTTCGGTGATCATGTCGACGCCTTCGGTGTCGTACCATTTGCGTGCGATG
Organism: Xanthobacteraceae bacterium; assembly: GCA_049651165.1. GTDB lineage: Bacteria > Pseudomonadota > Alphaproteobacteria > Rhizobiales > Xanthobacteraceae > 62-47. Next base: position 553 of record JBASBO010000090.1, on the reverse strand, counting down.
CTGACCGCGAGGTCCGGCTTGTTCTGATGGTCGGCCGCGACCAACTCGATCTTATGGCCGAGCACTTCGCCGCCGAATTCCTCGATCGCTATCCTGGCCGCCTCGATCGAGGACTTGCCGCCGTAGTCGGCGTAGACGCCGGACTGGTCGTTGAGAATGCCGATCTTGACGCCCTGCGCCAGCGCAGGGACCGCGGCGAGCAGGCTGCATGTCGCAACCGCCGCCGACAGAACACCCAATTTTCCGATTCCCGATGCCATGTATTGCCTCCCAGCAAATTTGTTTGAAGCGTGATGTCGCAAAATGCCGTGGCAGCCGCGCCGTGGCGCAAGGCTGCCGTATCGGATCGGCTTTAACAAACCCGGCCGCAATAGTCACGGCTGCCGGCCTTCGACCTTTGGCTGGGCCGCGCCCTCCCGATGCGCATTTTTGCGGTAACAGGGTTGCGCTCGTGCCGTCACGCGGATCAGCTTGTCGGTGGTTCCGGCCGCCGGCCCAGCAGCCGCCGGACCAGGTTGGCGAGACGCGGGTGCTGCCGCAACCAGGCCGCGCC
>JBASBO010000089.1:0-12047 GCA_049651165.1 Xanthobacteraceae bacterium | reverse complement strand
AAGCAGCGCCGCGCCGGTCGGGTTGGCCCACAACAGCCGCGCGCCGTCCGGCGTCCACAGCCACGCCGGGGCCGAGCCGGCGGCGTGAACCGCCAGCCGGGTGTCCTGCACCCCGCGCAACTGGAACTCCGCGTCAATCATCGCCATGCCATGGTCAGGGTCCGGACAGGAACGTCAAGGATCGGGTCGCGGCCGCTCCCGGCTGATACGCTTAACAATTCGTTAGTATCGCGCCCCGCCGCCACCCGGTCCACGGCTACGCCGAGACCGCGACGATGAAAGCCGCAATAGCGTTAATTTCGCGAGGGCCCGCTTTCGTGGGAGCACTTCGAAAACCGGAGAATCTCGCCGGTCCACGGCGTAAAAATATTGCAATGCACAATAATTCTTTGTAAACGGTTCTACCGGCGCGTTTCAGGGTCGCGCGATTGCCGTCCGGACCGGCGGCCGACTTTGCGTCATTCCGATGACGCCAGCTTCAATTCATCAATCAAGGGGTGCTGTCATGGCCAGCTTTTCCACGTCCTTTTCGCTTCCCCCGACGGTCCATGACGCCTCCGAGCCGATGCGCGCGTTCGTCGAACAGGGGATGACCCAGGCACGGCTTCAATACGCCCGGTTCAAGGACGTCGCCGCGGATGGCAACGGCGCGGTCGAGGTGATCTTCAGCGTCGCCAGCAAGGGGACCGGCGACTATTCGGTCAAGCTGGCGAGCTTCTTTCAGGCCAATGCGGCAGCGGCTTTCGAGCTGACGCAGCAACTGTCCGCGGTTCGCACGCTGTCGCAGGCGATGGAGGTCTGGGATGCCTATATGCGCCGCCAGATGGGGCTTTTCGCCGGCCAGTCGCGGCAGTTGATGGACCTGTCGCGGCAAGTGGCGACCGACGCCACCGCGCCGATCCGGGCGAGCGTCGAGAAGCTGTTGACGCCGTCGGCCTGATCCCGCCTCGGCGCGGCGCATCCGGCGCAGTGGCGCGTCGTGACGCGCAAGCCCAGTGTCGTTCAATGAAGTTGAATCGCTCCGGGCATTTCTATAAATGGAGCATTGATCCGGGCCGGACGCCGGTTTTCCGCGCCGTGCTCCGAGGATGCAGTTGTAGCTCAGTTGGTTAGAGCGCCTGTCTGTGGAACAGGAGGTCGGTGGTTCGAGCCCACCCAACTGTACCAAAAATCCAGCAAAATCAATAGTCTGTAAGTTGGCTTGCATAGTGTTTCGCAGAGCGGAATTATTGCGTCGTCAGGGTGTGGGTTGGGGTTGGGCATTCATCCGTTGCCAATCCGTTATCGTCCAATATGGCGAACGATCTCGCGCCTCTGCCAAAGGGTCGAAACGGGCAGCCGCGACGGAGAATCATGCACACGAGTTTCGCGCCCTGACGCGTGGCGAGTTCGGTGGGCAGCCTGGCTGCACAGTCCCGCGTCGGCTACGCCAGCGCTATGCGGGGCAGGGGCTGGCCAATCCGGTTAGCTAACCGCAGTCATGCGGCGCGCGATATACTCAGGCAACCCCGAGCAGGAGGACAGGTCCTAAATGGCGAGACGAGGCGATAGTCTGTTCAATCCGGTTACCAAGACTCGCGTCGTCTTCAGCGCTGTTCCTGTGGACAACGGCGGCCGCGAGCTTGCGGTGGATTGGCACGTTCCCCCCGGCGAGATGCTTCCAGCCGCGCCTCACTACCACGCCGGGCCAAGTGGCCAGATCGCCGAAACATTCACGATCATCACTGGAACGGCGAGGCTGAAGGTAGACAACAAGACGCTGACAGTCAGCGCACCAAACGCGGTTGATATCGGCTTCGATCAGGTCCACACTCATCCTATGAATGCGGGCAGTGACGAACTGCACGTCCGTCAGACTGGTGTGCGCATCGACCCCGACCCCGAGATGCTGACTCGCGTCGAGCAATTTCTCGAAACACTGGTCGCCCTATCCCAACAGGGAAAGGCCAACCGTAAGGGCGACATCACGAACCCGTTGCAAGCGGCACTGACGATCCACGAGCTTCTGCTTGATCCTACCTTCCTGCCCATACTACCGCGAAGATTTCAGACGTTTGCGTTCGGGTTGCTGGCTCGCGTAGCGCGCCGGCGTGGCTACATCGCCTATCACAAGCCGCAGTTACTTTGATCGCCAAACGCTCACGATGCTACGGTGACGGTCAGGGATACCAGCCCCCTAGAGGTGCAAGCAATGGCCGACCCAGCGGAAACTCATCTCAGCCACCCTGAAGAAATGCGCGCGGACTTCGATCTATCGATTGGCAAGCGCATCAATCTCAAGGGAGCGGCACGGGTAACACCGGCCGGATTGATTTGCGCGGGAATTGCCGGTGTTGCAGTTTTGATTGCCGCCACAGCACTTGTGCGAGCCGCCCGGTGACAAAATGAGAGATGCCCGAGCTTGGGTTGAACGCCTTCGTAAGGAAGCCGAAGAGTGCCGGCTGATCAGCAAACTCGCCACGAGCGCAGAAAAACGCGAGACGTTCGCGCGACTCGCCGAGGCGGCCGATAAGAACGCTGATGATCTGATGATGTTTATGGCATCGGGCCGATTGTCGGAGTCGGATCAGGAATAGAAAGCCAACGGCGGAGCGTCGCCTATGATCTACCTTGGCTTTGACGGTAAATGGCTCGCTCGTTTCAGGGCGTGGATCGAACGCCTCCCGGACTCGGAGCGTGGTCGGTAAAATCTACACTTGCTACGGGTTCATAAGCGCCTCCAACGCCATCCGACAATTGTGGGCATTACAATCGGCAGTCTTGGGTTGCGCCGGGAGCTGTTTGCCGATTTAACAAACCATCAAGAAGGCAAGAGCGAAGCATCAGGTTCGCCAGCGACGACAGGGACATCGGGATGGGCATGGATCAGCGGCCGGCGCAGTCGGCGTTGTCGCACTGGCGCACGGTGCTGCTAGCATCCTTGACGCCAGTGCGCGCCAGCCTCGCGGTTGCAACGGTGTCGGAACGCTAGTGATGCTGGCCGTCGCAGGAGGCGTCGGTGTCGGCAGCGGCGGCGCGGGATTGTCGTTGCTGTCCGGAGGGCCGTGACCACTGCCGGCCGAATCGCGGGCGGGATGGGTGGCGGCGATACAAGAGGGGTCACCTCCGGGACCAGCGGTGGCTCCGGCGCTGGCGGCGCGTCGGGTTTCAATCAAAGCCGACCGGCCGCGAGCGGCGACGGCGGTGCCGGGATCATCGGCGCCGGCCTCACGGTCATCAATAGCGGTAGTATCGCCGGCGGTAACGGGTTCAGCGGGCAGGCTAACGCGATCACCTTCACCGGCGGCAGCAACGTGCTGGAGTTGCAGGCCGGCTATTCCTTCACCGGCAATGTTGTCGGCACCGGCTCGGATACGTTTCGGCTCGGTGGGGCAACCAATGAGAGCCTGGATGTCTCCGGGATTGGCGCTGCGGCGCAGTATCGCGGCTTCAATGCTTTCGAGAAGAACGGCGCCAGCACATGGACGCTGACAGGAACGACGACGGCGGTGACGCCGTGGACATGGAAGCAAGGCACGCTGTCGATTTCATCAGACGCCAATCTCGGCGCTGCTTCGGGCGGACTGACTTTCGACGGAGGTGCGTTGTAGATAACGGGCGGCTTCAGTCCGGCGAACACCCGCGCCATTACCTTCAATGCCGGCGGCGGCACCTTCGACATGGCCGGCGGTGCTACTGCCTTCAGCCGGAGCTTCGGTGGAAGCGGTCCGGTCACCTTCACCAATGGCGTCGCGGTTTCGCTGGCGGGCAACACCTACAGCGGCGCTACCATGGTGACGAGCACCGGCGCCCTCGCGGTGAACGCCGCGGGCGCGCTGTCGCCGAACTCCGATTTCACTGTCGACGGTCAGATCCAGCTGAACGGATTTAACAGCACGATCCAGTCGCTTTCCGGTAACGGTAGTATTTTCAATTCGACTGTTCCCGCCCCCGCCGCGACGCTGACCATCGCGCCCACGTCGGGCGTCACAACCTTTTCAGGAACCCTCTCGGATGGATCAGGTGGCGTGCTGCCGCTGTCGCTGACCAAGACAGGCGCTGGCACGTTGGGCCTGTCCGGCACTAACACCTACACCGGCGCGACGACGGTGAACGGCGGCACGCTCTCGGTTAACGGTTCGATCGCGTCGTCGTCGCTGACGACGGTGAATGCGGGCGGCACACTCGGTGGCAACGGCACGGTCGGCAACACCACGATCGATGGCGGCACGCTGGCGCCTGGCAATTCGATCGGCGCGCTCACGGTGGCCGGCAATCTGGCGATGACGGCGGCCTTGACCTACCTGGTCGAAGTGTCGCCATCGAATGCCGACTTCACCCACGTCACCGGCACGGCGACGCTGGGCGGCGCGACGGTTGCGGCGCAGTTCGCTCCCGGCGCTTACGTCGAGAAGCGCTACACCATCCTCACCGCCGATGGCGGTGTTAACGGCACGTTCTCGGGGCCGGTCAACGCCAACCTGTCGCAGAATTTCAAGAGCGCGCTGGCCCATGACGGCAACACCGCGCTCGGTAGTTACGACGCCAACAGCCGGGTCTATGGCGCGATGGGCGGCGCATCTTATGCGCTGTCGCCCGCAACCTCGCTCGGCTTCGCCTTCGGTGGCGGTGGCACGTCGTTCGGCCTGAGCGATGGGCTTGGCTCCGGACGTTCCGACCTGTTTCAGGCCGGCGTGTTCGCGCATCACGGTTTTGCGCAGGGCGGTTACCTCTCCGGCGCGTTCGCCTATGGCTGGCACGACGTCACTACCGACCGCGCGGTCCCCACCGGCGAGCGGCTGCGCGGTGCCTACAGGGCCGGCGTGCTCTCGGGCCGGCTGGAAGCGGGCTGGCGCATCGACACGGCCTTCGCCGGCGTCACGCCGTACGCGGCGGCGCAGGTGATCAGCTACCGGATGCCGTCCTATTTTGAGTAGGGCAGTGGGGCGGCCGACAGTTTTGTGCTGGCCTATGCCGGCCGCGACGTCACCGCGACGCGCAGCGAACTCGGCCAGCGGCGCGATCGCGCCACGGTGATGGGCGACACGTTGTTGACGCTGCGCGGCCGCGCGGCGTGGGCGCACAACTTCGACACCGCGCGCAACGCCGTCGCGACCTTCCAGGCGCTGCCGGGCACGGGCTTCCTCGTCAACGGCGCGGCGATGGCGCCCGATGCCGCGCTCGTCACCGCCGGCGCCGAGATCGCCGGGCGCAACGGTTTCGTGCTCGCCGCCTCCTTCGAGGGCGAGTTCTCCGGTAATGTCACCAGCTATACCGGCAAGGGCACGCTCCGCTACGCGTGGTGAGCGGCATCGCCGCCTGTTTGTCTCATTCGGACAGTTACTCGGCCACGCATCGTCGCGCCTGCCAGCCATGTAGCTTCAAGGCATCATGTTCGCGGCCGCCCGACGCTTCGCCTTTGGAAGCAAAGCGGTTCATTGACGGTTCAGCATCGATATCCGATTTATTGGGTGTCGAAACCAAAAAAGAGGAATCGAAATGAAAGCGCTTTCACTCGCTGCGGCGGCCATTCTCCTGGCGACGGTAACGTCCGCGTCGGCCTCGCCGCTCAACGTTTCAAAATCGTCTCTCGCCGCTTCGACAGTATCGCCAATCGTCCAGATCCAGCACCGCCGGCACGTTGCGCCGCCGCCGCGTATGCATCGTCGGCAGTTCGTGCCGGGTCGCCGCTATAATTCTGCGCCGCGCGGTTGGCACCGGCATGGAACGAGGCCCGGCAATTGGCAGCGGCGGGGCTGCATCATGGTCGGGCCGGTCTGGTTCTGTCCGTAGCCAGCTTCGTTCTCATGAACATGAAGCAAGAGCCCGGTTCGCGGCCGGGCTCTATTTTTATCTTGCGAGTTGGTCAGCGCTGAGTCCGCGAATCGTCTGTGCGGTCGATCCGTGTCAGGATCCTGACGAAATCCGCCATGCTGGAGTGGTCTTCGGATGACGCCATTCCGGCGCTGTCCTCGCCGACCCTGACCCGGTCGCGGGTCCATTGGCGCAGCCACGCGAATACTTTCATGGGACACTCCCGACCTGTCCGCGACGACTCAAGGCTGGGCGCAAATCGATTAAGATTTTACTGACGGGCGCGGGGAGGCCGGCAGGGGGCGTGTCGGCTGGTTCCAGCCTTTTCGTCGCGTCTGGTCCTTCGGAATTGCCGGCCGCCGTCGCATCATGGCGCAATCAAAGGGGTGTGAGCCATGATTGCGAGCCTGTTTGCCAGCAAGCGTCGTGTCGCCGGGGGGGGCGTCGGCATCGCGGGGATAGCCGGCCGGTGGCGATGGCTCAGACGGTCCGCGGCCGTCATGGTGGCGGCGCTGGCGCTGTTCGTGGCGGGCAGCGGACAGGACGCGGCGCGCGCCGACATCCCCGACGAACTCTACAAGGCGCTCAACCTCTCGAAGGATGCTTCGCCGCAGCAACTCTACGATGCGCTGGTGAAGCGGTTCCATGACCCCAAGCAGGGCGCGGGAAAGGGCAAGTTCGCCAACCTCTGGGAACCGATCGCCATCACCAAGTACTTCATGCCCAACGAGTTCTATACGCCCCCGGACGTCGACATCACCGCAAGCCGGCAGGAATGCGTCGAATGTCATACCTCGGTGACGCCGGGCTGGGTCCATACCTGGCAAAAGAGCGTCCACGGCAATCTCGACGAGATCCGCAATCTGCCCGAGAGCGATTCGCGTTTCTACAAGAAGGAGATGATCACCGAGGTCGAGGCCAACCTGCGCTCGCTCGGCAAACTCAAGGACGGCGAACAGCTCAAGGAAGTCGGCTGCATCGATTGCCACATCGGCGTCAACGCCGAGCACGGCAACCACAAGACGGAACTGAAGATGCCGGACGCCGCCAATTGCGGCCAGTGCCATCTCAAGCAGTTCGCCGAGCGCGAATCCGAGCGCGATACCCTGAAATGGCCGCAGGCGCAGTGGCCGGACGGCCGCCCCTCGCACGCGCTGTCGATGCTCGCCAACATCGAGACCGGCATCTGGGCCGGGATGCAGGAACGCGAGATCGCGGAAGGCTGCACCATGTGCCACACCGCGCAGAACACCTGCAACACCTGCCACACCCGGCATGAATTCTCGGTCGCCGCCGCGCGCAAGCCGGAGACCTGTTCGTACTGCCACAACGGCGTCGATCACAACGAGTTCGAGAACTACATGCTGTCGAAGCACGGCATCAACTACGCTACGCTCGGCAACACCTGGGATTGGGAAAAGCCGCTGTCGGCCGGTTATAAGGCGGCCAACCAGACCGCGCCGACCTGCCAGACCTGCCACTTCGAGTTCAACGGCCAGTTCAGCCATAACCTAGTGCGCAAGGTGCGCTGGGGCTTCAACCCGATGCAGAGCATCGCCGACAACATCAAGCATCCGTGGTTCGAGGAGCGCAAGGAAGCATGGGCGCAGACCTGCACGCAATGCCACTCCGGCCGCTTCGCCGCCAGCTATCTGGAGATGATGGACAAGGGCACTATCGACGGCATCAAGCTGGTCGAGGATGCGCGCGGCGTCATGAAGAAGCTTTACGACGACGGCCTGCTGGTCGGTCAGAAGACCAACCGCCCGGCGCCGCCCGCGCCCGACAAGGACGAGCCCGGCGGTTTCTTCGGCTTCTTCGCCTCCAAGGGCAACAACCCGACCGCGATCGATGTCGAGTTCGCCGAAATGTGGGAGCAGCACATCATGCGCCACTTCAAGGGCCTGGCGCACGTCAATCCCGGCGGCTTCACCTACACCAACGGCTGGGCCAAGCTGATCCGCAGCCTCGCCCGCATCAAGGACGCCGATACCCAGTTGCGCGAGAAGGCGGCGCTGGAGGCCCGCATCGCCAAGCTCGAAGCTGGCAATAAAAAACAGCGGCGCGGCTTCCTCGATCTCGATACGCCGCTCAAGCAGGCGGGGCTGGCCGGGTTCGGCTTCCTGCTCGCGGGCATCGGCGTCGCCGCGATGATCGGCCCGCGGCGGCGCAGGCAAAACCCGTAACCGCACGGAGCAGACAGGGTGCGTTCTTTCGTCCCGAGCAAACTGGGCTGGCGCGTCGCCTTCGGCGGCGCGCTGCTTTTTCTCGGCGCGGGGCTTGTGACCGCAGCGGCGCTGTCGTGGGGCGAGAAGGAAGCGCCGCCGTACCAGCGGCGCGTGGTGACCGACAAGCCCGACGACAAGCTCGCGGCGCTTGCCGCCCTGAAGCCCGGCGCCGCGATCGAAACCTTCGACATCGCGGTGCCGGATGCGACCGAGCGCGCGGCGCGCGGCACCGTGCTGCGCGACGCGGACGGATCGGCGGCGGTCGTGGCCTGGGAAAGCACGATCGGGGAGCCGGTGCTCTATCAGGACATCTCGCCCGACGAGGAGCGCGGCCTGATCGAGATCCTGCGCAAGCACCTGCCGGCCGACGCGATGGTGCTGGCGATGCCGGACACCTCGCGCCGGCTCAAGGCGTTCATGGCGATCGATGCGCCGCTCGCTGCCGCGGACGACAGCGCGACGCGGATGCTGCCGGCTCCGTGGCAGCGGCAGGCCGACGTGGTGCGCGCCGAGGAGCGTCGCGTCATGGGCATCAAGTCGGGAGCCGGCGCGGCCGCGCTGAACGATTTCCTTGACGCCATGCTGGCCGACGACCGCTACGGCGTCGCCCGGTTGCAGATCATGGCGCGGGGACGGCCGGCTTACGTGATCCTTCATGTGCGCGATGCGTTCTCCATCGGCATCGCGCGGCCGGATCGCCTGGCCATCGGCATTCACGATTTCCCGGCCGGCTCGCAGGTCCACGACGCGCTCAAGCTGGTGCGGCACTGGATGAAGGAAAAAGGCCACGCCGCCTATGTGGCGATCCCGAAGGCCAAGGATGTGACGCGCGTGTTCTTCCTTCCGGATGCGAAGGATAAGTCAACATTGCTGACGCGGTTGCTGCCGTTCAGCGCCGCCGATCTCGGCAGCGTTGCGGGCACGCACCTCGTGTATCAGCATCGCGGCTACTGGCTTTATCAGCTTGTTCCGGTCGCCGACCGGCCAAGCTGACCGCCGAACTCCCCGCAAAATATCGATTTCGTCTTCAACTCGCCGGCGCGCGCCCCGCGCCGCTTCGCCGCGTTTTCGCGCGCAGGTTCGGCGGGGACGGTTCCAGAAATTGGAATTAGAATAATGCGGAACTACGTAAATCTCGGGACGTGGACCTGTCTATTGCGCCGCACGCAAACATAGCATGGTGCCACAGAGAGGGTCAGATGCGATGCAGCTCGCGATCCGGCTTGATCACCAGGACAGCCGCTCACTCCAGTTCCAGCTGTTTGAGCAAATTCGGTCGATGATCCTGCGTGGGCTTTTGCGCAGCGGGGAATCGCTGCCGCCATCCCGCATCCTCAGCGAACAGATCGGCGTGTCGCGCAACACCGTGGTGCTGGCTTACGAACGGCTGCTGCTGGAAGGCTATATCGAAAGCCGCCCCAGCGTCGGCACCTTCGTTTCCGGTGCGCTGCCGGAATCGGCGATTTTCACCGACGCGGCCGGCTGTCGCACGCAGCCGTTGCTGGCCGGCGGCGAGGACGTCGCGCATGGCCTCGACGTCCGGGTGCCGCGCGCGCAGGCGGTGGTCAATCCGCGTGCCGGGCTCGCGCATGATTTCTGGGTCGGCCGACCGGCGGCGGATTCCTTTCCGATCAAGGAGTGGCGACGCCTGATCGACGACAAGCTGCGCTACGCCGGCGCGCGGATGACCGAGTATCAGGACCCGCAGGGCCTGCACGATCTGCGCCGCGCCATCGCCGATCACGTCGGACCGGCGCGCGGCATCACGGTGTCGCCGGACGAGGTGGTGATCGTCGGCGGCTCGCAGGACGGATTGAACCTCGTGGCCAGCGTGCTGGCGCGTCATGCCGATGTGTTCGTGCATGAAGACCCCTGCTATCAGGGCGCGTTCTACATGTTCGAGAACTGCGGCCTGCCGTCGATCGCGGTGCCGGTCGACGAGCACGGCCTCGACGTCGCGCGCTTGCCGGGGGCCGATCGCGGCATCGTCTATGTCACGCCGTCGCATCAATATCCGCTGGGCGTGACGCTGTCGCTCGACCGCCGCATCGCGCTGTTGCGCTGGGCCGGCCAGACATCGAGCTTCATCGTTGAGGACGATTACGACAGCGACTTCCGTTACGAGGGCGCGCCGCTGACCGCGCTGCGCGGCCTCGATGACAACGGCCGGGTGTTCTATCTCGGGACCTTCTCGAAATGTCTCGGGGCCGGATTGCGGCTCGGCTACCTGATCGTGCCGAAGCGCTTCGTCGCGGCGGCGCGCGCCTGGAAGACGCTGATGAGCAACGGCTCGCCATGGCTCGAACAGGCGGCGATGGCCGAATTCATGGAGTCCGGCGCGTTCAACCGCCATCTGCGGCGCATCCGCCAGACCTATCGCGCGCGTCGCGATTGCCTGATCGCCCATCTGCAAAAGCATTTTGGCGCGGCTGAAATCCTTGGGGCCGGCGGCGGGATGCACGTCGCCTGGCGATTGCCGCCGGGTTTCCCGACGGCGCTTGAGATCGAGCGTCACGCCGCATCGAAGGGTGTCGGCGTCTACGCCATCGCCTCGGGCGGCGCGCACGTCACCGAGGACCATCCGCGCCTCGCCGATACGCTGATCTTTGGCTTCGCCGCGCTGTGCGAAACGCGGATCGCAACCGCTGTCGCCATCCTGGCGCGCCTCATCGAGGACCTGCGCCGCGGCGATCCCGCCATGTATCGCATCGAGCAGGTGACGTCGTGAGCGCAAACCTGATCAAGCTCGGACTGTCGGCGATCGCCATCGCTTTCGTGCTGTCGCTGTTTGCGATGGCGGCGGCCGCGGTCGCCGCGCGCGGCAACCGGCCGGCGTTTCTGGTCAGCGCCAGACACGCGCTGATCGTCAACGCCGTGCTGGTGTCGCTGGCCGCGTTTACCCTGATCTGGTCATTCGTGGTCGCGGACTTTTCCGTGCTCTATGTCGCCGAGAACGCCAACAGCCGCCTGCCGCTGCTCTATCGCATCACCGGGATGTGGGGCGCGCATGAAGGCTCGCTGCTGTTGTGGCTGTGGTATCTGTGCATGTTCTCGATGATCGCGGTGATCGTGCACTGGCGCGATCACCCGCTGTCGATGCCGTGGATCATCGCCACGCTGGCGGCGGTGCAGGCGGGCTTCATCGGCTTCATTATCTTCCTGTCGAGTCCGTTCCGCGAAATCCTTCCCGCGCCGCCGGACGGGCGCGATCTCAATCCGCTGTTGCAGGACCCCGGCCTCGCCTTCCATCCGCCGCTGCTCTACATGGGTTACGTCGCCTTCGCGGTGCCGTTCGCCTTTGCCGTCGCCTCGCTCATTCGCGGCCATGCCGGCCCGGAATGGGTGCGCGCGGTGCGGCGCTGGACGCTGTTCGCGTGGACCGCGCTGACCAGCGGCATCATGCTCGGCGGTTACTGGGCCTATTACGAACTGGGTTGGGGCGGCTACTGGGCGTGGGACCCGGTGGAGAACGCCTCGCTGCTGCCATGGCTGACCGGCACCGCGTTCCTGCATTCGATCATGGCGCAGGACCGGCGCGGCCTGTTCCGCAGCTGGAACGTGTTTCTGATCGTCACCACCTTCGCGCTGTCGCTGCTCGGCACTTTCCTGGTGCGTTCGGGCGTTCTGACCTCGGTGCATTCCTTCGCCGTCGATCCGGGACGCGGGACCTACATGCTGGTCTTTCTCGCGGTGGTGATGGTGATCGGCTATGGCCTCGTCATCCTGCGCGCGGAGCGGCTCGCCGGCACCGGCGATATCGAAAGCGTGTGGTCGCGCGAGGCGATGCTGCTCGTCAACAACCTGTTTCTGGTGTCCGCCGCCGCCGTGGTGCTGCTCGGCACGCTCTATCCGCTGATCGTCGAGGCCGTCAGCGGCGACCGTGTCACCGTCGGCGCGCCTTATTTCAACAAGGCGACGGTGCCGATGATGGTGGCGGTGGTGTTCCTGATGGGCATCGGCCCGATGGTGCCGTGGCGGCGCATCGCGGCGCGGCGGCTGCGCGACATGCTGCGCCTGCCCGCGATC
>JBASBO010000088.1:0-13605 GCA_049651165.1 Xanthobacteraceae bacterium | reverse complement strand
TCGTCGGCCGCCCGCAGATGAAGGACGACAAGCGGTTTCATCGCCTGACCGAGCGGGTTCAACACATCGAGTATCTGTACGGGATTGTCGAGGAGGAGGCGGTCAAGCATAGCAACGCGGACTGGATTGCGTTCTGCGATCGGGTCAGCATTCCGTGCATGCCGGTGCTGTCGCTCGGCGAACTTCCCGACGACGCGCATATGAAGGCGGTCGGGATGTTCGGCTATGCCGATCACCCGAGCGAGGGGCGATACAGGGTGATCCGGCGGCCGGTGTCGTTCAGTTCGTCGCCGTTCCGCATCCGCCGCCATGCGCCGCGACTGGGCGAACATACCGACGAGATCCTGCAAGAGATCGGCGCCGGTAGTGATGATATGGTGCTAGCGGAGGGAGCGCCGTCGGGACGCTTGAGACAGACGAAGGAACTCCCGAAGGAGGATTTCTGATTCATGGGACGTCGAGAATCGGAGAATTGGACCGGCCATGCATAACACCCCGGAGTGGCAAGGCAGTCATTCAACTCGATGAAGAAACGTAGCAGGGGACGATAGGCAGCATCAAAACTGGCTCTCAACACACACCTCCGCGATTAACTGCGCAAGTAGCTTCACTCCGATGTCCGCCCAGGCCGTGCAGTTGGGTCGATCTGATGTAACAGCGCTGTTGCGCGCAGAGCATGATCTGGGCGCTACTCGGTATTGTGACAATCATCGTGTTTTGCAGCGGGCTCTATCTTTGGTGGGCCCAGCGGCGATTCCGGGCGTTGACCGCATTGACCGGATTGCTGCACTTAGGCAGTGGTAGTCGCCATCTCGATCGCGGCAGCGGCGATGTGGACGGAGTGCTGGTGACGCCCGATGATGTCGTTTCTGAATTCCGGGCGCGCGCCGTGACATCGCGGGCCGCCGGGAAGCATTGTTCAGGTCGGACGGTTGAGAACATCTCCCAACAGGTTCCAGTTCTTGCCAGTGAAATTCATCAACTGGAACCGGGAGATCGGGAAATAGTCTGTAGGGCTGGTGTTGACCCGGATGCCCGGAAGCAGCAGTGACAATTCGACATCCTTGAGGCTTGTCGTCTCCTTCATGATCCGCTCTCTGGTGAGTTCGCCGTTGCATTGGCGCAGGACCTTCACCATCAGCTCGGCGACCGTAAAGCCGTCCCGGCATGCGACTCATGAGCCGCGCAGCAGGCCGCTCACCACCTTCCAGTCGTCGTTACGATATTCGATCATGTAACCGTCGCGGATCGGGCGGAAGTCGGTCGGGCTGGTGTTCAGCTTGATGCCGGGCATCAGCAGCGGCAGCGCGATGTCCTTCAGGTTTGCCGCCTGCGCCATGATGTTCTTGCGCGAGAGGTCGTTCTTGCACTGCTCAAGCACATGCACCAGCGCCTGCGCCTGCATGTAGCCGTACATGGCCGCGAAAGAACTTGGATCGATCCCCGGCACATGCGCCTTCATGAAGGCGGTGTACTGCGCCATCTCCGGATCCTTGCCGTCGTTCGAGAACGGCTTCATCGCGACGATCGACATCACGCCTTCCCCGGCGCCCGGCCCCGCCGGCACCATCACGCCGCCCTTGCTGGCGCAGCCGCTGGCGAGGAAGATCATCGGTTTCCAGTCCAGTTCGTGGACCTTGCGCAGCGCCTGTGCGCAACCACGCAGCGAATTGCTGTAGAGCAAAAACACGTCCGCTTTGGTGCTCGCCAGCGTCAGCACCTGGGAATCCACGGTCGGGTCGGTGACCTCGAAACCCGTGGCCATGGCGATCGCCTTTTCGGCATCGGCGCCGAGTGCGGCCTTGACCCCGTCCACATAGTCCTTCCCGGAGTCGTCCTTCAGGTAAAGGATCGCGAAGCGGGCGTCCGGCTTCTTGGATCGGGCAAAGTTGACCCCTATCGCCGCTTCGTCGGGATACATCGGCGCCCACGGCAGCGCGATCAGCCACGGCATGTTTTTCGGATCATTCCATTTTGATGCCGAACTGACCAAAAAGAGATGGGGCACGCCCTTGCCGTTGAGATACTTCGCAGTGGCCGAACTCGGCGCCGTTCCCATGGTTCCGAACATGAACGCGACGTTCTCGCTTTCGACCAGACGGCGGGTCGCCTCGACCGTCTTCGGCGGCGAGAAGCCGTCGTCGAGCGATATCATGGTCAGCTTGCGGCCATTGACGCCGCCCTTGGCGTTCAACTGCTCAAAATAGGCGGCGGCCGTCTTGCCGGTGGCGGAAAGCATCGAGGCCGGTCCGCTATAGGGCATGATATTGCCGAATTTGATCTCGGTGTCGGTGACGCCGGGTGCGTTCTGCGCGGCGGCGACCTGAACCGCGAGCGGCGACAGCAGCAAGGCAAATGTCAATTTTGCAATGAATCTCATGGATGTCCTCCTCTATGGGCCGGTCTGTTGCGACGGCCTCGTGTTCACGCAAATGCCGTGGGCCAGGATGCGATATCTAGCGTTCGCTGACTGGCCGGGTCGTTTTGCTACACAAGTCCGGATTCTCGACCCTTATAAAACAAAACGTACATTCTTTTTTAATTATAGGCAATTCTATTCTTGCATGTGAAAGGAATGAGCGGTCTGTCTTGCAACCAAAGTGCAATTCTGGCACTGCATCGCCCCATCACGATGGCCTGCCAAGGCCGTGCCAAACGGGAGTAACGAAGTGGCTGGCTCCTCAGCACCCCCCGGAGCCAAACGCGCCGCAGGTCCGCCAAACAAGCAGGAACTGAAAGCGAAAACGACGCGCGAGACTCTCTGCCGCGCGACCATCGTTTGCTTGGATCGTTACGGTTATTCCGAGGCCTCGATTGGCAGGATCACGGAGGAGGCAGGATTATCCCGCGGAGCCCTCACCTATCATTACAAGTCCAAGGAAGATCTGATTGTCGATACTGTCGACCAGATGCTGCGCGCGCGCCTTGAGCAGCCGCTGCCGGGCGACCGCAAGAATAGGGGGCTGTCGCCGGAAGAACTGATCCGCAACGACCTGCTCTGGGTGTGGAAGGGCCTCGATACCCGCAACGGACGGGCCTTCGTCGAGGTTTTGCTTGCTTCCCGGACTGACGCTGCACTTCAGGACCGTATCTCGGAAAAGCTTCACGCCTGGAACGAGGTCATCTCTACATTCATTCTCAAGTCTTACCAGGCGAGGAGCGGCCGCGACGAGGACGTCCTGATGCTTTGGGACCTGTGCCGCGTTTTCTTTCGCGGCCTCCTGATTCAAAAAGCATTCGCCAGGGATCGCGAGGAGTTGCAGCGTCTGGCTGAATCGTTCGTTCAACTGGTCGCCGCCGGGTTCAGGCCTCGCCAGAACGCTTCCGAATAAAGCAGATGCCGGCCCGGCTCCTGACGGGCGAGCCCGCCCGGAGCCTTTTCGCCTCAGCGAACTCCTAATCTTTTTGACGCGTCGTCATCACGCGAACGCGCGTCTGCCCCGCTGGGAATGCGTCGATCCCTGCGATGATTTCAGTTTCCGGGCTCATACATGGCTCGCGCCATGCCTGTCATGCCGGCGCCGCCGTCAACGGTCAGCACCACGCCCGACACATAGCGCGCCGCGTCGCTGGCGAGGAACATGGCGGAGTCCGCGATGTCGGTGACGTCACCGAGGCGGCGCATCGCGATCACCCGTGACAGCTTCGCCGCCGCTTGATGCTCATCCCCATCCGGACCGAGCCGCGCCAGCCCTTCCGTACCGGAGATGAAGCCGGGGGAAATCGAATTGACGCGAATGCCTTCAGGCCCCCATTCAAGGGCGAGCGTCCGCGTCACCTGATCAATGCCCGCCTTCGCGGCACAGGCGTGGATCTGGGTTTCGGTGGCGAGCGTGGCCTGGGGCGCGGAAATGTTGATGATGCTCGCTCCCGGACGACGCAAGTGCGGGTAGGCGGCCTTCATGACGTGGAAGGTTCCGTTGAGATCGATGTCGATGACCGTACGAAAGCCATTGGGCGACAGGTTGGCGGCAAGCGCCCGGAAATTGCCGGCGGCTCCTGAAACAAGGCAGTCGATCGGACCGGCTTCGGCGGCAAAGGTGGCGATGGCCTCGCTGACCGCCACCGGATTGCGGACATCCGCGACGTAGCCCGACGCCGGATGTCGCCCGGCTTCAGTGAGCAACCGGCGCGCCGCCTCCACCTTTTCAGGATTGCGACTGAGTACGCCGACGCGGGCGCCCGCCTGGGCAAATCCTCGCGCGATACCGAGATTGATTCCGGATGTTCCGCCTGCCACGAAGACGTTGGCGCCGGTGAAATCGAAACTGACATTTGCCATGAGTGTATCTCCAGGGAGCAGGTTGTCCGGTTGCGGATTGATGGATCGGCCGCGGAGTCGGGTGCGCGGTTTCTATATTCGCATATCCACGCCGTGTCCCGGCCCGCCGCGGTCGCGCCGGTTTTCAGGCGCCTGCGAGGGCGCAGGCGAAACGGATATGCCAACTTGAGAACGCGTCGTTCCGACGGATGGCTGAAACAAGTTTGTCATGGCGGATCGGGGATTGACGCCATGGCGCGGGCGCCGGTCCGAACGGCTTGGAAAGCCCGCGCTGTCGGCATCACGGGGCGATCATGTCCCGCACCATTTTTCGCAACTGGAATTTCAGCACCTTGCCGGTCGGGTTTCGCGGCAGGCTCTTGATCTCGACCATATGCACCGGTTGCTTGAACCGGGCGAGGCGTCCGTCGCAGCGCGTCCGGATCGTCTCGATGGTCACTTCCTGGCCGGGGCGGGGCACCACGACGACGCAGCCGACCTCGCCCCAACGCGCATCGGGCACGCCAATCACCGCCAGCTCCATGGCTCCCGGTATGCCAAAGAGCACGTTTTCGATTTCCGCCGGATAGACGTTCTCTCCGCCGGAAATGTACATGTCCTTTAAGCGGTCCTCGACATAGACATAGCCGTTGGCATCCATCCGGCCGATATCGCCGGAGCGGAACCAGCCATCGACGAACGACTCGTCATTGGCTTCCGGCCTGTTCCAGTAACCGGAGGTGACGGTGGCGCCGCGAAGCCAGATCTCTCCCAGCTCATTCGGGTCGGCCTTCGTGCCGTCGCTGCGGGTGATCTGGATGCGGCAGTGGCGCAAGGTCTGGCCCGCCGAACCGATCATGCCTGGAATGTCATGCGGTGCCAGCACGCAGACCGCGCCACCGCTCTCGGTCATGCCGTACAGTTCCTGGATCACCAGGCCGCGCTTATGCCACCAGTGGACCAGTTCCTCCGGAACGGTTTCGGCCCCGGCCACGGTGTAGCGCAGCCGCGAGAAATCGGTGGTCGGATTTTTCGGATGCTCCTTCAGGGCATTGAAGATTGCCGGCACGCCAAGGAAGTGGGTCACGCCCAGTTCCGGATCGTTGAACACGTCGAGCGCCTCGCCCGGTTCGAACGCGCGCATGATGACTGTGGTCCCGCCGAAAAACAGCGACGTGACCGAAAACGCGTTGGTGCCGCCGATGTGAAACAACGGCATGACCGAAAACCCCACCATGTTATGCGAGGCCAGGAAGCCCGGCGCGGTGTTCAGCACGAAGGCGTTGGTCATCGCGTAGTTGAACGTCACCCCTTTCGGCAGGCCGGTGGTTCCCGACGAATACATGATCATGCAGAGGTCGGCGGGCGTCAGGTCCACCATTTCGTAAATCGGCGTGGCGGCGTCGATCGCGGCTTCAAACTCGGTCGCCCCACCCTTGCCGTCCATTTGAATCCAGTGCGCGACATTGGTCGTGGAGCGCAGCTCATTCGCCACTGCGGCGAAGGCTTCGTCGACAAATACTGCGCTTGGCGATGCGTCGTTGACGATGAACGTCAGCTCACTGGCAGTAAGACGGAAGTTGAGCGGCAGATAGATCGCGCCGATGCGCCAGCAGCCATACTGGATATCCAGCATGTCGGTGGAATTCATCGCCAGAACGGCGACCCGCTCGCCCTTGCCGACGCCCCGCGCCTTCAACAGCCCGGCGATGCGGGCAACCCGCTCGTGCATCTGCGGGTAAGTCTGCCGCCGCCCGCTATACAGATCCACCGTGGCGGTCTTGTGAGGAAAATAAAGGGCGTTGTCAGCGATCCAGTCGCTGACCTGACAATCGTCGATATCTTTCCAGGCGCGGGTCACGCCCGCGGAGGCTGAACCGGTCATGACGTCGTTTGCTCCCATCTGCTTTTCCCCGTCTTCGCGGGCAAAAATTTTGCCAACCAAAACCGGAATTCTTCGTGTTGTCCGATCTCGCGTGCGCTGCTCAGGCAATCGGGGCTAACCGCCCCGGATGTCATCGGGATCAACGGAATTCGCCTGCGAATCCTCCGTTTGGTTCAATCCGCTAGAGGCCCATCTGCCGGACTGCGAGGTCCCGCATGATTTCTTCCGAACCGCCGCCGATGGCGACGACCTTCGATTCCCGATAGGCGCGCTCGATGACGTTGCCGCGCAGGAAGCCGGCTCCGCCCAGGATCTGCACCGCCTCGGACACCACATATTGCAATGCTGTGGTCGAAAAGAACTTGGCCTTGGAGATTTCCGCCACCGGCATTTCGCCTTCGTTGATGCTCCAGGCGATCTGGATAAGCAGCGCGTTGACGGCATCGATGCGAGCCGACATTTCTGCGATCTTGTGGCGGATCACCTGATGTTCGATCAGCGCCTTGCCGAAGGTGCGGCGCTGTTGGGCCCATGCGATGGATTCGTCCAGGCACATCATCATCATGCCATGGGCCTGGGCGATCAATGCCACTCGCTCCAGGTTGAAGTTGCGCATGATGGAAACGAAACCGCGGTTCTCCTCGCCGAGCAGATGCGCGGCCGGTACGCGGCAGTCATCGAAGAACAGCGTGGCCTGGTCGGAGCACCACCATCCCGTCTTGCGTTCGAGCGGGACCATGGTGAAGCCGGGCGTATCGCGTTCCACGAGAAACAGGGAAATGCCGGTGAGGCCGCCTTCGCCGGTGCGCGCCGCGACCACGAAGTACTTGCTGAAGAGCGAGCCGGTGATGAAGGTCTTGGAGCCGTTCAGCACATAGCTGTCGCCGTCCCGGCGGGCCACTGTCCGCATGTTGGCGACGTCGGAGCCGCCCGAAGGTTCGGTAATGGCGAGGCTCGAACCCGTGCGACCAGCGATCACGTCGGGCAGAACGCGGCGCTTTATCTCCTCCGACCCCAAAGCGTGGATCGGGCCAATCGAAATCAGTCGCGCGCCGATGCCGGCAACCACGCCGTTGGCGCCGCATTGGGAGAGTTCCTCGCAGTAGGCGATGCGCATGAAACAGTCGTCGAAGCCAAGGCCGCCGTATTCGGCGTCGATTCCCAGGCCGTAACAGCCAAGGGCGCCGAGCTTTTCATGTATCTCCCAGGGAAACGCGCCCGCCTCGTCCCACTGATCGGCGAAGGGGCGGATCTCGGTTTGGACCAGGCGGCGCACGGCTTCCCGGAAGGTGCGGCGATCTTCGGTTTCGAATGGATTTCTCACGGCGTTTCTCCCCGACACGCGGACGTTGCATGCGATCGGCTTGTCTTTCCGTCGGTTGCGCCTGAGCCTGCGTTTGGCCGGCCTGCGTCATCGTCTTCGTCCGGAATTCCGAGAGAATAGAAACAAGCCGGCTGTCGTTGCAACAAAAAAAGACGTACGTTCTTTTTTTATTGACATCATCG
The DNA here is from genome assembly GCA_049651165.1 of Xanthobacteraceae bacterium. Classification (GTDB taxonomy): domain Bacteria; phylum Pseudomonadota; class Alphaproteobacteria; order Rhizobiales; family Xanthobacteraceae; genus 62-47. The sequence continues at coordinate 5,953 of JBASBO010000088.1, read as the reverse complement.
AGCGCAGCCGACAGTCTGGCGGCAGGAGAGGGTCGATGCGGAATTCGACCGGCTCCGGCTGGTGCGACAAAACACACCCGCAACGAAAATTCGCGAGGAGTGGCGCGGCAAGCGTCGCCTGTCGTGAATGGGGGACCTCAGGTGACGGCAGATGTGGATCATTCCCGCTTGGGGCAGGCCGCATCGGCGCGGAGCCGGGAAGTTCGCGGGAGGGAAGGAAGCATGGCGCGCAAACTCGTGAAGCTGTCCATCGATGGTCCGCTCGCCATTCTCGCGTTCGATCACCAGGAAGTGCTGAATGCACTTTCGCCCAAGCTGCTCGGGGATCTGAACGCCGCGCTGGACGTCATTGAAGACCGGACCCGCAGCGTGCGTTGCCTGGTGCTCACCGGCGAGGGCCGCGCCTTCTGCGCCGGCGCCAACCTCCAGGAAGACATGGCCAGGAGTGATGGCGGCAAGTTCGACGCCGGCGAACAACTCGAAACCTTGTATCACCCGATCCTGCGGCGTCTGCGCAACCTGCCGTTCCCGATCGTCTCCGCCGTCAACGGCCCGGCCGCCGGCGCCGGCATGAGCTTTGCGCTGATGGGCGATCTGATTATCGCCGCCCGCTCCGCTTACTTTCTGCAAGCGTTCCGCGGCATCGGCCTGGTGCCGGACTGCGGTTCGTCGTGGCTGCTGCCGCGTCTGATCGGCCGGTCGCGTGCGCTGGAGCTGTCGTTGCTTGGCGAGCGCCTGCCGGTTACCAAGGCGCTGGAATGGGGGCTGATCAACCGTGTCGTCGACGAGGGCGAGGCGCTGAACGAAGCCGTGGAGCTTGCGGCAAAGCTGGCCAGCGGCCCGACGGTGGCCCTCGGCCTGATCCGCAAGATGTACATGGAATCGACCGAAAACAGCTTCGAGGAGCAGCTTGATCTGGAGCGCCAATCCCAGCGGACCGCGGGCCTTACCGGCGATTTTCTGGAAGGCGTACGGGCGTTCCTGGAAAAACGTCCAGCCAAATTCGAGGGATGCTGAATTCAGGAGATGCAGGGGTCATGAAGGCATCCGGTCGTGCCGGCGCTTCGTCGGAAACATCTTTCAGAACGACGCAGCCGAACTGATGCCGGCGCCTCCGGAATAGACAGGTCCAAAATCAATAAACCCGGCTTCATCGCAAGAAGCCGCCGCAAGTAAATACGCCGGGATTAGGCGGCGAGAACAAAGGCAGGTTTCATGAGCAGTCAGCAACGACAGTCCATCCGCGTGGGAGGCGCCAGCGGCTTCTGGGGCGAATCGGATATGGCGGTTCCGCAATTGCTGGCCGCGGGCAACGTCGATTACCTCGTTTTTGACTATCTCGCCGAGATCACCATGTCGATCATGGCGCGGGCGCGGGCCACCGATCCGGCCAAGGGCTATGCCACGGATTTCGTCACGGCGGCGCTGAAGCCGCATCTCCGGAAAATCGCCGAAGCGGGCGTGAAGGTTATTTCCAACGCCGGCGGCGTCAATCCGCAGGCCTGCGGCGCGGCGGTTCGCGAGTTGGTCAAGGCGTCCGGTCTCGATCTGAGCGTCGCGGTGATTACCGGCGACGATCTGATCGACCGGCTGTCGGATTTTGCCGACTGCACGGCGATGGATACCGGCGCGGCGTTCCCGGAGCCGGCGAAGGTTGCCAGCGCCAACGCCTATCTTGGCGCTTTCCCGATCGCCGAAGCGCTGGCGCGCGGCGCCGACATCGTCATCACCGGGCGCTGCGTCGATAGCGCCGTGACCCTCGGCGCTTGCATCCATGCGTTCGGCTGGACCCGCGACGATTATGACCGGCTGGCCGGCGGCAGCCTTGCCGGCCATATCATTGAATGCGGTCCGCAGTCGACCGGCGGCAATTTCACCGACTGGCAGAGCATCGCCGACGTCGAGACGATCGGCTATCCGATTGCTGAAATCCGCGCCGACGGCAGTTTCGATCTGACCAAGGCGGACGGTACGGGCGGCGCCGTCACGACGGCCACCGTTGGCGAGCAGATGCTGTACGAGATCGGCGATCCCCAGGCCTATATGCTGCCGGACGTGATCTGCGACTTCTCGGCCGTCACGCTGGCCCAGACGGCCCCCACGCGCGTCCGCGTCGCCGGCGCTCGGGGACGCCCCGCGTCGGACACCTATAAGGTGTCGCTGACCTGGAGCGACGGCTGGCGCGCCGGCGCCTTGTGGTTCTTCATTGGCGAGGATGCCGCCGCCAAGGCGCGGGCCTTTGGCAACGCCGGAATTGGCAGGGCCCGCGCCAAGCTCCGAGCGATGAACGTTCCGGATTTCGACGACACGCTGGTCGAGATTCTGGGCGACGAGAGTCATTACGGCGACTTCGCCCGTCCGCAGAACGCGCGCGAAGTCGTGCTCAAGGTGGCGGTGAAGCACCAGGACCCCCGCGCCGCGGGGCTGCTGCTGAAGGAAGTGACTGGCCTCGCCCTGTCGGCTCCGCCGGGCCTCACGCTGTTCTCCGGCGGACGGCCCAAGCCTTCGCCCGTGGTCCGGCTGTTCTCCTTCCTCGCGGACAAGCAGAAGCTGCCCATCGATCTGGATCTGGACGGCACGCATAACGCGCTGGGAGCGGAATCCGGCCGGGCCTTCGACCGCGCCGCGCTACCGCGCCCGGCGCCGCCGTCGCTCCCGACGTCCAGCGAGCGGCTGATCGAAGTGCCGCTGATCCGGCTCGCCCAGGCCCGCTCCGGCGACAAGGGCGACAACGCCAATATCGGCGTTCTGCCGCGCCGGCCGGAATATGCCGCATGGATCTGGCAGGCGCTGACCGAGCAGGTCGTGGCCGAACGTTTCGCGCATTTCCTCAAGGGGCAGGTGGAGCGCTTCTATCTCCCCGGAACCGGCTCCATCAACTTCCTGCTGCATCATGCGCTGGGCGGCGGCGGCGTCGCCAGCCTGCGCAATGATCCGCAGGGTAAATCCTACGCGCAGGTCCTGCTGCAAACGCCTGTCGCGATTCCCGCATCCCTCGTCGAGGCTTTCTGACATGCCGGTTTTCAAATCCCTCATCGCCACAGGGGCGGACAGTTTCCAGAAAAACCGCGCCGCGATGCTGGCGCTGGTCGACGAACTGCGCACCCTGGAAGGTCGCGCCGTGGCGTTGTCCAGCAAGCGCAACGCCACTTTCGCCAAGCGCAATCAGGTGCCGCCGCACGAGCGGATCGCCCGCCTGCTTGATCCGGGGATGCCTTTTCTGCAACTGCATTCGCTCGCCAACTATCTGGTGGACGACACCAACCCGGCGACCAGCGTGCCCGGCGCAAGCATGATCTGCGGCATCGGTTTTGTGCGTGGCGTGCGCTGCATGGTCTGGGCCGACGACAGCGGCATCCGCGCCGGGGCTTATACCACGTCGAGTCTGCCGGTCGTCCTGTCGATCCAGGATATCGCCCGCCGCCAGAAGCTGCCGCTGATCCATCTCGTGGAGTGCGCGGGCGCCAATCTGATGGGCTATATCGTCGAGGGATGGGCCAAGGGCGGCGCCATGTTCCGGAATCTGGCGCGCCTTTCGTCTGACGGCGTGCCGACCATGGTTGTGCTGCACGGACCATCGACAGCCGGCGGCGCCTATATGCCGGGCATGTCCGACTATGTGATCGGTGTGAAGGAAAACGGCCTCGCGGCGCTGGGCGGCGCGGCGCTGGTGAAGGCGGCGACGGGCGAGGAGGCCAATGACCGCGACCTCGGCGGCAGCGAGATGCACGCCAGCGTCTCGGGTCTGGTTGAGTACCTCGCCAATGATGACGCCCATGGCCTGGCCATCGCCCGCGACGTTATCGGGCGGCTGGACTGGAACGCTCGCGGCGAGGCGCCCGCCCGCCGCCCCTATACGTCGCCGTTGTACGATATCGATGAACTGGCCGGTGTCATTCCGACGGATCACAAGACGCCCTATGACGTGCGCGAACTACTGGTGCGTATTGTCGACGGTTCCGACTTTGAGGAATTCAAGCCGCGTTACGGCGCGGCGACGATCTGCGTCCAGGCCGCGATCATGGGTCAGCCCTGCGCCTTCGTCGGCAACAACGGGCCGATCGATCCGGACGGGGCCGCCAAGGCGGCGCAATTCTTCCAGCTCTGCGACCAGGCGGAGTTGCCGATCATCTTCCTGAACAACACCACCGGTTACATGGTCGGCACGGAATATGAGCAGGCCGGCATGATCAAGCACGGTTCGAAAATGATTCAGGCGGTCTCCAACGTGCGCGTGCCAAAGATCACGCTGTACATCGGCGCCAGCTACGGCGCCGGCAACTACGGTATGTGCGGCTACGCCTACGAGCCGGATTTCCTGTTCGCATGGCCGAACGCCTCGACCGGGGTGATGGGCGGCGAGCAGGCGGCGCGGACCATGACGCAGGTCGCCGAGGTCACCGCGGCGCGGAGCAAGACCCCGCTGGACCGGGAGAAGCTGCGGGCGCAAGAGGACAGCCTCATCGCTCATTTCTCCCGTCAGGAGGGCGCTTTCTACACCTCCGGCCGGGTGCTCGATCATGGAGTGATCGATCCGCGCGACACTCGCCGCGTCCTCGGCTTCGCCCTGGAAACCTGTCGTGAAAGCCGCCTGCGGCGGTTGCAGCCGAACAGTTTCGGCGTGGCCCGGATGTAAGGCAGCGATCATGTCAGCTCTTTCATCCCTGAACCTTCCCGTCATGACAGCGATCGCCCCGGAACTGGACAACGGCTGGCTGACGCTCTGGTTCAACCGTCCGGAGAATCGCAACGCCCTGTCGGATGAGATGACCGGCGATCTGCGGCGAGCGCTCGACGCGGTGCGCGACAACCGCGCGGTGCGGGGCATCACCTTGCGCGGGCGCGGCGGGGTATTCTGCGCCGGCGGCGACCTCAAGACCTTCAAGGCCATCACCTCGGGGGCGGCGAGCCGCGACGACGTTCTGCAGATGAGTCGCGGCGCCGGCGAACTGATGGCGCTGATCAACGGCATGCCGCAGGTCACTGTCGCCCTGATCGAAGGCGCCGCGATGGCTGGCGGATTCGGGATTTCCTGTTGTTGCGACGTCGTCATCTGCGAGGCCAAGGCGAGCTTCGCCATGACCGAAACGATGATTGGCCTCTCTCCGGCGCAGATCGCTCCCTACGTGCTGCAGAAGCTCGGCTTCGCGACGGGACGCCGCCTGATGCTGACGGCGGCGCGGTTCTCCGGCGAGGAAGCTCTACAGTTGGGTTTCGCGGATGCCGTCGGCGCCGATCGCGAAGCTCTGGAGGCGATCGAGGCGCGCATCCGGTCCGACGTTCTCAAATGCGCCCCGGCCGCGATCGCCGACACGAAAGCGTTGATCCTTGCCCTGCCTGGCCTCGGAAAGGAGGCGCGGATAGAGGCGGCCGCCTGCAACTTCGCAGACCGCCTGTTGAGCGCGGAAGGACGTGAAGGCGTCGCGTCGTTCGTCGAGAAGCGCAAACCCGCTTGGGCGGTGTCCGCCGCAAAGGAAACCCGTAACGATGGTTGATTTCGATACCCTTCTTGTCGCCAATCGCGGCGAAATCGCATGTCGCGTCATGCGCACCGCCCGCGCCATGGGCCTGCGGACCGTCGCCGTTTACTCCGACGCCGACGCCGGAGCGCCGCATGTCAAACAGGCTGACATCGCTATTCACATCGGCCCGTCGCCGGTGGGCGAATCCTATCTGCGTCCCGAGCGAATTCTCGCGGCAGCGAAGGCCGCCGGTGCGCAGGCCATCCATCCGGGCTATGGCTTCCTCTCCGAGAACGCCGGTTTCGCCGACGCCGTGGAGGCGGCGGGGCTGGTCTTCGTCGGCCCGCCGGTGCGCGCCATCACGGTGATGGGTGACAAGGCTCGCGCCAAGCGGGCGATGATCGAAGCCGGGGTGCCCTGCGTGCCGGGCTATCAGGGCGAGGACCAGAGCGATGAAACGCTCCTGCGCGAGGCCGAGGCGGTCGGCTTTC
>JBASBO010000087.1:0-2181 GCA_049651165.1 Xanthobacteraceae bacterium | reverse complement strand
CGAAGCGCTCGCCGACCTCGGCCACGACGCGGGCGTGATCGACCGCGCCCGCCGCCGCCACCACCATGTTGGGGCCGCGATAATGCGTCGCCAGATAGTTGCGCAGCGAATCGCGGTTGAAGGTCTTCAGCGTTGCCGTGGTTCCAAGCAGCGAGCGCCCGATCGGCTGATCCGGATAGCAAAGCTCGCTGAGATATTCGAACACGACGTCGTCCGGCGTGTCCTGCGCCGCGCCGATCTCCTGCTCGATCACGCTCTTTTCGCGCTCCAGTTCTTCGGCGACGAAGGTCGGGTGCGAGATGATGTCGGAGAGCACGTCGAGCGCCAGCGGCACGTCGGCTTTCATCACCCGCGCGTAATAGGCCGTCGTCTCGGTGCTGGTGGCGGCGTTGAGATCGCCGCCGACCGCCTCGATCTCCTCGACGATCTCGCGCGAGGAACGCCGCTCGGTGCCCTTGAACGCCATGTGTTCGAGCAGATGCGAGATGCCGTGCTCGTCCGGCTTCTCATCGCGGCCGCCGACGCCGGCCCAAACGCCAAGCGCCGCGGTTTCCAGATGCGGCATGGTGTCGGTGATGACCGTGAGGCCGGACGGCAGCTTGCTGACCTCGACGCTCATCCGGCAACTCCCGATTTGGCGGCGCGGCTGACCGACAGCACGAACCGCTCCACTTCGACCTGATCGTTGGCCATCGTCACGATGCGCTCGGGCCGGGTCATCAGCCCGTCGAGCCACGGCGGCAGCGCCGGGCGCACACCGCAGGCGGCCTCCACCGCGTCGGGAAACTTCGCCGGATGCGCGGTGGACAGCACGATGTTCGGCACGCTCATGTCGGTGACGTCGCGATCGGCCACCGCCAGCGCCACCGCGGTATGCGGATCGATCAGGTCGCCGGCCTCGCGCCAGGCGGCGCGGATCGCCGCACCGGTTTCCGTCTCGTCGGCGCGGCCGGCGTCGAACACCTCGCGGATCGCCGCCAGCATCGCGTCCGGCAGCACGAAGCGGCGCGACTGCTCCAGCGAGGCCATCAGCCCGCGCACCACAGCGGCGTCGCGCCCGGACGCCTCGAACAACAGGCGCTCGAAGTTCGACGACACCTGAATGTCCATCGACGGCGAGGTGGTGCCGTGCACGCCGCGCACCTCGTAGATGCCGGTGGTCAGCGTACGCGCCAGAATGTCGTTGCTGTTGGTGGCGATGCGCAGGCGGCGGATCGGCAGTCCCATTTGCCCGGCGACATAGCCGGCGAAGATGTCGCCGAAGTTGCCGGTGGGGACGGTGAAGTCGACCGTGCGCGCCGGCGCGCCGAGCGCCGCCGCCGACGTGACGTAGTAGACCACCTGCGCCACGATCCGCGCCCAGTTGATCGAGTTGACGCCGGACAGTGCCACCCTGTCGCGGAAGGCGTGATGGTTGAACAGCCCCTTCACGATCGCCTGGCAGTCGTCGAAGGTGCCGTCGATCGCCAGCGCGTGGACGTTGGCCGCGCCGGTGGTCGTCATCATCCGGCGCTGCACGTCGGAGATGCGCCCGTGCGGAAACAGCACCACGAGGTCGGCGTTGTCGCGGTTGGCGAAGGCATCGACCGCCGCGCCGCCGGTATCGCCCGAGGTCGCCACCACGATGGTGGTGCGCTGGCCGCGCTTCGCCAGCACATGGTCCATCAGCCGCGACAGCAGTTGCATCGCGACGTCCTTGAACGCCAGCGTCGGGCCGTGAAACAGTTCGAGCACGAACTGGTTGGGACCGCTCTGGTCGAGCGGCACCACTGCCGGATGGCGGAACGTGGCATAGGCCTCGTGCGCCATGCGGCCGAGATCGGCGTCGGAAATCTCAGCCCCGACGAACGGGCGGATCACCTCGACCGCGACCTCCCAGTATGGCCGGCCGGCGAAGCCCGCGATCGCTTCCGGCGTCAGGCGCGGCCATGCCGCCGGGACGTAAAGTCCGCCGTCGCGCGCGAGGCCGGTCAGCATCACGTCGCAGAAGCCGAGCACCGGCGCCGCGCCGCGGGTCGAGATATATTGCGTCAAGGTATCCTCCAGGGGCCGGTTTCTTATAGCGGTTTCGCGCCAGCGCGCCACCACCGCCGGTCCCCGGCCGGCGCGCCGGGCGATCAGCCGGCTCCCTTCGAGTCGCCCGGCCCGTCGAGACCCGGCGGCGATGCCTTCACCTCGGCC
>JBASBO010000086.1:0-1647 GCA_049651165.1 Xanthobacteraceae bacterium | reverse complement strand
GCGCAGGCGCAGGCCGAATGGCTGCGCACCCTGCCCGCGCGCGCGGTCGACGCCGCCGGCTTTGATTTCGACGTCGAGGCGTTGCAGACTGCCAACGTCGCGGGGGCTGCGGTCAACGCCGTCGATGCCGGAACCTGGCAGACCGGCAACGAGCCGGATCAGCAGCCGTGACCGCGATCCAACGACCGGGGATGGACGCCAGATGAACGCCATGTCGATCGATCTCAACTGCGACCTCGGCGAAGGCTTCGGCCCATGGCGGATGGGCGACGACGACGCCATGCTGGAACTCGCCAGCAGCGTCAACATCGCCTGCGGCTTTCATGCCGGCGACGCCGACATCATGCGCCGGACCGCCGCGCTTGCGAAGGCGCGCGGCGTCAGCATCGGCGCGCATCCCGGCTACCGCGACCTGCACGGCTTCGGCCGTCGGCCGGTGGTCGGTATCACGGCGGCCGAGATCGAGAATCTCGTCGCCTACCAGATCGGCGCGTTGCAGGCCCTGGCCGCGCTCGCCGGCCACAAGGTGACGCATGTGAAAGCGCACGGCGCGCTCTCCAACGTCGCCTGCGAGGACGACATGACGGCGCGCGCCATCGCCGCCGCCATCAAGGCGGTGGACCGCAACCTGACATTCGTGGTGCTGGCCAACAGCAGATTGCAGACGGCGGGCGAGGCCGCCGGCCTGCCGCTGGCGCATGAGGTGTTCGCCGACCGCGCCTACGAGGACGACGCCAATCTGGTGTCGCGGCGCAAGCCGGGCGCGGTGCTGCACGACGCCGGCGAGATCGCCGCGCGCGTGGTGCGCATGGTCGAGGGCCGCGCGGTGGTGTCGGTGAGCGGCAAGGTCATCAAGGTGCCGATCGACACCGTGTGCATTCACGGCGACACGCCGGGCGCGGTCGAGATCGCGCGCGCGGTGCGGCAGGCGCTGACCGACAACGGCATCGACGTGAAGCCGTTTCGCGCGGCGTAAACCGAAAGCCATCACCCTGAGGCGGCTATGCGATAGCATAGCCCTCGAAGGGCGACGGCGATCCTTCGAGGCTCGCTGGCGCTCGCGCCTCAGGATGACGCCGTCGCACGCACCTCCCTCAGAACGGCCGATAGGTCAAGGTGCCGAGCAGCACCGCGGCGATCACGGCGAACGCGCCGACCAGCGCCGCCGTATGCAGCCGGCTCTCGCTGCGCAGGATCAGTTCGCGAACCACGGGCCGCTGCCGGGTGTCAGGGATGCGCATCGTCGGTCTCCGTGGTCTTGATGCGCCATAGTGAGCCACGCCCGCGCTTCGCCGCAAGCGGTTGCAGAAAATAGCAATGCGCGTTTTTCCGGCGCGCGCGATCGGGAACAGGTATTCTCCCGTCGCGGCCCGCCGCGACCGGTTCCTTCGCCCTGCCGGATGATTTTCCCGCGGAACCGGGACTTGCAAGCCGGCCGCAACGGGGATAGCTCATCGGCCTTCATGAATTCCCACGGACCCCCGATGACCCAGGCCGCCGCCCCCCGGATCAGTTTCGTCTCGCTCGGCTGCCCCAAGGCGCTGGTGGATTCGGAGCGCATCATCACCCGGCTGCGCGCGGAAGGTTACGAACTCGCCCGCAAGCACGACGGCGCCGATCTCGTCATCGTCAACACCTGCGGCTTTC
>JBASBO010000085.1:0-2484 GCA_049651165.1 Xanthobacteraceae bacterium | reverse complement strand
CCCGCTGTAGCGGGAGCCGCCGGAGCCGCAGCGGCAGCGGCAGCGGGGGCTGCCGCATCCGGCGTCGCCGCCAGGAAAGCGATAACGTCGGTGCGGTCGGAATCGGTCTTCAGGCCGGGGAACGGCATCTTGTTGCCGGGCACCACCTTCTGCGGATCTTGCAGATAGGCGTCGAGCTTTTCGGGCGTCCAAATGATGCCGCTCTGCTTCATCGCCTGCGAGAAGCTGTAGTTCGGGACTTCGCCGGCCTTGGTGCCGACGATTCCGGCAAGGCTCGGGCCAAGCAGGTTCTTGCCCGCCTGCATCGAATGGCAGGCCTGGCACTTCTTGAACACCTGACGGCCACGGGTGGCGTCGCCATCGACGGCGGTCGTTGCCGCGACCTTGACGACATTGGCCGCGGCGGGAGCGGCCGCCTTCGCGGGAGCGGACGGCGCGGCGGGGGCCTGCGCCATGCTGTGCCCCATGTTGTGTCCCATATTGTGCGCCGGCTGCTTGGTATCGGCCTTGCCAGCGTCAGTCTTGCCAGCGTCAGCTTTGGCCGCGGGCGCGGCAGCAGGTGCAGCAGCGGATTTCGATTCGGCTGGAGCGGCCGCTTTCGGCGCAACAGCGGCAGCCTTCGTCTCGACGGGCGCGGCCGCCTTGGGCGCGACGGCGGCAGCGGGCGCAGCCTTCGTTTCCGCGGGTGCGGCCTTGGTCTGCGCTGGGGCGGCCTTCGTTTCAGCCGCCGGCGTGGCTTTGGCGACGGTTTGCGACGCGGGCTTGGCGGCCTCCGCAGCCGGTTGCTCGGACGAGGCCGCCACCGCCGGCGTCTGCTCGCGCTGTCCCTGCGACAGGCCGGCGTAACCGGCAAGTCCGAACAACACCACCACCCCGAGGGCGCCAGGCAGCCAGTTCCTCAATTTCGAGCGATCGGATGAAGAAGCCATCTGCACACCTCCCTGTCATTATTATGTCTGCACTATGCCGTTCTTTTCGACAAAGGACCAGCATTGCCGGGCGCGTCACGCCGCTGCTCGCGGGCAGACCAACTATTTCTCGTACATGACTTATGCTGAAACAATACCATCTCGGCCGCAAGTCTCGGATAACTTGACGCGCTTTGCATCAGAAAGGTAGCGGCTTGCCGCTTGCGGCAAGCTCCTTATGCTGGCGGCGCTACCGGGGCATCCGGACGCCGCGGGCCCGACCTTAACTTGAGGAGAGCCTCCATGCCTTCGCTGACCGAATGGAAAGTCCCGCTCGCCGCGCAACCCCGACCGCAGGACTACAACTTCGATCTGGAGCGGGCCTTGAGCGCCGTGGTCGGCCTGCACGCGATCATTCCGGCCGACGCCTTCACCGCTGGCACGCTGGGCACCGAGCGCGCCGGCAACGGCGTGGCGATCGACGACGGGCTGGTGCTCACCATCGGCTATCTCATCACCGAAGCGGAATCGGTGTGGTTGCATCTCGGCGACGGCCGTGTCGTCGAGGGCCACGCGCTCGGCTTCGATTCGGAAAGCGGGTTCGGTCTGGTGCAGGCGCTCGGCCGGCTCGATGTCGCGCCGCTTGCGCTTGGAGCATCGGACGCCGCGCAGGTCGGCGATCCGGTGATCGTCGGCGGCGCCGGCGGCCGTACCCGCTCGGTCGCGGGTCGCATCGAGGCGCGGCAGCCGTTCGCGGGTTACTGGGAATACCTGCTCGACGACGCCATCTTTACCGTGCCGTCGCATCCCAACTGGGGCGGCACGGCGCTGATCTCGACGAGCGGCGACCTCATCGGCATCGGTTCGCTGCAACTTGAACGCGAAAGCAAGGACCAGTATTTCAACATGATGGTGCCGACCGACCTGCTCAAGCCGATCCTCGGCGATCTGCGCGCGTTCGGCCGTGTCAACCGGCCGGCGCGGCCCTGGCTCGGCCTGTTCGCCAGCGACTTCGACGACAAGGTGGTGGTGATGGGGGTCGCCGACAAAGGGCCGGCGGGACGCTCCGGCCTTCAATCCGGCGACGTCATTCTGGCGGTGAACGGCGATACCGTCTCCAGCCTCGCCGCGTTCTACCGCAAGCTCTGGGCACTCGGCACCGCCGGCGTCAATGTGCCGCTGACGGTGTCCCACGAAGGCGTCACCTTCGACGTCGTGCTGGCCTCGACCGATCGCGCAAAACTCTTGAAGGCACCCCGGCTGCACTGAGGCTTAAGGGAATAGACCGGGATTGCGCGAATAGACGTTGCGCGGCCATCGCCGTGATGGCAGCAAGACGCCGTGGACCCCGCGACCCTTCTCACCTTGAGCATCGCCGCCATCGCCACGCTCGGCGTGATCGCAAGGCCATGGGCAATCCCGGAATACGTCTGGGCCTGCCTCGGCGCTTTGCTGCTGCTGGCATTCGGGTTTCTGCCGTGGCGCGACGCGCTTGCCGCCGCCGCCAAAGGCACCGACGTCTATCTGTTTCTGGTCGGCATGATGCTGCTGGCCGAAGCGGCGCGGCGCGAGGGCC
>JBASBO010000084.1:0-10213 GCA_049651165.1 Xanthobacteraceae bacterium | reverse complement strand
GCAGCGAACCGCGCGATGGCCGGGCGCGTGCGGGTCGATAGCGGCGGCGGGTAGCGGCGCGTGCTCGCGACAACGTGAGTGAAATCCGTGGCGGGCGGTGTAACCTTCGTGGCGTGCCGCATCGGTTCGGAGGTCGCCATGGTCACGCGTCGCATTCTGCTTGCATCGGTCGCCGGTCTGACCGGCCTCGCAGCGCTCAAGGGCTTGCGGGTCGTACCGGCCGCGGCCGGCGAAAAATTCGAGATCGAGAAGACTGAGGCCGAATGGCGCGCGCAACTGACGCCGGCGCAGTATCACATCCTGCGCGAGGAGGGCACCGAGCCGCCGTGGTCGAGCCCGCTGCTGAAGGAACACCGCAAGGGCGTTTTCGCCTGCGCCGGCTGCGACCTGCCGCTGTATTCGTCGGAGACGAAATTCGAGAGCGGCACCGGCTGGCCGAGCTTCTGGCAGCCGCTGGACAACGCCGTCGGCCGCCGCGAGGACATGACCTTCGGCATGACGCGGATCGCCATCCATTGCCGCCGCTGCGGCGGCCATCTCGGCCATGTCTTCGACGACGGGCCGAAGCCGACCGGCCTGCGCTACTGCATGGACGGGCTGGCGCTGGTGTTCCACCCGGCGACGCCGTCGGCGACGTGAGCGGGTGAACGGCGATGGTGTCCGCTGAGAGTCTGATCGGGACATTTGTCTTGTAGACGGACGCGCCACACGAAATCGTCGTCCCCGCGCAGGCGGGGACCCATACGCCGCAGCCTTTCGGTTCTTTCACCAAGGCGGGGTTATCTTAAAACAACCGACGCCAGGGGTTATGGGCCCCCGCCTGCGCGGGGGCGACGGTGAGAGTGTGGGGCGCTCGATCCCCCGGCAAATCCTGCCCGTCCCGGCAATTGTGCCCCGGTCCGACGCGGAAGCGCGTTTTTTATCGCCTTGAATCGTCAGCGCTTTTTCCGGTTCCGCGAACTGGCACGGGGCTTGCGAGGAGGTCTGCGAATTGCGGCTCGGGTGTGTGCCGGGCCGTTTGCGTCATTCGCATCTGGAGGCGATGTTCATGGGTATCTTCGGGGCTCTCACCACGTCGGTCGCGGGGCTGCGGGCGGAATCGTATGCGCTGGAAAACATCTCCGGCAACATCGCCAACTCGCAGACCACCGCGTTCAAGCGCATCGACACCTCCTTCCTCGACCTCATCCCGGAGACCGGGCTGACGCAGCAGAAGGCCGGCAGCGTCACCTCCGCCTCGCGCTCCACCAACACCGTGCAGGGCGACGTGCAGGCGGCGTCGGTCTCCACCTTCATGGCGATCAACGGCGCGGGCTTCTTCGTGGTGCAGAAGCCGGGCAGCTTCACCGACAACCAGCCGATCTTCGAAGGCGTCGAGAACTATACCCGGCGCGGCGACTTCACCCTCAACAAGGACGGCTATCTGGTCAACGGCGCGGGCTATTACCTCGAAGGCATCCCGATCGACACCACCACCGGCAACCTGGTCGGCAGCGCGCCGCAGATCCTGAAGTTCAAGAACGACTTCCTGCCGGCGCAGGCGACCTCCAAGGTCGAATATCGCGCCAACCTCGCGAGCTATCCGCTCACCACCAAGCACGATACCTCGGTGCCGGGTTCGGAACTCCTCAACGTCGCCGATTTCGCCGCCGATCCCACGGTCGCGGGCACCGGGCAGGTGCAGGGCGACGACGTCCAGACCTTCATCGACGAATCGATCGCCGGCGGCGCGGTGACCGCCTACGACGTGTCCGGCGCGCCGGTGAACGTGCAACTGCGCTGGGCCAAGATCGACAGTACCACCACCGGCGGCTCCGACACCTGGAACCTGTTCTATCAGGTCGATCCCAACGCCACCGGCACCGACGCCGCCTGGCTCAACGTCGGCACCAACTTCACCTTCGGCGCCAACAAGCAGCTCAACCCGGCGGTGCCCGCGGTGAACCTCACCGGCGTGGTGATCAACGGCGTGTCGCTCGGCAACCTGACGATCAATTTCTCGTCGGGCGGGCTGACCCAGTACGCCGACGCCAACGGCAACGTGCAGGTCAACCAGATCAGCCAGGACGGTTTCCCCGCCGGCAGCCTGCAATCGGTTTCGATCAGCAACGACGGCCGCGTGGTCGGCAGCTATTCCAACGGGCGCAACATCGATCTCGCGCAGATCATGCTGGCGACCTTCAACGGACCGGATTTCCTCAAGCGGCTCGACGGCGGCGCGTTCGCGGCCACCGACGAATCCGGTCAGGCGCTGTTCGGCCACGGCGGCGCCATCATCGGCTCGTCGCTGGAGGGCTCCAACACCGATATCGCCGACGAGTTCACCAAGCTGATCGTGACCCAGCAGGCTTACTCCGCCAACACCAAGGTCATCACGACGTCGAACCAGATGGTGCAGGATCTGCTCAACGTGCTGCGCTGAGGCACGATGCGTTTCGTCGGCGTCATCCTGAGGTGCGAGCGGCGGAAGCCGCGAGCCTCGAAGGATGATGGCGATCACCCTTCGAGGGTCATGCTGCGCATGACCACCTCAGGGTGACGGCAAGAGACTTGATGTATCCTGCGCCGGTTCGCGGCGCTGAGTTCTGGATGGATTGTTTGTCATGAGTTTGGGTCAGGCGCTTGCCACCGCGATGTCCGGCCTGCGCGCCAATCAGGCGGCGCTGGCGCTGGTGTCCTCCAACGTCGCCAACGCGGAGACGCCGGGCTACGTCAAGAAGACGCTGATCCAGACCGCGACCTCGACCGCGGACTACGGCTCCAGTGTCCGCGTCGCCGGCGTCAACCGCGAACTCGACGCCTTCGTGCAGGCGCAGTTGCGCACCGAGATGTCGGGCGCGGCCTATGCCAACATCCGCGCCACGTTCCTCGACAACCTGCAAGGCGTCTACGGCAATCCCGGCTCCACCGGCACGCTGGAGGCGGCGTTCAACGCGCTGACCACGGCGGTGCAGGCGCTCTCCACCAGCCCGGATTCGCAATCGGCGCGGATCGGCGTCGTCAACGCGGCGCAGACCATCGCGCAGCAGCTCAATCAGGCGACGCAGGGCATTCAGGATCTGCGCAACAGCACCGAGAACGGGCTTGCCAGCGCGGTCACCACCGCCAACAACGCGATGTCGCAGATCGCCGCCATCAACAGCCAGTTGGTGCGCGGCGGCCAGACCGACGCCTCCACCGCCTCGCTGCTCGACCAGCGCGACCAGTATATCGATCAGTTGTCGCAACTGATGGATATCAAGGTGATGACCAACGACGCCAATCAGGTGAGCGTGTTCACCACCTCGGGCGTGCAACTGGTCGGTGTCGAGGCCGCCAAGCTGACCTTCGACGCGCAGGGCACGGTGACGCCCAACACCTTCTGGGACCCCGATCCGGCGAAAAGCGGGCTCGGCACGCTCAGCATCTATTTCCCGCAAGGCGGCAGCATGGATCTGATCGCCACCAATTCGATCCGTTCCGGCGCCATCGCCGGCTACATCGAATTGCGCGACAAGACGCTGGTGCAGGCGCAAGCGCAGATCGACCAGCTCGCGGCCTCGCTCTCCAGCGCGTTGTCGGACCAGACCGTCGGCGGCACGCCGGCCTCGACCGGCAGCGGCGACGGTTTCGATCTCGATCTCGCCGGCCTGCAAAGCGGCAACGTGATCCACGTCAGCTACAAGGACAACGTCACCGGGCAGACCCACAACCTGTCCATCGTGCGGGTCGACGATCCGTCGGTGCTGCCGTTGCCGAACTCGGCCACCAACGATCCCAACGACGAGGTGATCGGCGTCGATTTCTCGGGCGGCATCGCGTCGGTGGTGACGCAGCTCAACGCCGCGCTCGGCTCCGCCGGCCTGCAATTCTCCAATCCGGCCGGCACCACGCTGCAAGTGCTCGACGACGGCGCGACCAACAATGTCGATATCACCGCGGCCTCGACGACGAAGACGATTTTCGCGTCCAACAGCGGCGCGCCGCAGTTCTCGCTGTTCACCGACGGCGGCGTGGCCTATACCGGCGCGATCGACGCCAGCGGATCGCAGCAGACCGGTTTCGCCGCGCGCATCTCGGTCAATACCGCTCTGTTGTCCGATCCCGCGCAACTGGTTCTCTACGGCCCGTCGACCGCGTCGGGCGACACCACGCGGCCCGACTTCGTGCTGGCGAAGCTCACCAACGCCAGCATGTATTATTCGCCGCAGACCGGCGTCGGCACCGCGACCTCGCCCTACAAGGGCACGCTGCTGAACTACACCCAGCAGTTTCTTTCGACGCAGGGCAACGCGGCGGCGGCGGCCAAGCAACTCGCCGACGGCCAGAACGTCGTGCTCAACACGCTGCAACAGAAGATGGACGCGACCGCCGGCATCAACATCGATGACGAGATGGCGCATCTGTTGGCGTTGCAGAACGCCTATTCGGCCAACGCGCGCGTGATGTCCGCCGTCAAGGACATGTACATGGCGCTCCTGCAATCGGTGTGAGGATATCATGGCAATCGACGGCATAGGCATCCGCACCTCGCATATCGGCACCTCGCTGCTCAACATGAAGTCGCAGATGAACGATCTGCTGGAGCAGCTCGCCTCCGGCAAGGCCGCGAATACCTATGCCGGGCAGGGCGCCGACCGCGGCCTCGCGGTGGGCCTGCGCGCGCAGCTCAACAGCCTCGACGCCTATGCCGACACCGCGGCCAACGTCACCACCCGCATCAACGTCGCCAACCTGTCGCTGCAGGGGCTGATCGATCTCAAGAGTCAGGTGAAGACGGCGGCGAACGGCTCGTCGATGGCGCTCGGCAACAACGGCCAGACCACGGGACAGACTTCGGCGCAGTCGGCTTTCGCCAACGCCATCGAACTGCTCAACACCCGCTCCGGCGACCGCTACCTGTTCTCCGGGCGCGCCACCGACACGCCGCCGACCGCGACCGCCGACGAAATCCTCTACGGCAGCGCCGACGGCACCCGCGCCGGACTGACGAAGCTGATCGCTGAACGCAAGAGCGCCGATCTCGGCGCGGACGGCATGGGACGGCTCGCTGTCTCCGCCGCCGGTACTTCGCCGATCACCATCGCCGAAGACGTCGCGCCATCGGCGTTCGGGCTGAAGCTGAGCGCGGTCAACTCGACGCTGACCGGGGCGACGGTGAGCGGCCCGACGGGCAGCCCGCCAGGCATTTCGGTCGATCTCAACGGCGTCAATCCCAACCCCGGCGACAAGATCGCCGTGACCTTCAACCTGCCGGACGGCACCAGCGAAACGCTGTCGCTGACCGCGTCCACCAACAATCCGCCGCAGCCCGGCGAGTTCCTGATCGGCGCCAACGCGGCCGCGACGTCCGACAACTTGCAGGGTGCGCTTCAGAGCGGCGTCAAGACGCTGGCCAACACCGCGCTGGTTGCGGCTTCGGCGGTGGCGGCGTCGCAGAATTTCTTCGGCTCGCCGCCGCTGCGCGTCGATACCTCGGGCGGGCCGCTCGACTCCGCCACCGGTCTTGTCGCCGGCACCGCCGCCGACACCATCTTCTGGTACACCGGCGAGGCGGCGCAAAGCGCGACTGATTCCGCGCGCGGCACCGCGATCGGCCGCGTCGATCAGGCGGTCACCGTGCAATACGGCGCGCGCGCCAACGAAGACGCCTTCCGCGTCGAGTTGCAGGGCATCGCTGTCTACGCCGCGGTGACGACCTCGTCATCCGACCCTTACGCCAGCGGACAGGTCACCGCGCTGAGCCAGCGCGTGGCGCTCAACCTGTCGCCGCAGCAGGGCGTGCAGACCATCGAGGACATCCAGGCCGAGTTCGCCGGCGCGCAGACCGCGATGAAGGCGGCGGGCGACCGTCAGGCGCAGGTCAAGACCTTGACGCAGACCATGCTGGATTCGATCGAGACGGTGTCGCCGGAAGAAGTGGCGACCAAGATCATGGCGTTGCAGACCAGTCTTTCGGCGTCCTACCAGACCACCTCGATGCTCTACAAATTGAGCCTGACGAACTACATCTGAGCTTCTGCATAACGCGCCGGCCGTCGTCGTCCTCGCGCAGGCGAGGACCCATAACCCCTGTGCTGGTTATGGTGACGAGCGCGGGAAGCTGACTACAACGCACGCTCCCTTTATCACAAGCGACACGGCGTATGGGTCCTCGCCTGCGCGAGGACGACTGCTTTTATGCCGAAGCGCTCAGGCCGAACGCCGCGCGTTGGCGTGCTCTTGCAATGACCGCGCGCTGTCGAGCAGTTCCGCCTCGTGGGCGATCAGCTTCCGCGCTTCCTTGAGCGCGTGATAGAGATCGCCGTTGAGGATGTAATTGTTGATCGCCTCGATGAACGGCCACGAACTCGGCGCGGCGCTGATGACGTCCTTGATGAGGTTGAAATAGGTCGGGTGGTGCGCCATCGGATCGGGCGCGAGATACATCAACTGCACCGAGAGGTAGATCAGCTTGGCCGGCGTGTCGGCCGTCTCCGGCGTCAGGATGTCCTTCTCGCGCAGGATCGGCACGCGGTCGCCCTCGATCAGCAGCTTAGCGCGCTGATCGGTGTTGGTGATGACGCAGGCGCCGATGATGATCCGCTCGTGCGGGCGAAGCTCCACCTTCAACGCCATGTTCGTTCTCCTGTTGTGTCGCGGGAGCGGCAACGTCGGCGACGCCGCGGGCAGCCCGCAATCGACGTCCTGTTCGAACCGCTATCGGCGATCCTTTCCGACGACGGTTAACGAAGGGTTAAGGCCGGGGCGCGGGCGATTCTCGCGCAAGAGCAAAATAGCGAGTATTGCCAAGCACATTGCTGCGCCATGCCGGTCTGGCCGGATTTTACGGCGTGAGAACGAGGTCGCGGATCGCTCAAAATCCACCGTGCGGTTTCATGTTTTTTTAGACTCTTGGCCCCAGTCTGCCGGCATTGCCCGATGCAAAAGATCGGCGATACGCACACACTCGCTCACACCAGAAAGGTATGATCATGTCAGTCGTTCTCTCGGCGTCCGTTCGCCAGAACCTGCTCTCGCTTCAGTCCACCGCCGATATGCTCTCGGTGACGCAGAACCGCCTTGCCACCGGCAAGAAGGTCAACTCGGCGCTCGACAACCCGACCAACTTCTTCACCGCCGCCGGCCTCGACAGCCGCGCCAGCGACATCAACAACCTCTTGGACTCGATCGGCAACGGCGTGCAGGTGTTGCAGGCCGCCAACACCGGCATCACCTCGATCCAGAAGCTGGTCGACACCGCCAAGTCGATCGCCAACCAGGCGTTGCAGGCGTCGTCGGGCTATTCCACCAAGGCCAGCGCGACCGTCGTCGGTGCACATGCAACGAACACCGACAAGAACGCGACCGCCGCCGACTTGACGGGCGGCGGCACCAGCATGTTGACCGGCGCGGCCATGACCTTCACCAAGCCGGACGGCACCGATGTCGAGATCACCATCGGTGCAACGCCCGCCGCGTACGATCCTGCTGCCGGCACGGCGACCGTCAAGAGCCTGGACGACCTGAACAAGGCGCTGTCCGCCGCCGGCGTGGGGCTGTCCGCCTCGCTGACCGATGGCAACACGATCACCTTCACGTCCACCAACGATCATGCCTCTCAGTCGATCGCTGCGGCCGAGACTGACAATACGATCGGCTTTACCGCCGTCGGCGGCACCGCCGACATCAGCAAAGGCACGCCGACCGCGGATGTCGACTCCCAGAACACTCGCCAGGGCCTGATCGACCAGTACAACAAGGTGATCGAGCAGATCCGCACCACCGCGCAGGATTCGTCCTACAACGGCATCAACCTGCTCAACGGCGACCAGCTCAAGCTGGTGTTCAACGAAACCGGCAAGTCCACGCTGGAGATCCAGGGCGTGACCTTCGATCCGGAAGGTCTTGGCCTGGCGGCGTTGGAAAAGGGCACCGATTTCCTCGACAACGCCGGCACCAACGCCATCCTCGGCAAGCTGAACAACGCGTCCAGCACGCTGCGCTCGCAGGCGTCGGCGTTCGGCTCCAACCTGTCGGTGGTGCAGATCCGTCAGGACTTCAACAAGAACCTCATCAACGTGTTGCAGACCGGCTCAGGCAACCTGACGCTCGCCGACACAAACGAGGAAGCCGCCAACAGCCAGGCGCTGGCCACCCGCCAGTCGATCGCGGTGTCGGCGCTGGCGCTGGCCAACCAGTCGCAGCAGAGCGTGCTGCAACTGCTGCGCTAAGCGTAGTCAAACATCTGTTGCGGAAACGGCGGGGGCGACCCCGCCGTTTTTGTTTTGCGGCGAATGCGGCGTGATGGGCGGCGTCATCCTGAGAGCGTGACCGAAAATCCGTTCGGTTCGCGGACTCGCAACACGGAAAGCGTCGTCCCTGCGCAGGCAGGGACCTATACGCCGTGTTGCTGATGCAGACAGCGCTCGCGATCCTTGATGGACGGTGCGTTGATCGCTACCGGCAGGGTTATGGGTCCCTGCCTGCGCAGGGACGACGTCGAGATTGTCTGATCGGGCGCGCCTCATTTTGAGTCCTCCTCTGAGGTGCGACACGCGGAACGCGTGGAGCCTCGAAGGATGGCGGTAGATGGCCTCGTCGTCGCCCGGCTTTCGTCACAGGTGACAACGCGCGGTAACCGTCTCTAAACGCACGCCGGGGTAGAGTGGAACCCTGACTGCCTTCCGCAGCCGAACCCCATTGAGGTCGTGAATGTCCAACGCCGCATCCGCCTATGCCCGCACGTCTCAAACCACCGCGTCCCCCCGTGAAATCGAGGCCCAGGCGCTGCTGAAGGCGGCGCGGCAACTGCAAGAGGTGCAGGCCAACTGGAGCGGCCCCGACCGGGCGATGCACGACGCGCTGCTGTTCAACCGCCGCCTGTGGTCGATCTTCATGAGCGCGGTGGAGAGCAGCGACAACGAGCAGACGCTGGAGGTCCGGCAGAACATCGCCAATATCGGCGTGTTCGTGCTCAAGCAGACGGTGGCGATGCAGGCCGAGCCCGATCCCGCCAAGCTGACCTCGCTGATCGATATCAACCGCAATCTCGCCGCCGGCCTGTCCGGCCGCGCCTGAGACGGGCTGCGCCATGGCCGACATCTGGAACATCATCTCCTCGAACTACGTCACGGTGGGCGGCGCGGTGCCCTCCAACGCGAAATACGTCGCGGTCGATCCGCAGATGTACGAGGGGGGCTGGAAGGGCAAATACGCCAACGGTACCTCGTTCGAGATGACGGTTTCCAACGTCAACGGCTTCCGCGCCAAGGTGAAATACGCCAGCGGCACCACGGTGAAGTATCAGGAGGTGCTGATCCGCGACGGTTCGTTCCGCATCGGCGATTCCAAGTTCATGGTGACCGGCGACAACAAGGCGCAGATCGCCACCGTGGTGACCAGCCCGGTCACTGGCACCTCGACGCTGGAAAAAGCGGCGGCGACGCGGGGTTAAAACGGACGTCGTTATAACCCTCGGCGTCGTCCCCGCGCAGGCGGGGACCCATAACCCCTGGCGTCTGCGATTCGATAACGACCTTGCAACGATTGCTGCATACCACCGCGGCGGCACGGCGTATGGGTCCCCGCCTGCGCGGGGACGACGGCTTTCGCGTTGCGCGACCCCCTCCTGATAATCTTGCGGTCGGGTTGCCTCACGCCGTCCTGTCGGCCGCGCGGTCGCGGGGCGCGTCGCTTTTCAGCATATCCATCGCGTGGAAATAGGCGCGGCGGCGCAGCATCGCGTCGTCGGGAAACTGTCGCACCACGATGCTGGTGCGGTTGTCGACCACCTGATAGACCATCGCGGCGGCATCGCGGTCGAACACGGTCTGGTGCGAGGTGCCGGCGGCGCTGTTGCGCGCGTCGTTGCGCACGCGCGTCGAAATGTCGGCGGCGGTTATGGTCTGGCTCGCGGGGAGTTGTGTCGTCACCGCGTCGCGCACGCTCTCTCCGGCGGGTGGCGCGTACACCGCCGGGCCCGGCGCGTTGGCCGGCTTCACGTTGAAATCCATACCCATGGCAGCCTCCTGGCTTGCTGTGAGTCAAATCCCAACCCCTGTCCGGTGACAACCCTATACGGCGCGTCTCAACACCGCGTTAGGAAACGTGGTGAACGCGCGGGTCCGATGGTCGTGCGGGTTTGATTCAAATGCGCGGCGTCGCCGCGCGCCGCTACAGCGAGCGGCTGACCGTGAGCGGGGTGACGTGGCGCGGGCCGGGGGCCGCGCGCTGGCCGTTCGCGGTGTAGGTC
>JBASBO010000083.1:0-14758 GCA_049651165.1 Xanthobacteraceae bacterium | reverse complement strand
GGCGCGGCTCGCCACCATCGAGAAGCTGCACCAGCGCGCCGAAGCCACCATCGCCAGCGACAGCCGGAGCGACGCCGACGCCGTCGTCCGCGATCTGCTCAAGCTGGCGCAGGGCAACCCGGCGCTGGCCCGCGCCCGCGCCACGCTGGCGAGCCATCGCGACGACATCATCGACGGTGCCGACATGCTGCGGCTGGCGGAGCGTGAACTGATGACCCCGCTCGACCGCGAGGCGCGGCGGCTGGTGTCGGTGGCGGCGCAGCGCGTCTCCATCGTCACCGCGATCAGTCCGCGCGCCTTGATCGACATCGCCTTCGTGCTGGCCGCAGCGCTGCGGCTGGTGCGCCAGCTCGCTTTGCTCTACGGCGGCCGGCCCGGCACGCTCGGCATGATCCGGCTGATGCGACACACCGTCTCGCACCTCGCGATTACCGGCGGCATGGCGGCCAGCGACAGCCTGATCCAGCAGATGCTCGGCCACGGCGTCGCGGCGAAGCTGTCGTCGCGGCTCGGCGAGGGGATTCTCAACGGCCTGCTCACCGCCCGCCTCGGGCTTGCCGCCATCGACGTGACGCGGCCGCTGCCGTTCGACGCGCTGCCGCGCCCGGTGCTCGGCGATCTTGCCAAGGATATTCTGGCGAAGCGCGAGGACACGCCGGCCACTGAGCCGGCGCGGATCAGCGAGCGTTAGCGCCAGCGTCCGCCAGCGGATGCACGCGGTCGAACGGCGAACCGGGCGGCGGCGAAAGCTCCGGCGTCCATCCGTTCAGCGTGCCCAGCGCGTAAGTTTCCATCGCGATGCCGCGCCAGCTTCGCACCACCTCGGTCAGCGGCAAGCGCCGCGCCGACGTCAATGCCCATAACGGATTGTCTTCATCCACCTTCCGCACGACATAGAGCCCGGTATGGCCGCGCACCCGGTCCATGCCGGGGTCCTTGAAATCCACGAAACGCGCGCGCTCGTTGATCTGGATCACCGGAACGCGGTCCTTCAATTCCCAGCGCAGCATGGCGTAGGTGCGATAATCGGTGGCGGCGACCCAGGTCGCGCCGGCGGCGGTCATCTCCGATTCAATGCGCGCGGCAAGCTGCTCGTAGCCCGCCTCCGCGCCGCCGGGATCGAGCCGGCCGAGCCACGGCCTGTCGCTCGCCACGTAGTAGAGGAACGTCGCGACGACGATGGCGATGCCGGACACCACGGCCACGGCCGCCCATGCCGCGGTGGATCTCGCCAGCCGCGACTTGTGCGCGCGCAACCACCAGAGATTGACGGCGACGGCGGCGAAGCCGATCGGCCATATGAACATCGGCCAGGTGTCACCGACGCGCAGCCGCAGCGAGCGCCACAGGAAATAGCCGAACGGCAACGCGACGGCGGTCGAGAGCAGGATCGCCACCGCATCACGCCGCCGGTAGCCGCGCCACAGCATGAAGCCGACGCCCGACAGCGTCACCGGCAGCAGCACCGGGCCGACCAGCGCGAACTGCAAGCCGAGAAACTCACTGAGACGCGCCAGCGACAGTGGCGGCGCAACGCTGGCGCGGACGAACTGAAACCTGAACGACGCCCAGTCGTGCGTCGCGTTCCAGATCAGCACCGGCGCAAACACAGCCAGCGCGATCAAGGCGGCGAGCCACGGATACGGGCTCGCAAGCCAGCGCCGCCGCCACTGCGGCACCACGACGAAGGCTGCAACCGCCGGCAGCAGCATCAGCGCCGTCAGTTTCGACAACAGCGCCAGTCCGCCGAACACACCCGCCGGCAGCCACCAGCGGCCGTCATCGGTTTCCGCGACGCGGACCAGCGACCACACCATGGCGAGCGCGAACGGGATCAGCGCGATGTCCGGCGCGACCTTGGCCATCAGCAGCCCGTAATAGACCGCCGCTTCCGGCAGCAGCACCGCCAGCAGTACCGCGCGAATATCATGCGTGATCCGGCGCACGATATCGGCAAGCAGAAGCTGGCTTATCAGCATCGCGACGATGCCCGCGAGCCGGACGCCGAGCGTGGTGTCGCCGAGGATGGCGGTGCCGAACCGGATGAACCACGCGATCATCGGCGGATGATCGAGGAACGACAGCACGTTCTCCTTCGACCACGTCCAGTAATAGGCTTCGTCGGTGCGCAGATCGATGGCGCCGGCATAGATCAGCCGCAGTACGGTCATCAGCAGCACGACCAGCACCGCCGCCCAAAGTCCGCGGCGACTCACACCGGAGGCCGGCGACTGCGTGTGATCGATTGCGGCGATCGTCATCGAGGGGCCGTTCCGGCGCGCGTCACTCCAGGCTCCAACCGGCCGGAGGAAGCCGCTTTGTTTCCGTTTCCGGATGCAGTGTCAATCGCGCCGCCGCCTCCCGCCTCCGGCCGCGCGGGCTCATCCGCCCGGCCCCGAAACCCGCCGCCCCAATCCTACAGTCTCTAATCCTCCAGCCTTGGGCTACCAAGATCGCCGCATTCCGCGTATCCTCCCCGGCCGTCGGGGAAGCCGGCGTCCGGGGACCGACCGTGAAGCGATCGTTTTGACCTTGCGGAGAGCGATGAATGGCTAAAGGCACTGTGAAGTGGTTCAACCCCACCAAGGGTTACGGATTCATCCAGCCCAGCGCCGGCGGGAAGGACGTGTTCGTCCATATCTCGGCGGTGCAAAAGGCGGGGCTCGCCACCCTCGACGAAGGGCAGAGCGTCGAATACGAGGAAGTCGCCAATCGCGGCAAGACGGCGGCGGAAAACCTGAAAGTTTGAACGCGCGCGCGAACGGTCAACGCGGCCTCAGTCTTCCTTGAGCCACCGCGCGACGGGCATAACGTCCGGCCTCTCGCCGTAACCGCGCGGCCACAGATCGACCACCCACTCAGTGCGGGTCGCGTGCTCGACCAGCACGGCGGTGTTGTGCGGCGTCTGCAACGCCACCACGTTGCCGCGATAGCGCGGATCGCCGACACCGTGGAATTTCAAAAGCCGCCAGTTCTGCAACACCAGCAGCAGGCTGGTGGTGTTGCGGGTGGTGTCCCAGCAGTCGAAATTGTGCTGATCGTCGCGCACCCGAAAGTCGGCGCGCGCCACGCGCTTGTCGGTCCCGATCACCGGACCGACCCGGCGATCGAACCACGTCACCGCCCGCTGCACGGCGGCGCGCTCGGCCGCCGCCGATGATCGGCCGGCCGCCATGATTCCGCTCAACGCCCGGCGATCCGAGGCCGTAAAGCTCAGTGTTTCACGGCGGCGGCAAACAAAGCCGTAACAGATCGTCATGGCGTTGGCCGACGGCGGAAAGATCGACACCGAACTGTAGAGCTGGCTGACCGGCGCGCTGAGCGTCGCCGCGTCCGATGGCGCGGGGGCGAGCGTGGCAAGGCTCAACGCCAGCGCGCCGGCCTGCATCCAGCGACCCGCCCGTCGAGGGACAGCAGTTCCACGAAGCATCCTCATCGTCCGACGTTAGCGAAAGGCCGATGGCGTGCCAAGGCGGCGGCGCGCTGTCCGCGCGATCGCCCACAACCGGCGGCCCCATAATTTCCATGCCGCGAACAATCGCGCGATCCTCATCAGAACGGTTGCACGCGCCGCGCAAGGCGGATCAAATGCGACATCGAGTCCAGACATCACGGTGCGATACGACCATGGAAAACGCGATCTTCGGCGGCCTCAAGGTTCTGGACTGCGCGAGCTTCATCGCGGCCCCGGCGGCGGCGACGGTGCTGTCGGACTTCGGCGCCGACGTCATCAAGATCGAGCCGCCCGGCGCCGGCGATCCTTATCGCAAGCTGCCGAACCTTCCCGGCTATCCCATCAGCCCGCACAACTACGCCTGGATGCTGGACGCCCGAAACAAGAAAAGCCTCGCCCTTGATCTGTCCAAACCGGAAGGCCAGGCAATTCTGCACCGGCTGGTGGCGGAAGCCGACGTCTTCATCACCAACTTTCCGCCGGCGGTGCGCCAGCGGCTCGGGATCACCTATGACGCTCTCGCACCGCTGAACCCGCGCCTGATCTATGCGTCCTTCACCGGCTACGGCGAAACCGGCGACGAGGCCAACAAGCCGGGGTTCGACAGCAATGCGTGGTGGGCGCGCTCGGGCCTGATGGATCTGGTGCGCGCGGACGAGGAAACCACCCCGGCGCGCTCGGTCGCCGGCATGGGCGATCATCCTTGCGCGATGACGCTGTTCAGCGGCATCGTCACCGCGCTCTACAAGCGCGAGCGCACCGGACAGGGATCGCACGTCAAGACCAACCTGATGGCCAACGGCGTCTGGGCCAGCGGCGTACTGGCGCAGGCCAAGCTGTGCGGCGCACAGTTTCAGCCTCGCCGCACCCGCGCGCAGGCGCTCAACGCCGTCGTCAATCACTACCGCTGCCGCGACGGCCGCTGGATCATCCTGTCGCTGTTGAGCGAGGAGCGGCAATGGCCGACGCTCGCCCGCTGCCTCGACCGCGAGGATCTGCTCGCCGATCCCCGCTTTGCCACCATGGCGGACCGTCATGCCCGCTCGCAGGAACTCATCAAAATCTTCGACGAGATCTTCGCCACCCGCGACCTCGCGGAATGGCGCGCCATTCTCGACGGCAACGGGCTGATATTCGGCGTCGTCGGCATTCTCGACGATATCCCGCAGGATCGCCAGATGCGCGAGAACGACGTGCTGGTTCCATTCGAAGGCGACACCATGCTGACCATCAACAGTCCGATCTGGATCGACGGCAACGACAAGTCGCCGCCGCGCCATCCGCCGAAGGTCGGCGAGCACAGCGACGAGGTGCTGCGCGCGGCCGGCTACGCCGAGGACGATATCCGCAGCCTGCGTCGGGCCGGCGTCATCGGCTGACGCGTTAACCGCCGGGGGTGATCCGCTACCCGCGGCTTCTGGTCGCAATCGTTGTCCATCGTGTCCGGCTACGCCAAGAGGGTGGACCGTGAGTTCAACATTTCTTCGCGCGCCGAAGCGGCGGCAGACGCGGTGCTGCGCGGGCTGGCACAAGGCTTTCGCGCCCGTCCGGAGACATGCCCGGCAAATTGGGGGTTTCGACCCGCGCAGCGGCATTGAGCTTGTCAATGACGGCGGCGAGCGTCTTGCGTTCCTCGATGGTGAGACGCCGCAGCAGCGTCGCCTGAACGCGCTGCGCCATGGGCATGATCCGGCGGTACAGCACGAGCCCCTGCTCCGAGATTTCCAGACGATGCCGCAACTCGTGCGTCGCGTCCTGCGATCGCCGCACCAGATCGCGCCGCTCAAGCGCCAGCAGCGCGCGGCTCATCTGCCCTTTGTCCATCTTCGAGGCATCGCGCAGTTCGCGCGTGGTGCCCGAGCCGTGGCGGGCCAGCATCGTCAGAACCCGCCATTCCGGCAGGCTCAATCCGTATTTCAACAGATACCGCCGGGTGCTGGTGCGAAGCAGCACGGCGCTGAGATGAGTGACGCGAAAACTCAGGAAATCATCAACTTCCAGATTCGCGCCGTCCACGCCGGGCCTGAGCCAATTCCTGACGTTTGATTTTGCCAACGCGGTCTCCTCAAACGTTCGCATCCCGTCCGGCATATCCGAAAGGCGACTGAATCGCATTCGACAGATATCCGTACGAACACGAAGCGCCATCATCACTATATTGCCACGCGTCGTCGGGAAAACCGGTCTTTCGTCGAGGTTTGCGGTATCCCGTTGAAGCAAGGACCCGTGATATCGCTTGCCGCACGCTGCGCATCGAAGCAATCATTTTCATTTTTTAACCAGCGCTTCCTAGCATCGTTGCAATTCATCCCCCACGATTCGCCTCGGAGCGACGGATTTCATCATGCGCAAGAACCTTCCCGTGACCGATGCCGAATATCCCGTGACCGACGACACGCTCATCGTGTCCCGGACCGATCTCAAGGGACGGCTGACTTACGTCAACGAGGATTTCATCGACGCCGCCGAGTTCAACGCGGAGGAACTGATCGGCAAGGCGCACAACATCATCCGCCATCCCGACATGCCGCCGGAGACGTTCGAGAATCTCTGGGACACGCTGAAAGCAGAGAAGCCGTGGGTCGGCGCGGTCAAGAACCGCCGCAAGAACGGCGGTTTCTATTGGGTGCTGGCAACCGCCTTTCCCAACCGCGAGAACGGACAGGTCGCCGGCTACACCTCGATCCGCACCAAGCTGCCGGCCGACCAGCGTACGCACGCGGAGGAAGTCTATGCGGCGATCCGTGACAAGAAGCCGCATCGCTACCGGATCGACGCCGGGATCATCCGCAAGCGCTCGGCGCTCGACCGCTTCGCGATCTTCACCCGCACGCTGCGGTCACGGCTGACCACGCTGATCGCGCTTCAGACCGGCACGCTGCTCGCCTGCGGCGCGATCGGCGCAGTCGCGATCGGCGGGTCGTGGGGTCTTGCGCTCAGCGCGCTCGCGGCAGGCGGCGCCGTTGTTTGCGGGTTGACGGGACGTCAGACGCTGCGCGCGTTCGAAGGCCCGATGCGTCACCTCAACGAGACGATGCTGAACCTCGCGCAGGACAAGTTCGACAACCGCATCGAGATCGAGCGCGACGACGAAATCGGCGAGGCGCTGCGCAACCTCCAGACCGTGCAGACGCTGGTCCGCTTCGATCGCGGCGAAATCAATTCGACGCAACGCCGCGCCGATGCCCAGCGCAAATCCGACATGATCAGGATCGCGGATTCGTTCGAAACCGCGGTCGGCGAGATCGTTGAGGCGGTGGCGTCCGCCGCGGTCGAACTGGAATCGTCCGCGACCACGCTCGCCTCCAACGCCGATCACGCCCGCGACTTCGCCGCGCGCGTCGCCAACGGATCGGCGGAAGCGGCGTCCAACGTCAATTCGGTCGCCACCGCCACCGAGCAAATGACGTCATCGGTGCGCGAGATCAGCCGTCAGGTTCAGGATTCGGCGCGAATGGCGGGCGAGGCCGTCGGCCAGGTCCACGCCGCTACCGAACGGGTGAGCGCACTGTCGAGCGCCGCGACCCGCATCGGCGACATCGTCGAGATCATCAACACCATCGCGGGGCAGACCAATCTGCTCGCCCTTAACGCCACCATCGAGGCGGCGCGCGCCGGCGACGCTGGCCGCGGGTTCTCGGTCGTCGCCTCCGAGGTGAAAGCGCTGGCGGAGCAGACCGCCAAGGCGACCGGCGAAATCGGCCAGCAGATCAGCGGCATTCAGGTCGCAACCCAGGAATCGGTCGCCTCGATCAACGATATCCGCAACTCCATCGAGCGGTTGTCCGGCATCTCGTCCACCATCGCGTCGGCGATCGAGGAACAGGGCGCGACAACGCAGGAGGTGGCGCGCAACGTGCAACACGCCGCGCTCGGGGTGCAGGAAGCTTCCTCGAACGTCGGCAACTTGCAGCGCGGGGCCGAAGAAACCGGTTCCGCCTCGTCGCAGGTCCTGACCGCGGCGCAGACGCTGTCGCACGACAGCGGTCGGCTCAAGCAGGAGGTGAACAGGTTCGTGAACTCGGTGCGGGTCGCGTGAGCGCCGCCCACCTCGCGAGGCGAACCGTGTCCCGGATGCGATGCGGCGCGAGCGCGAGCGCCGTGCCGCTTCGCTGATCCGGGATCGTTCCGGGTGGTGCCGTTGATACGATCCCGGCTCTGCGGAGCAGCGTTACACGCTGCACCGCGCCCAGGACGCGGATACGCCATCGTTCAAGGCAGCGCCCGCGCGCTTCGATCGCGCTCAGTAGCGGTAATGATCCGCCTTGAACGGCCCTTGCACCTTGACGCCGATATAGTCGGCCTGGTCCTTGCGCAGTTCGGTGAGCCGGACGCCTATCTTGGCGAGGTGCAGCCGCGCAACCTTCTCGTCGAGCGACTTCGGCAGCACGTAGACTTCCTTCTTGTACTTGCCGTCGGCATTGTTGGCGAACAGTTCGATCTGCGCCAGCGTCTGGTTGGTGAACGACGCCGACATCACGAAGCTCGGATGCCCCATGGCGTTGCCGAGGTTCACCAGCCGCCCCTCCGACAGCAGGATGATGCGCTTGCCATCGGGAAACGCGATCTCGTCCACCTGCGGCTTGATGTTGGTCCACTTCAGGTTCTTCAGGGTGTTGACCTGGATCTCGTTGTCGAAGTGACCGATATTGCAGACGATGGCGCGATCTTTCATCGCGCGCATGTGGTCGAGGGTGATGATGTCCTTGTTGCCGGTGGCGGTGACGAAGATATCGGCGACCGGGGCCGCGTCCTCCATGGTCACCACCTGATAGCCTTCCATCGCCGCCTGTAACGCGCAGATCGGATCGATCTCCGACACCATGACGCGACAGCCGGCCTGCCGCAACGAGGCGGCCGAGCCCTTGCCGACGTCGCCGAAGCCCGCGACCATCGCCACCTTGCCGGACATCATCACGTCGGTGCCGCGGCGGATGCCGTCCACCAGCGATTCACGGCAGCCGTAGAGGTTGTCGAATTTCGACTTGGTGACGGAATCGTTGACGTTAATCGCCGGCCACAGCAGCGTGCCGGCCTTCTGCATTTCGTAGAGACGATGGACGCCGGTGGTGGTTTCCTCCGAGACGCCCTTGATCGATTTGGCGACCGCGCCGAACCAGCCCTTCGGCTTCTCCTTCAGCAGCCGCTTGATCAGCGCGAACAGCACCTCCTCCTCCTCGGCGCCCGGCTTGTCGAGGAACGCGGTGTCGCCGTTCTCGGCGCGCACGCCGAGATGGATCAGCAGCGTCGCGTCGCCGCCGTCGTCGAGGATCATGTTGGGATGACCGCCGCCGTGCCAGTCGAACAGCTTCGCGGTGTAGTCCCAGTAGTCGGTCAGCGTCTCGCCCTTGATCGCGAACACCGGAATGCCGGCGGCGGCGATGGCGGCGGCGGCGTGGTCCTGCGTCGAATAGATGTTGCACGACACCCAGCGGATGTCGGCGCCGAGCGCCTTCAGCGTCTCGATCAGCACCGCGGTCTGGATCGTCATGTGCAGCGAGCCGGCGATGCGCGCGCCCTTGAGCGGCTGCTTCGGGCCGTATTCCTCGCGCGTCGCCATCAGGCCGGGCATCTCGGTTTCGGCCAGCGAGATTTCCTTGCGGCCGAAATCGGCGAGGCCGATGTCAGCGACGATGTAGTCGGTGCTCATGCGTGTATTCCTGTTCTGCCCCCTCTCCCCGGTTACGGAGAGAGGGCTGGGGTGAGGGCCGGACGATGCGCCGGCCTCGATGATGTTGTTGGACAGAGAGGGTATCCACCCGGATCGCTGAAGCGACCCGACCTCTCCCCGCTCGCGGAGAGAGGTGAAGGAACGCCGCCTCACAACGCCTTCTTCAGTGCGTCGGCGAGGTCGGTCTTTTCCCACGAGAAGCCACCGTC
Organism: Xanthobacteraceae bacterium; assembly: GCA_049651165.1. Classification (GTDB taxonomy): domain Bacteria; phylum Pseudomonadota; class Alphaproteobacteria; order Rhizobiales; family Xanthobacteraceae; genus 62-47. The sequence continues at coordinate 5,424 of JBASBO010000083.1, read as the reverse complement.
GGCGTCCGGCGTGCGGCCGAAGTGGCCGTAGGCGGCGGTGCGGGCATAGATCGGCTTGTTGAGGTCGAGATGCTTGCGGATGCCGCGCGGGGTGAGGTCCATCGACTCCGCCACCGCCTTTTCCAGCTTGTCCTCCGGCACCTTCCCGGTGCCGTGGGTGTCGATGTAAATCGACAGCGGCCGCGCCACGCCGATGGCGTAGGCGAGTTGCAGCGTCGCCTTGTCGGCGAGGCCGGCGGCGACGATGTTCTTGGCGAGATAGCGCGCCGCGTAAGCCGCCGAGCGATCGACCTTGGTCGGGTCCTTGCCGGAGAACGCGCCGCCGCCGTGCGGGGCCGCGCCGCCGTAGGTATCGACGATGATCTTGCGGCCGGTGAGGCCGCAATCGCCGTCGGGGCCGCCGATGAAGAACTTTCCGGTCGGATTGACGTGCCAGATGGTCTTGCCGTTGATCCATCCCTCCGGCAGCGCGGCATGGACATAAGGCTCGACGCGCTCGCGCACCTGGTTCGAGGTCATGTCCTCGACGAGATGCTGGTGCGACACCACGATCTCGCGCACGCCGACCGGCTTGCCGTTCTCGTACTGCACCGTGACCTGGCTCTTGGAGTCGGGACCGAGCACCTTCTCCTTGCCGGCATGGCGCGCTTCGGAAATCAGCCGCAGGATCTTGTGGGCGTAGTGCAGCGGCGCCGGCATCAGTTCCGGCGTCTCGTTGGTGGCGTAGCCGAACATGATGCCCTGGTCGCCGGCGCCCTCTTCCTTGTTGGTCCCGGGCTGCAACGCATCGACGCCCTGCGCGATGTCGGCCGATTGCGGGTGCAGCAGGATCTCGATGTCCGCCGTCTTCCAGTGAAAGCCGTCCTGCTCGTAGCCGATATCCTTGATGGCGTCGCGGATGGTCTGCTCGATCTGACCGTTGGTGACGCTGGCGGGCCCGCGCGTCTCGCCGGCGACGACGACCTTATTGGTGGTGGTCAGCGTTTCGCACGCAGCGCGGATCGCCCACGGATCGATGCCCGCTTTCGGTCCCTCGCGGAAGAACAGATCGACGATCTCGTCGGAGATCCGGTCGCAGACCTTGTCGGGGTGACCTTCGGAAACGGATTCACTGGTGAACAGATAAGACGCGCGCATTCGAACCAACCTCTTGTCATCCGCCCCTCGCGGCGGCTCTTTCCATTAGAATTCGAGTTTTCCTGAAGTGTCAGTCGCGGCGGCGCGAGATGACGTAGGACTCATCGTAGAACCACAGCCCGTTATGCTTGCGCAGAACGTCCCGCGTGGCATCGAGATAACCGCCGCTCTGGGTAATATCCGCCAGGCGATCATCCTCGATCTGGGCGACATAGACCGCCGCATTCCAGGCTGCGAACGCCGTCGAGGTCCCGATCGGTCCGGTGACCTCGTGCGGCAGCGCCTCCATATCATATCGGAAGATCGAACGGCTATCGGAATACGCATTGAAATTGAGGTCGCGGGCCGCCGCCCCCAATTCGTAGCGGACCGCGCGCAGCAACTCGTGGCGGTTGACGGGAAAAGGATTTTCTCCCGGCCACACCGCCTGGATGATTTCCATCGCCGGATCGCTCCCGTGAGAATGGATTCCTATCAGCCGCCCGCCCGGCCGCAGCGCCCGCGCCAGCGGCGCGACGATGCGCTTGGCCCGGAAGGCTTCGGAAGATTTCGCCCGGTAGGGTTGGGCGGCGATGACGAGGTCGAAATTGGCCTCGGCGCGGCCGGCGCGCGGGATCACCGAATCGAGCAGGAACTGATGGTCCTCGCGATAGAGGATCAGCACCACCGGCCGCTCGTAGATCGGCATCCCGGAACGCTCGCTGACGCTGGCCCGCCAGTTCTGCTGAAGGAACGGCTTCAGTTCGTTGATCTGGGTCTCGAACTCGCCGGCCGACTGTCCGCGCAAGCCCACCTCGCGCCACACCATGCCGGCGGCGGCGGCGGCCGCGCGCGGCGCCAGCCACGGCGCTTCGGCGTAATACATGTTGGTGAGCACAAACACGGTGGCCGGGTGCTCGAACAGCCGGTCCGGCAGCTTGTCGAGGGTGAGCTTGACGTCTTCGAGGCTCAATTCCTTGCCGGCGACGTAGAACGGCACGCTGGGAAAACGGCCGTGCATCGCGCGCAGCACCCGTGCCAGCACCGTGCCGTCGCCGCAGCCGGCATCAAACAACCGCAGCGCCGGCGGGCGCGGATGGATGCTGCCAAGCTCCATCGCGATGCGGTCGGCGATCACCCGCTTCTCGCTACAGGTGTGAACGAACAGCAGATATTTCTGGCGGTTCTCGAAGAAGCGGAAATTGGCGCGCGGGTCGCGGCGCTCTATCGGCGCGTCCGGCTCGCGTGGCGGCGCCACCCCGCCCGGCGTGTTGGCGGCGATGAAGGTGTGGATGCGCTCCAGCGTCTCGACGGTGATGCGCTTGCCCTCGCGCAGCCGCGCCACCAGCTTGCCGTCGTTCACCGCATGGCGACCGAAGGTGGATTCCGCCATGTCGGCCTGCCGACAGAAGTCGGTGATCTGGCCAAGGAGCTGGTCGTGTTTCATCGGACCCGGTGGGCAGCGCTGAAGTGGGCAAAAATCGTGGGCAGGAAATGACTGACCCAGACCGTTTATCACGATCTTCCCACAAAGCAAACGCCCCTCGCGCGCCTCTTAGCCGGCCCGCGCCAGCCGCGACAGTTTCATCATCCCCACACCTCCCCCGCGACATCGACCACCAGCTTGAGCTTGGCCCATTGCTCGTCCTCGGACAGCACGTTGCCTTCCTCGGTGGAGGCGAAGCCGCATTGCGGCGACAGCGCCAGTTGCTCCAATGGCGCGAACTTCGCGGCTTCCGCGATCCGCGCCTTGACCGTGGTCTTGTCCTCCAACTCGCCGAACTTCGAGGTGACGACGCCGACCACCACGACCTTGTCGCCCTTTGGCAAAAAGCGCAGCGGCTCGAACCCGCCGGCACGGTCGGAATCGTATTCGAGGAAGTAGCCGTCGTAATCGATCTTGCCGAGCAGGGTTTCCGCCACCGGCTCGTAGCCGCCGGATGAAATCCAGGTGGAGCGGAAGTTGCCGCGGCAGACGTGGGTGGTGATGGTCATGTCGGCCGGGCGTCCGGCGATGGCGTAGTTGATGACGCGGGCGTAGATGTCCTGCAACCCGTCCGGATTGTCGCCGCGCTCGCGCAGCTTCTTCACCTCGTCCTCCGAGCACAAATAGGCCCATACCGTGTCGTCGAATTGCAGGTAGCGGCAACCGGCGTCGTAGAACGCCCGCACCGCCTTGCGGTAGGTCCTGGCGAGGTCCTCGAAGAACGGTTCAAGGTCGGGATAGACCTCTCTTGAGATCAGGTTGCGGCCGCCGCGGAAGTGCAGCACCGCGGGCGAAGGGATCGTCATCTTGGCGGTGACGCCGGCCGCGTCCGCGCGCGTCTTTAGAAAGCGGAAGTGATCGAGCATCGGATGGTCGTCGGGAAAATCGAGCCGGCCGATCGCCCGCACCGCGTCGTGGCGAGTCTGCACGCCGGCGAACTGGATGCCGAGATCGGGATGAAACAGTTCACAGCCGACAAGGTTTTTGAGGAAATCGAAATGCCACCACGAGCGGCGGAACTCGCCGTCGGTCGCGAGTTTCAACCCGAGCGACGCCTGCTTGTGCACCACCTTCTCGATCTCGATATCCTCGATGCGGCGCAGCTCGTCGGCGGAGATCTCGCCCTTCTCCAGCCTGGCGCGCGCCTCCTTGATGCGCGGCGGACGCAGCAGGCTGCCGACTTCATCGGCGCGAAACGGCGGTTTTGTTCTTTGCATCGTCGGCATCGTCGGACCTCCCAAAGCGAACTTCAAACGTAGCCACGCTATGGCGCGGCAACAAGCGCCTCATGCCGCGCGGCCGACGCCGAGGAAGCGCTCCAGCGGCGCGCCGTCGGCTTGCAACGCGGCGCTTGACGCCTCGTGAACGATCGTGCCGCGATCGAGGATCACCACGCGGTCGGCAAGCCGCAGAATACGTTGGGCGTTCTGCTCGACGATGATGGTGCAAGCGCCACCGGCGCGGGTGATGCGGCCGAGCGCCGCCAGCAACTCATCGACGATGATCGGCGCCAGCCCCTCGGTCGGCTCGTCGAGCAGCAGCACTTTCGGATTGAGCGTCAGCGCGCGGCCGATCGCCAGCATCTGCTGCTCGCCGCCGGACAACTGGTTGCCGAAATTCCTGCGCCGGTGCTTGAGGCGCGGGAACATCGCGTAGACCCGCTCAGTGTCCCACGGGCCGGGCCGCGCCACCGCCGTCATGTTTTCCTCGACAGTGAGGGAGCGGAAGATGTTGCGCTCCTGCGGCACCCAGCCGATGCCGGCACGCGCGCGCTGATCGGCGCGCAGCGGCGTCAGGTCGGTGTCGCCGAGCCGGATGACGCCACCGAAGCGGCGGGTGACGCCGACGATGGAATTAATCAGCGTGGTCTTGCCGGTGCCGTTGCGGCCAAGCAACGCCAGCACCTCGCCGTCCGCGAGGCGCAGCGTCAGGTCCGGCAGCACCACCGCCTCGCCGTAGCCGGCGCGCAGGTTCGCGATGCTCAGGAGGTCAGTCATCGACGCCCTCGCCGAGATAGACCGCCTTGACGCGCGGATCGCGCGCCACCTCATCTGGCACGCCCTCGACCAGCAGCGCGCCGTTGACCAGCACCGAGATGCGGTCGGCGAAGGAAAACACCAGGTCCATGTCGTGCTCGATCAAAAGCACCGTGACCTCGCGCGGCAGGCCGGCGATGGCGGCGAGGATGTCATGGCGCTCGCTCTGCGGCACGCCGGCGGCGGGCTCGTCGAGCAGCAGCACGCGCGGTTTGGTGGCGAGCGCCAGCGCGATTTCGAGCAGCCGCTGCTTGCCGTAAGGCAGCGTCGCGGTCGGCGCGTTCATGACGTCGAGCAGATGGAATTGCTCAAGCGCCGCCGCGATCTCGATGTTGACGTCGGCGCGCGAGCCGAGCCGCCGCCACCAGTCGCCGCCGTGGCCAAGCCGCTCCGAGACCGCGAGCCCGATGGTCTCCAGCGGCGTCAGATCGGCGTAGAGCTGGTTGATCTGGAACGTGCGCGACAGCCCGCGCCGTACCCGCCCGCGCACCGACAGCGCGGTGATGTCTGCGCCGTCCAGCACGATCCGGCCGCCATTGGGCCGGATGACGCCGGTCAACAGATCGATGACGGTGGTCTTGCCGGCGCCGTTGGGACCGATCAGGGCGTGGCGCGCACCACGCGCGATCTTTAGCGACAGATCGCGGGTGACGTGCAGACCGCCGAACTGCTTGTCGAGGCGCACGGTTTCCAGCGCAACCGTCATGGCGCCCCCCGCGGCGCCGCGACACGGCGCAGCGCGTGGCGCGGCAGCCACAACACGCCGCGATACATCCGCTCGCGCCC
>JBASBO010000082.1:0-4118 GCA_049651165.1 Xanthobacteraceae bacterium | reverse complement strand
GTATTGCGGGCTCTGGAACGCATCGAGGCCGGTCCGCATCAGGATGGTCCCGATCAGGCCCGCCTGCACCACCAGCGCCAGCGCGCCGAACGAGGCCGACCACGCCAGCGTGCGCGGCGACAGGCTGGCGACGAACGCGGCCCACCATCCCTGGCGTTTCGACGCCGTCGAGGCGGCCGATGCCTTGCGCGCCGGTTCGGCCTCGATCGCCGCCATCAGTTTCTGCAAGGCACGGGGCGACGGCGCGCCGAGGCTCTCGTTGAGCCCGACCGTCTCGCTGTATTCGTCCTGGATCGCGGCATATTTCCGGCGCAACGCCTCATCCTCCCGCAGCGCGTCCTCGACGCGGCGGGTGTCGTGCGCGTTCAGCGTGCCGGCAGCGTACCACGGCAGCAGCGCTTCGATCTCTCCCGGTTCGTCATCCATGATCTTGATGTTGGTCGCTCTCATGGCCAGCCTCGTTCAATCCCCGCGGCCTGAAGCAGAACGGCCAGTTTCTTCCGCGCATAAAACAACCGCGTCTTGACCGTGTTCTCCGGTATTCCGACGATCTCCGCGACCTCCTCCACCGATTTCTCGTGGTAGTAGACGAGGTCGATGATCTCCCGGTGCTCCGGCGACAATGCGGTCAGGCACCCGCGCAAGGCTTCTCCGGTGTCCTTCTTCTGGACGGTCACTTCCGGATCGTCCGCGGTGTCGGCGATCGCCACCGCCATTTCGTCGTCGAGTTCCGCCTCGGTGCGCCGCCGTAGCGCCGACAGCGCCTTGAACCGCGTGATCCCGAGCAGCCATGTGGACACCGCAGAGCGGCCCTCGAACCGCCCGGCCTGCCGCCAGACGTCGAGGAAAACCTCGCTGATAAGATCCTCGGCAAGCTGTTCGTTCCGCACCAGGCGCAGCCCGAAGCGGAACACCCGGACGTGATGGCGGCCATACAGCACCTGCATGGCCGTCTTGTCGCCTTGCGCGATCCGGGCAATCAAGGCTTCGTCTGTGGTCTCCGTCGTCGGACTCAAATGGCCATCTCGCAGCATGGGTCGGCCTGAGCCGAAGGAAGGTTCGAGGCGATCGGGACAACTTTCGTCGAATGCGATCGACGCTGCCCGGCGCGGGGGCAAATTGCCCCGAATCCGTGAGCTTACGCAAGTCGGGCCGGCCCAACCCGGCCGAACACAGTAAAATCGCCGACCGCGGACCATTCCCGGTGCGCAAGCGCGGCCCACCAACCTCGACGGCAGCCAAAGGATACCAAACCTAAAGGCTTTCTCCCGTAGAGTTCGGGTCTTGGGTTTAACCGACAATTCATTTTTAACGGACCGGCCATGCCGACTGCGGCGACGACACTGTCTAGTCTCCTGCCTGCGCTCCCGACCGGGACGGAAAGACAATCGGCGTTAGGAACGCGCCGCCGCCAGACCCGGATCAACCGCCAGATCCTTGGCTACGTCTGCCTCAACTACGTCATCGATGCCCTCATCCTGACCATCTATGCCCGTGCCGGCACGGTGCCGTTCGCGGTGGTCCCGACCTATCTGATCTGCGGGATCGGATCGGCCATCGGGTTCGGGCTGCTTTACGAAAGCCGTCTCAACCAGTTCTTCCGCGATCCCTATCTGGCGATGCCGCAGGCCGTGGTCGGGCTTTCGATCATGCTGTCGTTCACCGCGCTGGCGCCCGCGACCGGCTTCCTGTTCCTCTGCAACCTGTTCACCGTGTTCGGCTTCAGCCTGTTGCGCGCCTCCGCGCGCGAGGCTGCGCTGGTGTGGGCCGCCATGGCCGTCGGCCTGATGGCGCTGTTTCTCGGCACCGACCTCGCCATCTCGCTGCCCCACGCCACTTTAACCGAGCGCATCGCCACCATGCTGGCCTTCGCGCTGACCATCGGCCGCTGCATGTTCGTCGGCATCTTCAGCAACGCGCTGCGGCAGTCGCTCTACAACAAGAGCGTCCAGCTCAGGGAAGCCTACCGGCGCATCGAGGAACTGGCGGAGCTTGACGAACTCACCGGCGCGTTCAACCGCCGGCGCATCATGCAGACGCTCGACGACGAGGTGGCCCGTGCGCGGCGCGGCGACACCCACTGCGCGGTGGCGCTGATCGACATCGACTGGTTCAAGCGCATCAACGACAGCCACGGCCATCCGATCGGCGACGAGGTGCTGCGCACTTTCGCCATCACCGTGTTCGCCAACATCCGCGGCATCGACCGCTTCGGCCGCTACGGCGGCGAGGAATTCCTGCTCATCATGCCGAACACGGCGGCCGACGCCGCCACCGCCATGCTCGACCGGCTGCGGCTGATCGTGGCCGATCTCGACTGGAGCGCGTTCTCGACCGGAATGACGGTGACCATTTCGGCCGGGATCGCCGAGCTCAAGCCGGCCGAAACCCCCGACGCGCTGCTGGCGCGCGCCGACGGCGCCCTTTACGCCGCCAAGGAGGCCGGCCGCAACCAGGTCGCGCACGCCTGAATTTATTCGGGCCACGCATTTCACCGGAGGCGCAGAAACCGCCGCCGGTCACCCAAGAACCGCTCCAGGATAGAGCCCACGCATGAGTTCGACGTCAGTCCCCAAGGTCAATCTGCTGGATGAATTGCAAGCTGCGCTGGCGCACGGCTCCGTCGCGCGCCGGGTCGAGACGCTGCGCCGCGTCACGGATCTGTTCCTCCACGCGGTGGACGACTATTCCGACGAGCAGATCGGCCTGTTCGACGACGTCTTCCACTGCCTGATGCGGCATATCGAGACGTCCGCCAAGGTGATGCTCTCGACCCGACTCGCGCCGGTCGCCAAGGCGCCGCCGCGGACCGCCCGGACGCTGGCGTTCGACGACCTGATCGAGGTCGCGGCTCCGATGCTGACGCAATCGGAACGGCTGACCGACGACATGCTGGTCGAGAATGCCCGCACCAAGAGCCAGGCCCACCTGCTCGCGATCTCCGGTCGCCGCACGCTGAGCGGCGCGGTGACCGACGTGCTGATCGCGCGCGGCGACGACGAGGTGATCCGCAGCACCGCGCGCAACGCCGGTGCGACGTTCTCCGAGAACGGCTATCGCGGAATGCTGGCCCATGCCGAGCGCAACGAGGGAATCGCGGTCTGCTTCGGCTCGCGGCCCTCGATCCCGCGGCACCATTTTCTCAAGCTGGTCGCCAAGGCGTCGGCCACGGTGCGGGCGCGGCTGGCGGAAGCTCATCCGGACCGCGCGGCCGACATCGCCGAGGTGATGACGGCGGTCACCCAGCAGACCCGTGCCGCGCCCGAAGCCATGACCGCCGCCACCGAGATGGCGCACGGGCTGGTCAAGCTGCTTCATGACGACGGCCGCCTGGACGAACTGGAGATTTCCAAATTCGCCGCCGCCGGCAAGTTCGACGAGACCAACGCGGCGCTGGCCTGCCTTGCCAAGGTGCCGGTTTCGCTGACCGAAACCTTGATGGCCGACGCCCACACCGAAGGCATCCTGATCCTCGCCAAGGTGTGCGAACTGTCGTGGCCGACGGTGCAGCTCATCATCGCGATGCGCGACCGGCTGGCCGGCTTTGCGACCGACATCAAGGACACCCGCCTGACCTATGAGCGGCTTCGCGTTTCGACCGCACAGCAGGTGCTCCGCTTCCACAAGATGCAGCAATCCGCCGCATCCAAGCCCCAGCCCTGAACGCCACCGACCCGATCATCACGGAATCGTGAAAATTCTCCGGATGGGGCCCGGCCCCCCACCGGAGGGAACCAACGGCAAGCGCGGATTGTGTCGAAAGATTCCCCTGTTTCGCCCCGGTATGGTCACGCCGGAGCGCTTTGTGCGCATCGGGGCGGGCCAATCCAAATAACGGGGAGACTGCCATGCAAATCAAGGCCAGCGGGCGCTTGGCGTTGATGATCGCAGCGACAATCGGGATCGGGTGCATCGGGCCGCTGCACGCTCAGGAGGCGGCCGACGCTGCCGCGACGACCGCCGCGCAGCCGGCGCAGCAGCCCAATGCGCTGCAACAACTGTTCGGGATCAAGCCCGCGCCGACACCGGCTCCGGCCGGCGAAGCGGCGGCGGCCGAGCCCGACAAGCCGATCGCACTCAACCGCTATCGCAAGGCGTCGCGCCACAGCCGCCGTCAC
>JBASBO010000081.1:0-7895 GCA_049651165.1 Xanthobacteraceae bacterium | reverse complement strand
GACACCGGCGGCGCGTCGCGCGTCTCCGGCTCCAGCGGCGGCGACTTCGGCGCGCGCACCCAGATGGGCGCGGCCGGCGACGCGGTGAACTCGAAATATCGCGGCGCGCAGGGGCTCGATCCCGCCTTCATCAAGAGCCTTGAGAAGCAGTTCGGCTTCGACAAGCCGGCCCCGGAGCGTTTCGCGCTGATGCTGTGGGACTACATGCGCTTCGATTTCGGCAAGAGCTACTTCCGCGACGTCAGCGTGCTGCAACTCATCAAGGAGAAGCTGCCGGTCTCGATCTCGCTCGGCGTGTGGATGACGCTCATCACCTACCTGATCTCGATCCCGCTCGGCATCCGCAAGGCGGTTAAGGACGGCTCGCGCTTCGACGTCTGGACCTCGGGCGTGATTATCGTCGGCTTCGCCATCCCCGGCTTCCTGTTCGCGATCCTGCTCATCATCCTGTTCGCCGGCGGCTCGTTCCTCGACTGGTTCCCGCTGCGCGGGCTGACCTCCGACGGCTGGTCCCAGTTCCCGTGGTACTGGAAGATCATCGATTACTTCTGGCACATCACGCTGCCGCTGATCTCGATGATCCTCGGCGCGTTCGCCACCATGACGCTGCTGACGAAGAACTCGTTCCTCGACGAGATCCGCAAGCAATACGTGATGACGGCGCGCGCCAAGGGCTGCACCGAGCGGCAGGTGCTCTACAACCACATCTTCCGCAACGCCATGCTGATCGTGATCGCCGGATTCCCCGGCGCGTTCATCCACGCCTTCTTCTCCGGCTCGCTGCTGATCGAGACCATCTTTTCGCTCGACGGGCTCGGGCTGCTCGGCTTCGAGAGCGTGTTGAACCGCGACTATCCGGTGGTGTTCGGCACGCTGTTCATCTTCTCGCTGGTCGGGCTGGTGGTGAACCTCGCCTCCGATCTCACCTACATGTGGATCGATCCGCGGATCGATTTCGAGGCGCGGGAGGTCTGATGTCGCTGTCCGCCCGCGAGCCGATCGAGACCACCACCGTCGCGCCGCTCGGCGACGCGGTGCCGCCGTCGCGCCACCGCCTCGCGCTGTCGCCGATCAACCGCCGCCGCTGGCAGAATTTCAAGGCCAACCGGCGTGGATACTGGTCGCTGTGGATCTTCTCGATCCTGTTCGTGGTGTCGCTGTTCGCCGAAGTGATCGCCAACGACCGGCCGTTCTTCATCGAATACGACGGCCACTGGTACTGGCCGGCCTTCGTCACCTATTCGGAGACGACGTTCGGCGGTGACTTCGAGACGGCGGCCGACTATCGCGACCCGTATTTGCAGAAGCAGATCGCCGACAAGGGCGGCACCGTGATCTGGCCCTTGATCCGCTATTCCTACGACACTCACAACCTCGATCTGCCGACGCCCGCGCCGTCGAAACCGACATGGCTTTTGACCGAAGCCGAATGCAGGAGCGTGGTCGAGAAGAAGGGTCTGCACGGCTGCCGCGATCTCGAATACAACTGGCTCGGCACCGACGATCAGGGCCGCGACGTGGTGGCGCGGCTGATTTACGGCTTCCGCATCTCGGTGCTGTTCGGGCTGTGCCTGACCATCGTGTCGTCGGTGATCGGCATTGCGGCCGGCGGCGTGCAGGGCTATTTCGGCGGCTGGGTCGATCTCGTCTTCCAGCGCGTCATCGAGGTGTGGACCGCGATCCCCTCGCTGTATCTGCTGCTGATCCTGTCGTCGATTCTGGTGCCGGGCTTCTTCGTGCTGCTCGGCACGCTGCTGCTGTTCTCATGGGTGTCGCTGGTCGGGCTGGTGCGCGCGGAATTCCTGCGCGGCCGCAATTTCGAATACATCCAGGCGGCGCGCGCGCTCGGCGTCTCCAACGGCGTCATCATGTTCCGCCACCTGCTGCCGAACGCCATGGTGGCGACCATGACATTCCTGCCGTTCATCGTCTCGTCCTCGGTGATGACGCTGACCGCGCTGGATTTCCTCGGCTTCGGCCTGCCGCCGGGCTCGCCCTCGCTGGGCGAGATGCTGTCGCAGGGCAAGGCCAACGTGCAGGCGCCGTGGCTCGGCTTCACCGGCTTCTTCTCGCTGGCGATCATGCTGTCGCTCTTGATCTTCATCGGCGAGGCGGTGCGCGACGCCTTCGACCCGCGCAAGACGTTCAGCTAGGAATATGATAGGCTTGCGTTGTGAGAGGATGGCCATGAACAGGATCATTCGGGAACATTATCCGGCGTCACGCCTTCCGGACGATTTGCGGGAGGGTGTCGATCCCCAGGCGACGGTGACGGTCACGGTGACGCAAGAGGAGAAAGCGCCCGAGCGGGTCATGACGCTTGAGGAGATTTTTGCCGCCCGCCAGCCTCCGTTCCGAACCGCCGAGGAGATCGATGCGGACATTCGCCGGCAGCGGGATGAGTGGGATGATTGAGCCGAATGGAACGTCCCGAATTTATCTCGATACCAACATCTTCATCTACGCGATCCAGGGCGATGTACAGATTTCGGGGCCGCTTCAAGAATTGTTCAGTCTGCTGCGAGTGAAGGAGGGAACGGCGGTGACCAGCGAATTGACGCTGGCAGAGGTTTTGCCCGGAGCGCGGGATATCGATCGTCGTAACTATCTCAATCTGATCGTTTGGAGCGGAGTTTTCGACTTGCGTCCGGTGAGCAGGGATATCCTGATGGAAACCGCTGATTACAGGAAAGCGGCGGGAATGCCGAAGTTGCCGGATGCCATTCATGCGGTGACGGCGATACGTTCGGGGTGCCATACGATCCTGTCGCGCGATCATCGGCTTCGCCTGCCCGACGGATATTCTGTTGTTTCTCCCGAGCCCGCGAACCTCGCTGCGCTCATTCGCGATCTCGCCTGATGGACGCCATCAACCAGCCGCTGCTCGATGTCCGCGATCTTTCGGTCGCGTTCGGTCAGGGCGAGCGCTCAACCCTCGCGGTGGATCGCATCTCCTACACCATGCGGCGCGGCGAGTGCGTGGCCCTGGTCGGCGAATCCGGCTCGGGCAAATCGGTCAGCGCGCTGTCGATCCTGAAGCTGCTGCCGTATCCCAGCGCGTCGCACCCCTCGGGCGCGATCCGCTTCAAGGGGCAGGACCTGTTGACGATGTCCGAGCGCGAGATGCGCGGCATTCGCGGCAACGGCATCTCGATCATCTTTCAGGAGCCGATGACCTCGCTCAATCCGCTCCACACCATCGAGGCGCAGATCGCGGAAATCCTGCAACTGCACACCACGCTGCGCAATGCCGCGATCCGCGCGCGGGTGCTGGAACTGCTGACGCAGGTCGGCATCCCGGAGCCGGAGACGCGGCTCGGCAGCTATCCGCATCAACTGTCCGGCGGCCAGCGCCAGCGGGTGATGATCGCGATGGCGCTCGCCAACGAGCCGGACCTGTTGATCGCCGACGAGCCGACCACCGCGCTCGACGTCACCGTGCAGGCGCAGATCCTGCAACTGCTCGCCGATATCCGCACGCGGCTCGGCATGAGCATGTTGTTCATCACCCACGATCTCGGCATCGTGCGCCGCATCGCCGACGTGGTGTGCGTGATGAACCACGGCAGGATCGTCGAGCAGGGGCCGGTGGAGCAGGTCTTCACCGCGCCGAAGCATCCTTATACGAAAGCGCTGCTCGCCGCCGAACCCAAGCCCGACCCCGCGCCGCCGCAGCACGACGCGCCGGTGGTGATGCAGGCACGCGATCTCAAGGTGTGGTTTCCCATCAAACGCGGGCTGCTGCGCAAGACGGTCGGCCACATCAAGGCGGTGGACGGCGTGACGCTGGCGGTGCGGCGCGGCGAGACGCTGGGCGTGGTCGGCGAATCCGGCTCCGGCAAGACCACGCTCGGGCTTGCGCTGCTGCGGCTGATTTCCTCCGACGGCCCGATCGTGTTTCTGGGCAAGGACATTCAGGGCCTGCGCTTCAAGGCGATGCGGCCGTTCCGTCGCGACATGCAGATCGTGTTTCAGGACCCGTTCGGCTCGCTGAGCCCGCGCATGTCGGTCGGCGACATCATCGCCGAGGGCTTGAGCGTGCATCAGCCGCAGCTCTCGCGCGAGCAGCGCGAGGCGCGGGTGGTGAAGGCGCTGACCGACGCCGGGCTCGATCCGGCGACGCGCTTCCGCTATCCGCACGAGTTCTCCGGCGGCCAGCGCCAGCGCATCAGCATCGCCCGCGCCGTGGTGCTGGAGCCGAGCTTCGTCGTGCTCGACGAACCGACCAGCGCGCTCGACATGCTGTTGCAGGCGCAGATGGTCGATCTCTTGCGCGATCTGCAACGCAAGCGCGACCTCACCTACATGTTCATCTCGCACGACCTGCGCGTGGTGGCCTCATTGGCAAGCCATCTCATCGTCATGCGTCACGGCAAGGTGGTGGAGGAGGGGCCGGCGGCGGACCTGTTCAAGAGTCCGAAGACCGACTACACCCGCGCGCTGTTCGCCGCCGCGTTCCGGCTGGAAACCGCCAACGGCGCGGCGGATAACGGCAATGGCTGAGCGCGACGGGACAGGCGGCATCGCGGACCGGCCGCTCGCCGTCGCGGTGTCCGGGCCGCGGTCGCTCTGCGACGACGGTTTCCGGCCCTACGAGCGCTACACGCTGCGGCTGCCGTTACCTGACGGCGCGACGCTGACGCAGCACCGCGATATTCTGCGCGGCGGCCGTGTCGCCGGCGTGCTGCCGGTGGACCTTGCACGCGGCTGCGTGGTGCTGCTGCGGCAGTTTCGCCTCACCGCGCATCTCGCCACCGGCAACGGCGACATGATCGAGATCGTCGCAGGCCGCGTCGATGCCGGCGAGAGCGAGGCGGACGCCGCGCGGCGCGAATGCGTCGAGGAGATCGGCGTCGGGCCGGATGCCTTGGTGCGGCTCTACAGCCTGCTGCCGACGCCGGGACTGACCGACGAACTGGTCACCACCTATCTCGGTTTTGTCGATTCATCCCGCGTCGTAACCCACGGCGGCGTGGCCGACGAGAGCGAGCACATCGAGACGCTGGTGGTGTCGATCGACGATGCGCTGGACGCGCTGCGGAGCGGGCGCATCCTCAACGCGCTCACCGTCTCGGTGCTGCAATGGCTGGCGCTCAACCGCGCGCGGCTGCGGGCATTGCATGACGAAGCGATCGCGGTGGGCGGCGTGGGACAGGGGTAGGCGCTTCCATCATCCAGAGGTGCGAGCCAACGGGTCCGCGCAAAGCACGGCCCGTTGACAAGCTCCGCAAACCTCGAAGAATGACATAACTACACGCTAGCGCGCGGTCGTCCACCGCGCCGTTTCGCTAGTATGGTCAGCATTGACCAGTCTCCTTTGATCAACGCTTCTTTCTTAGCGCGATTCCATCCCTTCAGTTGACGTTCAGCAGCGATTCCATCGGTGATACGATCGAAATATTCTGACCAAACGAGCGTCACAGGACGACGACTGAAGGTGTAGCCGGGAAACGCTCCCGTGTTGTGTTGAGCGATGCGATGGGAAAGGTCCTCTCCAGTCGCGCTGCCGATGTAGTAAGAGTCATCAGAACACCGGAGCATATAGACGTAGATGCCCATTGCTGCATCCTTCAAGGCTCGCGGAGCCTGTCATCGGGACGCGCTTTGCGCGGACCCGTTGGCTCGCACTCAGGATGACGGCAATGGGATCGATGTCAACCCCGAAGGAACTAGCGCATCAGAGGCGTCATCCTGAGGTGCGAGCGGCGTATGCCGCGAGCCTCGAAGGATGGTGATGTGTGGTTAGGTTTCCCATTTCCCTGACTACGGCCCCGACCCTTCGAGGGCGTCGCTACGCTCCGCCACCTCAGGGTGACGGCGATTCGTCTACAATCGCTTGATCCGCCGCACGGCGCTGCCCGTCGCGGCGATACGCGCGAGCGCATCGTAGGTCGGCTCGATTGCGGTCGCCATGTGGAAGGCGTTGGCGTGGATCAATGTCACCGCGTCGCGGGCGATGGCGACGTGGCCTTTCCAGAACACCAGATCGCCGCGCTTCAGTTGCGCGATCTGCGACAGCGGCACGTCGGCCCCGAGGCTCGCCTCCTGCATGTCGCTGTCGCGCGGCGCGCGGATGCCGCTGGCGGCGAGCGAAACCTGCACCAGGCCGGAGCAGTCGATGCCGAGGCTCGACTTGCCGCCCCACAGATACGGCGTGCCGATGAAGCGCTCCGCCACCGCGACGAAATCGGGCTCCGTATGCGCAAGCGGCACGAGATGCCGCGCCGGCAGATAGCCGCCGTCGTGGGTGATCGCGAGGTTTTCCTCGATGCGGGCTACCGCAACGACGCTGCCCAGCGTCAGCGCCGCGCGCGGCGGCAGCTTGATCGACGGCCCCGGAAAGACCAGCGTGCGCAGCGCCGTCACCTTGTGGGTCGGCGCGGGCCCGGTGCGCGCCAGCGCCGCGTCGGGCAGCCAGCCGACATAACCGTCGGACTCCAGTTGCCCCCACGCCCAGCCTTCCCCCGGGCGGTCGTAGACAGTGACGCGCTCGCCATGCAACGCTTCGGTTTGCAGCATGGCGTCAGAACGCGGCGCGTCGCGCAGCGGCGCCAGCGGCGCGATTACTTCAAAGGTTTCGCCCTCGGTGAAGCGCGCGGCTTGCACCTTGCCTTCGAGGTAGCGCGCGGCGACCTCCGGCCGCGCCGGGGTCAGGCGCGGGTCAGCCATAGCGCCGGCTCAGCAGGCGGAAGATGGCGCGCGCGGCCTGGCATTCGCCGCCTTCGGGGCGCGCCGGCTTGGCGACCGGCGTCCAGCCGTAGATATCGACGTGCAGCCAGCTTTTCGCGGCCGCGACGAAGCGTTGCAGGAACAACGCGCAGACGATCGAGCCGGCGAAGCCATTTGACGGCGCGTTGTTGATGTCGGCCACTTTCGAGTCGAGCCAGGTGTCGTAAGCCGGCCACAGCGGCATTCGCCACAGCGGATCGCGCTCCTCGCGCGCGCATTGCGCAAGCTGGGCGGCGAGCACCTCGTCGCTGGTGTAGAACGGCGGCAGATCGGGGCCGAGCGCGGTGCGCGCCGCGCCGGTCAGGGTGCCGAGGTCGATCAGCAGATCGGGCGTCTCCTCGTCGGCCAGCGCCAGCGCGTCGGCCAGCACCAGGCGGCCCTCGGCGTCGGTGTTGCCGATCTCGACGCTGACGCCCTTGCGCGAGGGCAAGACGTCGAGCGGGCGGAAGGCGTTGCCGGCGACCGCGTTCTCCACCGCCGGGATCAGCACGCGCAGCCGCACCTTGAGGCCGGCGTCCATCACCATCAGCGCCAGCGCCAGCACGTTGGCGGCGCCGCCCATGTCCTTCTTCATATTCAGCATGGAGCCGGGCGGCTTGAGATCGAGGCCGCCGGTATCGAAGCACACGCCCTTGCCGACCAGCGTCACTTTCGGGTGCGCCGGGTCGCCCCAACTGAAATCGATCAGCCGCGGCGCGCGCGGCGACGCCATGCCGACAGCGTGGATCAGCGGGAAGTTGTTTTGCTTAAGATCATCGCCGATGATGCAGTTGAAGCTGGTGTCGTAACTTGACGCGAGATCGCGCGCGGCGGCTTCCAGTTCGGCGGGGCCCATGTCGTTGGCCGGGGTGTTGATGAGATCGCGCGCCAGCGTCACCGCATCGGCGATGCGCGAGATGTCGTCGGGGTCGACGCCGGCCGGCGGCACCAGCCGTACGTCGGGCGTCTCCGCCTTGCGGTAGCGGCTGAAGCGGTAGCAGCCGAGCGCGAAAGCGAGCGCGGCAAGGCGGGCGTCGTCCGGCGTGTTGGCGAAGCGGTAGACGCCGGGCGGCAACAGGCCCGGCAACTGGCCGGGGCGGAACGGATCGTGCTTCGGGCTGGTCGGCGCGTCGAGCCCGAACAGCACCGCCGCGACCGCGCCATCCGCCGCCGGCAGCACCAGGCAC
>JBASBO010000080.1:0-6721 GCA_049651165.1 Xanthobacteraceae bacterium | reverse complement strand
ATTTCCGGGGCGGCGGAAAAACCTGATTGCTGAACGGCGAGGCGGTAGGCACCTGCATGACGATGTAGTCGCGACCGATCGCCTGATGGCAGGCATTGCAGGCCGCCGTCAACGCCGCGTAAGCCTGACTGAACTTCGCGGCGTCCTTGGCCTCTATCGCGGCGCTGATATCCCTGGTCGGCTCGATCAGCATCTCCACGTCGGCCACGGGCACGTTCGGGTAAAGTTGGGCGATGTCGCGGAAATTCTCCGTCATCAACTCCACCTCGTAAGCCGCAAGCGGCCAGTTATCCGATCTGCCGGCGAACCACAGCTTGAGGTGGCGCGTCTGCATGGTGCTCATGAGATCGCCGAGGTGCGGGAAATAGCCGTCTCGCGAAAGCGCGTCGGTGGCGCTGCCTCGCGTCACGCCGAACGCCGTGGCGGCTGCGAGCAGGATGACCGTCAGACCCGCTATCGTTCGTGGACCGCGCATGTCGGGCTCCCTTTGTCGGACGATGTGTAGCCCGCCGCCGAAACCCCGGTTTGATCTGACTCAATGCGAGGCGACCCCGCGCGGGCGGGACGCCGGAGCCCGGCTTCTGATTCCATCGGAAGCGGAAAGGCTCTAGTGTCGCGCCGGCGGCGCGTCCCCGCGCGCGCCGCCATGATTTGGACCGCGACAAGAGGGCGATTTTGCCAAAGACGACAGCCCAGATCCTGCGCGACTATCGCGGCCCGGCTCTTTTCAGCTTCGGCTTTCGGCCCTTCTTCCTGCTGGCCTCGATCTGGGCGAGCCTGGCGATCGTGCTCTGGATGCTGCCGATGCTCGGCGTCGGCGACGCCATGGCGGTGTTCCTCACCCGCGACTGGCATACGCACGAGATGCTGTTCGGCTATGCCGGTGCGGTCATCGTCGGTTACATGACGGTCGCGGGAGCCAACTGGACCGGGCGTTACCCGGTCGCGGGCCGACCCATCGTCGTTCTGGTCGTGGTGTGGCTGGCCGGGCGGATGGCGATGCTGGCTTACGCCGTTCTCGGCCCCGTTGCCTCGATCATCGACGCGGCCTTCCTGATCCTGTTCGCCTGCGCGCTCTGGCGGGAGCAGCTTGCCGCCCGCAACTGGCGCGGTCTGCCGCCCTGCATCGTGATCTCGCTACTGGCAGTCGCCAATGTCGGCTTTCATGCAGGCGCGGCCGCGCCCGCTGTCGGCGCGCTGTCGGAGCGCATGGCGATCGGCCTCATCACCTTTCTCATCGCGCTGATGGGGGGGCGGCTGGTCCCGAGTTTCACCCGCAACTGGATGGCGCAGCGCAAGATCACGCCTGAGCCGGCTCCCCACGGGCCTTTCGATCTGGCGGCGCTCGGCGTCGCCGGAGCCGGGCTCGCGCTCTGGATCGTTCAGCCGTCGGCAATGGTCGCCGGCGTCGTGCTGATCGTCGCGGGCGTCGCTCTCTTTGTCCGTCTGTTGCGCTGGCGCGGGTGGGTCGCCGCCGGCGACGGCATGGTGCTGGTTCTCCACCTCGCCTATTTCTGGTGCGCTCTCGGCGTGGCGATGCTTGGCGCGGCGATTCTGTTCCCGGACGCCGTGCCCGGTTCGGCGGCGATTCATGCGCTGACCGCGGGGGCGATCGGAGTCATGACGCTGGCGATGATGACGCGCATCAGTTGCAGCCACACCGGGCGCGAGCGCCGCGCCGATCGCGCCACGCTGGCGATCTATGCTCTCGCCAACGTAGCCGCCGCCACGCGCGTGCTCGCGCCGTTCGTGGCTTCGCTCTATCTCGACTTGCTGACGGTGTCCGCCGTCTGCTGGTCGCTCGCCTTCGGCCTGTTCGCGCTGGCCTACGGCCCCACGCTTGCCCGGCCCTGGCGCAGGGCGTGACAGGCGCTTCCGCTAAACCTTGAAATAAGCGATCTGCTGCGAGGTTGCGAGCAGCGTGCCGTTGGGTGACCACAACGCGGCGGTCTGGTCGGAATAGCTCTTGTGAAAGATGTTGCCGTCCGCCACCGCGAGCACCTGACAGGCATCCTCGGCGATCAGGTCCTCGGCATCGACATGGAAATAGGTGGTGAGCGACACCGTGCCGAACGGCACCAGTTCGCCGCGGACGTGAAAGATGCGGGCGAAGAACGCATCCGACATCGATGTCAGCGACAGCGCGTCGAGCCGGCGCGGCTTGTTGTCGCCGATCCATAGCTTGGAGAACGGGCTTGCCAATTCGCCCGGCGGCGGGCCGCCGAAGGACGGATGCCCTTCGATGAAGCGGAAATCGTACTGGCGGATCCAGGACAATTTGAAGCTGCTGCTGGGAAAGCGCCGGGTCTGCTCGAACGGCGGCGCATCGGGACGCGTCGCCGGCCGGTGCGACCATGACGGCCGCCGCACGGCGAAAACGGCGGTGGCGAACGCCGCCGTCTCGCCGCCCTGCTGGGTGAGTTCGACCGACCAGTGCTGCGACGAGCGGTTGGCCTTGATGAGGCGGACGTCGAGATCGAACGGCCCGGCGGCGATCGGCGCGCAGTAGTTCACCGTGACCGACAGCGCATCGCCCTCGCGCTGCGGGTGCTCGACGATCGATCGCAGCATGGTCGCGGCGGTGAAGCCGCCGAACGGGCCGATGAAGGCCCAGTAGTCGTCGCTGGTGTGGCCGCGCCACTGGCTGTCGCCGGCGGTGACGCGCGTCGCGGTATCGAAGGTGTGTTCGGGAAGGTCGGGCGAGGCAGAAGCAATCGGCATGTCGGGCTCCACGCGGCCGGCGGCACGCGCGACAATTCTATAGCGTTTTAGAGCGAAGTGGAAACTGGTTTGCGCGGAGCGGTCACCCTCTAAGGCGCGAGCGAAGCGAGCCTCGAAGGGCAACGGCGATCCTTCGAGGGCGATGCAAGGGCATCGCCACCTCAGGGTCTGACTTGAATGGGGCGCGCAGGATCAAACAACCTCGGTGTCGTCCTCGCGCAGGCGAGGACCCATAACCCCTGACGGTTGCGATCTTGTGTGGCTGTCCATCAAGGACCACAAGCGTCGCGCCCGTCACAGGCGACACGGCGTATGGGTCCCCGCCTGCGCGGGGACGACAGCTTTCGTGTTGCACATCTGTGCAAAGCACGAATCTCCGGTCGGGCTCTCAGGATGATGCCGCCGCGTCAACCTCGATTTACCGCGCGTCAGCGTTGATGATACCGGCTGCGGCCCGGTTGTGAGGCCGGCGCGATCGCGGGGACGTGCCAGATCTCGGCGGCGTATTCGCGGATGGTGCGATCCGACGAGAACCACGCCATCCGCGCGACGTTGAGGATGCTGGCGCGGGTCCAGGCCGGGCCGGCGAGCCAGCGCCGGTCGATCGCGCGCTGCGCCTCGTAATAGGCGTCGAAATCGGCGCTGACCATGTAGTGGTCGAGATGGCGCAGCGCGTGGCCGATGGCGTGGAAACGCCCCGGCTCGTCGGGCGAGAAGGCGCCGGACTCGATGGCGTGGATGGCGCGCGCAAGGCGCGGCGAGCGCGCGATGATGTCGCCGGCGTCGAGGCCATGGGCGCGGCGCGTCATCACCTCCTCGGCGGTCAGGCCGAAGATCGCGATGTTGTCGGCTCCGACGTGATCGCGGATTTCGATGTTGGCGCCGTCGAGCGTGCCGATGGTCAGCGCGCCGTTGAGCGCTAGCTTCATGTTGCCGGTGCCCGAGGCTTCCATGCCCGCGGTGGAAATCTGCTCGGAGAGATCGGCGGCGGGAATGATCGCCTCGGCGAGGCTGACGTTGTAATCGGGCAGGAACACGATCCTGAGGCGGTTGCCGACCACGGGATCGTTGTTGACGACCTGCGCCACGTCGTTGATGAGCTTGATGATGAGCTTGGCGTGGCGATAGCTCGCCGCCGCCTTGCCGGCGAAAATCCGCACCCGCGGCACCCGCTCGCGCAGCGGCTCGTCGCGGATCTCCTGATACATCGCGATGGCTTCGAGGATGTTGAGAAGCTGGCGCTTGTATTCGTGGATGCGCTTGATCTGCACGTCGAACAGCGCGCTCTCGTCGGCGTCGATGCCGAGCTTTGCTCCGATCAGCCGCGCCAGCGCCGCCTTGTTGCGGCGCTTGATGGCGACGAACCGCTGCTGGAAAGCGGCGTCGCCGGCGTAGCGTTCGAGTTGCGAAAGGCGCGAGGGATCGTCAAGCACGGCGTCGCCGCAGGCCTCGCGCAGCAGGCAGGTCAAGCCGGGATTGGCCAGCATCAGCCAGCGGCGGAAGGTGATGCCGTTGGTCATGTTGGTGATGCGGCCCGGATAAAGCCGGTTCAGATCGCGGAAGACGGTTTCCTTCATCAGTTCGGAATGGATCGCGGAGACGCCGTTGGTGCAATGCGAGCCGATGAACGCCAGATAACCCATGCGGACGCTGCGATGGGTCCGCTCGTCGATGATCGAGACGGCGGCGCGGAAGTTTGTGTCGTGCGGCCGCAGCGCCTCGGCGCGGTCGAGGTGCAGGGTGTTGATGCGGTAGATGATGTCGAGGTGGCGCGGCAGCATCCGCTCGAACAGTTTCACCGGCCAGACTTCGAGCGCCTCGGGCAGCAGCGTGTGGTTGGTGTAGGACAGCGTGCGGGTGGTGATGTCCCATGCGGTGTCCCAGTCCATGGCGTGGCCATCGACGAGGATGCGCATCAGCTCGGCGACCGCGAGGCTCGGGTGGGTGTCGTTGAGTTGCACCGCCGCCTTGGCCGGCAGCGTATCCAGCGCGCCGTCGGCCTGGATGTGGCGGCTGACGAGGTCCTGAAGCGAGGCGGAGACGAAGAAATATTCCTGCCGCAGCCGCAACTCGCGCCCGGCGGCGGTCTCGTCGTTGGGGTAGAGGAATTTGCAGATCGCCTCCGCCCGCGCCTGCGCCGACATCGCGCCGAGGTGGTCGCCTGAGTTGAACACGTCGAGCCGCAGCGGATCGGGCGCGCGCGCCGACCACAGCCGAAGCGCGTTGACGTGCGCGCCGCGCCAGCCGACGATCGGGGTGTCGAACGCCACCGCCTGCACCGTCTCGGCGGCGTGCCAGACCGGACGCTCGCGCCCGTGGGCATCGACGCCATGTTCGACGTGGCCGCCGAAACGCACGTCGTAGACCACCTCGCGGCGCTGAAACTCCCACGGGTTGCCGAACGACAGCCATTCGTCGGGATATTCCTGCTGGCGGCCGTCGGTGATGATCTGGCGGAACAGGCCGAAGTCGTAGCGGATGCCGTAGCCGAGCGCGGGAATGCCGAGCGTCGCCATGCTTTCCATGAAGCAGGCGGCGAGCCGGCCCAGCCCGCCATTGCCGAGCGCGGCGTCGGGCTCGCATCTGCGCAAATCGTTGAGATCGACGCCGAGGTCGCCGAGCGCAGCAGTGAACAGCGGCAGCAGACCCATGTTGTTGAGTGCGTCGGTGAACAGGCGTCCGATCAGGAATTCGAGCGAGAGATAGTACACCCGCTTGCGACCGGCGTCGTAGTTGTCCTTCTCGGTCAACAGCCAGCGATGCACGATGCGGTCGCGCAGGGCGAGCGCCGCCGCCTTGTACCAGTCGTGCGCGGTGGCGATCCCGGCGTCCTTGCCGATCGCCAGCGTCAGCTTGGCAAGGATCGCGCTCTTGATGTCGGCCAGCGCCAGATCGTCGACCGGAGCATGCGATCGCAATGGATGGTCTGAAAAATATGAATGGGTCAATACGCAATCCCGAAACGAATGGAAGCCTCGCATCATCGCGCACGGCGGGACACCTGCTGGCAATGCCTAATGCCAAAGGCGCGACTCGGGTTCCGTGAGGATCCCGTGATGACGACGTCGTGTGACGGCATCGTCGCGCGATGGCGGCGCGGTGGCAATGGCGTCAGTGATGGTCGGCGACGTTGCGTATCACCATTCGCGAGAGTTGCACGACGAGTCCGCGGAGCCGCTGATTTTCCTCGATTACGGCGTCGATATCGATATGCGGGTCGCAGCGTGAACCAGTCGGGCGCTTGATCTCGTTTGCGCGCTGGGGCGAGGGCGTGGTTGCCATGGTCGGCCTCCCTTCAGCGGAACTCGGTAAGAACCTGCGCAATTCTCCTGACTCGGCGCTCGAAACTATGACCGCGATAAGGTGAAATTCGGATTTTGGAACCGGCGCGGCGCACTGCTCCGGTCACAATGTTGGAACAAATTAAGAACACTTTAGTAAGCTATTGATATATCATTGTGATTCGCTGACTTGCAGATACCATATCTAGCGTCTGTCCTGAACGCCGAGGGCCATATGTCCACGCCTGCCACGCATCCGTTCGCACTCACCCGCATCGCCGATTTTGCCCGGTCGCTGTCGCGGCTGCATCAGATGTCGCGCCGCCGGCTGGTGGATGACGACCAGATCGACCGCGCGTTCAATGCGGTGTGCCTGTCGGTGTGGGGCTACACCATCGACGACATCGGCGACGAGCTGTTCTCCACCGAGGATCATGCCTGGCTCGATTCGCTCGACGAGGCGCAGGCGCGCATCTTCGCCGCGGAGCACGGCTACGATCTGGTCGACGACAACGGAATGCTGGCGGACTGGTGGGGCTATTGCTGGATGATTCTCGCCGAGGCGCGCGGCCTGCTGACGCCGGAGAACCGCGCCGCGGCGCGCGCCGCGATCGAGGAGAAGTATCGCGCGGCGCCCAACGTCATCGGCGTCATCGTCAGCCGCTGACGCAAGGGCTCAGTTGACGACGGTGCGTCGCGCCTTCGGCGAGGTCGCCACC
>JBASBO010000079.1:0-7617 GCA_049651165.1 Xanthobacteraceae bacterium | reverse complement strand
CTCTGGGCCGACGCCGTGCTGGTGAGCGGGATGCACATCCAGCGCGTGCAGATGAACGACATCTGCCGCCGCGCCCATGGCTTCGATCTGCCGACCGCGATCGGCGGGCCGTCGGTGAGCGCCTGCCCGGACTATTATCCATCGTTCGACTATCTGCACGTCGGCGAGCTTGGCGACGCCACCGACGAACTGATCGCGCGGCTTGCACGGGATTGCGCGCGGCCGCCGGAGCAGGTGGTGCTGAAAACCGGCGAGCGCCTCGACATGACGCGCTTTCCGATTCCCGCCTATGAGCTTGCGGAGATCCCGCGCTACTTCCTCGGCAGCATCCAGTATTCCTCGGGCTGCCCGTATCAATGCGAGTTCTGCGACATTCCCGGCCTCTACGGCCGCAATCCGCGGCTGAAATCGCCGCAGCAGATCACCCGCGAACTCGACAAGCTCCTGGAATGCGGCATCCGCGGATCGGTGTATTTCGTCGACGACAACTTCATCGGCAACCGCAAGGCGGCGCTGGAGCTGTTGCCGCATCTTGTCGCATGGCAGAAGAAGACCGGCTTCGTGCTGCGGTTCTCCTGCGAGGCGACGCTCAACATCGCCAAGCGCCCGGAAATCCTGGCGCAGATGCGCGAAGCCTATTTCGCCACCATTTTCTGCGGCATCGAGACGCCGGACCCGGTGGCGCTGAAAGCCATGCACAAGGACCACAACATGATGGTCCCGATCATGGAGGCGGTCCACACGCTGAACGATTACGGCATGGAGGTGGTGTCCGGCATCATTCTCGGCCTCGACACCGACAAGCCGGAAACCGGCGCGCACCTGCTCGACTTCATCGACCAGTCGCAGATTCCGCTGCTCACCATCAACCTGTTGCAGGCGCTGCCGAAGACGCCGCTGTGGGACCGGCTGAAGCGCGAGAACCGCCTGATCGAGGACGAGGGCCGCGATTCCAACGTCGATTTCCGCTTGCCGTACGACCACGTCGTCGACACCTGGCGCGAGTGCATGGGCCGCGCCTACGCGCCCGACAAGCTGCTGGAGCGGTTCGAATACCAGATCCGCCACACCTATCCGCGCCGGCTGCAACCGCCCTTGTCGCGCGCGCGGCTGTCGCTCGCGAACATCAGGCTCGGCCTCACCATGCTGCGCAATATTTTCTGGAAGGTCGGCGTGCGCGGCGATTACCGTCGCGCGTTCTGGGCCTTCGCGCTGCGGCGGCTCAAGCGCGGCGAGATCGAATACCTCATCAGTTCGATCACCGTGGCGCACCACCTCATCACCTTCGGGCGCAACGCCTCGCGCGGGCGCACCAACGCCTCCTACTATTCGCTCAAGCTGCGGACCTCGGTGCCGGCGGAGTAGGGCGCTTCGCCCGCGTTTGCCGGCCCTTCGATGACGTTTCCGTGACATGATATCGTCGCGTGTGCGATCCGATTCGGCCGCTTGCGGGATCGGACAGACCTGCTAAACCTCGGCGCCGCCGGGCGGGGGAGCCGAGGCGCCGGATCGTCAGCCGGGGAACGGACACCGTATGCACCCTAAGCACGACCTCGACGACAGCGACCTCGATGCCCGCGAGGCGGGCCGGCGGCTGCCGAGCATCGCGTTCGGGCTGGAGCGGATGGGATTGATCGGGCTGCGCGCGCCGGTCACGGTCTGCATCGTTCTGGCGCTGTTGTGCATCGGCGCGGCGTTCGGAATCCAGCGGATCAAGATCGACGATTCGCTCAGCCAGTTGTTCCGCTCCGACTCCGTCGAATACAAGCAGTACGAAGAAGTCACCCGGCGCTTCCCCTCCACCGAGTTCGACGTGCTGGTGGTGGTCGAGGGCAAGACGCTGCTGGCGCGCGAGAACCTCGAAAAGCTGCGCGACATGGTCACCGATCTGCAATTGATCGACGGCACGCGCGGGCTGATTTCGCTGTTCTCGGCGCGGCAGGCGCCGGAGCCCGGCAAGCTGCCGGCGGCGCTGTTTCCGCAGGAGCTGCCGCAAGGGGCGGCCTACGACAAGTTCATCGAAACGGTGAAGTCGAACGAGATCATCCGCGGCAAGCTGTTGTCGGAGGACGGCACGCTGGCGCTGATCGTGCTGGCGCTCGATCCCGCGGTGGTTCGCGACAACAGCCTGAGCAAGGTCGTCGGCGAAATCCGTCAGGTCATGCACGACGACCTTGAGGGCTCCGGGCTCACCAAGGAATTGTCCGGCGTGCCGGTGATGCAGCTCGAAATCCGCAACGCGGTCGAGCGCGACGGGCTGATGTACAACATCGCCGGCATTCTGGCGGGCTGCCTGATCGCCATCATATTCTTCCGCAAGGTCTCGTTCATGATCGTGGCGGCGTTTCCGCCGCTGTTGGCGATCCTGCTGGCGCTCGGCGCGCTGGGCTGGGCCGGCTTCAGTCTCAACATGTTCCTGAACGTGATGACGCCGCTCATCATGGTCATCAGCTTCTCGGACTCGATGCAGTTGACGTTCGCGGCGCGCGACCGCCTGATCGCCGGCGAGGACCGCTATTCGGCGTTCCGCAACGCCGTGCTGGTGGTCGGCCCGGCCTGCGTGCTGACCCACGCCACCGCCGGCATTTCGTTCCTCGCGCTGCAATTCTCCGACTCGGACCTGATCCGCGCGTTCGGCGAAGCCGGATTCGCCGCCACCGTCATCGCGCTGCTGGCGGTGCTGCTGCTGGTGCCGGTGTTCGGCGTGCTGCTGGTGCGCAACGAGAAGGTGTTCGCCACCAAGTTCAAGACCGCGGACGCCGGCGTCAACGCGCTGCGCGCCTTCTGCATGTGGATCGCGGTGCGCATGGTGAGCCGGCCCGGCCTGTTCAGCCTGATCGCGCTATTGGTGGTCGGCGGGCTCGGTGTGGTCTATGGCAGCCTTGAGCCCCGCTACCGGCTGGCCGACCAGGTGCCCGACAAGCAGCAGGCGGTGGCCGCCAGCGGCCGCCTCGACGCCAAGCTGACCGGCGCCAACCCAATCGACGTGCTGATCGAGTTTCCCAAGGGGCAGACGCTCTACTCGCCACAGACGCTCGACACCATCGCGCAGGTCCACAAGCAGGTCGAGACGCAGGCCGGCGTCGGCAACGTCTGGTCGCTGGAGACGCTGCGCCGCTGGCTGACCGAGAAGGTCGGCAGTTCCGACACGGCGACGCTGAAGGAATACGTCGATCTGCTGCCCAAGCATCTGGTGCGGCGCTTCATCTCCGAGCATGAGGACGCGGTGGTTGTGTCCGGACGGGTGCCGGACAGCGATTCCAGCCAGATCCTGCCGATCGTAAGGAAACTCGACAGCAGCCTCGACGCGGTGCGCAAGCAGCATCCCGGCTACGAGATAGCGGTCACCGGCCTGTCTGCGATCGCCGCGCGCAACAGCGCCGGCATGATCGAGAAGCTCAACCACGGGCTCACCATCGAGTTCGGTTTCGTCGCCGCCTTCATCGGGCTGGCGTTCCGTTCGGTGGTGGTGGGGCTCGCCTGCATCCTGCCGGGCATCTTTCCGGTGGTGCTGTCGGGCACCGTCCTGTGGCTGCTCGGGGAGGGGTTGCAGTTCGCCAGCGTAGTGGCGCTAACGGTGTCGTTTGGCCTCGGCCTCAGCGCCACCATCCACTTCCTCAACCGCCTGCGGCTGGAGCAGAAGCCGGGCGAGGACCCGGCGATCGCGGTGGAGAGCGCCACCGTGCTGGTGGGGCCGGCGCTGATCCTGACCACGGTGGTGCTGGCCTGCGGGCTGGTGGTGACGGTGTTCTCCGACCTGCCATCGCTGCGGCTATTCGGCTGGCTCAGCGCCTTCGCCATGGTGGCGGCGCTGGTCGCGGACCTGTTCATCCTGCGGCCGACGGCGATGTGGCTCATCAGCCTGTCGCAGCGGCTGCGCGGCACCGCGGGGCAGCCCAAACCCGCGGAATAAAAAAAGCCCGCGACCGGGTCGCGGGCCTGTGTCCGGTTTGCCGGCCGGGCGAACCGAGCGTCAGCCCTTGACCAGCGAGATCTTGACGCCGCGGATTTCACCCTTGGAGTCGATCAGGACCGACTGCCGGTTGCCGTGCGTCGTCACCGTCAGATTGGCGGCGAAGCCAGCCGCCTCGACGAACACCTCGATCCGCCCGTCGCTGGCGCGGCCTTGCAGGTTGCCGTTGATGTTGCGGCTCTGCTCGCTCCAGTTGCCGGTCACCCTGCCGCCTTGCGCCATCACGTCGCTGTCGAGATCGAAGCGGTAGCTGTCGCTGGCGCAGCGCAGCTTCTGCTTGAGTCCCTTACCAGTGCCGTCCACCTGATAGTTGGCCTTGCAGCGGATGCGCTCGGTCGAACCGTTGGACAGCGCCACCGATCCGGTGCCCGACCACGCGCCGTTGAAGCTGGTGAACGGGCCGGACTGGGCGTGACCGAGCGAGGCGGACAGCAGCAGCAGCCCCACCGCCGCGCCGGCCGCCTTCGTCGCTTGCGAAATACCAGGACCGAACGACTTCATCATTTGCACCTTGAGCGTGATTGATTGTGGTCAGGATAGCATCGCCAATCCCGTATGGTAGTGTCCTCACCGCGCCTCAGGTTCAATACTCTGGCCGGCCGTCTCTCCCCAAAAAAGGGGTGTGACATTTTGTACGGGCGTGGCCGGGTTCCCGTGGGACCGTGCGCGCCGGTGACATCGGCGCGAACCATCGGGCAGCGGCGTTGACCGAAAAAATATCGTTCAGTATCAGTGCATTGTCAAAATTTTGGGAGCGGCCGCGACACCATGCCCGACAACTTGACCGGACTGCCGTAATTTTCGCCGTATTTACAGGCGCTTTGAGAGGGTGCCGAGCCGGGCGACGGCGAAGCGGCGTATCGATTCGCGCATGATCCGCGCGATGCGAACGATCATGGATCGACGACGAGAAACGAAGGACCACGATGCTCAGAATTTTCCTGTTGCTCGCGCTGCTGGCGCCGCTTTCCACCACTGCCATGGCCCAGAACCAAGGACCGAACCAGCGCAGTGGCACGGAAGCCGAGCAGAAAGCCTGCACCCGCGACGTGGCCCGCCACTGCCGCAGCCTGATGGATCAGGGCGATCTGGTCATCCTGGGCTGCCTCAAGGAGCACCGGGCCAAGCTGACCAAGGCTTGCAACCAGGTTCTCGTCAACCACGGCCAGTAAGGTACACCCCCAACGCGCGCAAACGGGGCGGACCGGCGTCCCGAGCCACGCCCGGCCCCCCGGCGCGGGCGCGGCCGCACGACAGATTGCATTGGTTTTATGGGCCGACTTCCCATATATGGGACCGGACCCGGACGGCCAGGCATGACCGGCGCGCCGGGTTCCCATCCGTCCCGTTGAGATGAACGTAGCCGGTTTTCGATGACGACTGCGAGTGAGCTGCGATCGGGAAAAACCCATCGCGACGAGAATTTCCCGGTCGCCTCATGGATCATCCATCCGCGACACCGGGCGCTGATTCTCGCCTTCTACAATTTCGTCCGCACCGCCGATGACATCGCCGATCACGCGACGCTCGCGGCCGACGACAAGCTCGCTCATCTCGACCGGCTCGAAGCCGAACTGCTCGGCCGTGGCGACAGCCAGCCGGAAGCGGTGCGGCTGCGCGACGCATTTGCGGAGCGCGGGATGCCGCCGCGCCACGCGCTCGATCTGCTGATCGCGTTCCGCATGGATGTGACCAAGCTGCGCTACGAGAACTGGGACGAGGTCATCCACTACTGCCGCTACTCGGCGATGCCGGTCGGCCGCTTCATGCTCGACGTCCACGGCGAGAGCACGGCGACGTGGCCGGCGTCCGACGCGGTGTGCGCCGGCTTGCAGATCAACAACCACTTGCAGGACTGCGGCAAGGATTTCCGCAACATCAACCGCGTCTATCTGCCGCGCGACGCGCTGGCGGCGGCGGGGGCCAGCGTCGAGATGCTGGGGCGAGACAAATCGACGCCGCAGATTCTGCAATGCCTGCATGGGCTGGCGCGGCGCAACGAGGCCCTGCTCGATGAGGGGCGTTCGCTCAACGCCGGCGTCACTGACACCCGGCTCGGTCTTGAGATCGCGGTGATCCAGACCTACGCCGACAGGATCGTGCAGCTTCTGAAGGTGCGCGATCCGCTGTCCGAGCGCGTGCATCTGCGCCCGCATCAGTTCCTCGGCTACAGCATCAGCGGTATGGCCATGGAGCTGGCGCGCCGGCTGCTGCGGCGGCCTGTCGCCAAGCGGGCGGCCGGCGCATGAGCACGACGGCGGCGATTGAGGCAAGCTCCGGCGCATCCGCGTCCGGCAGTTCTTTCTACGCGGCGATGCGCATCCTGCCGCGCGCGCAGCGCGAGGCGATGTTCCAGATCTATACGTTCTGCCGCGAGGTCGATGACATCGCCGACGCCGACGGCCCGCGCGAGGGACGCCGCGAGGCGCTGGCGCAATGGCGTAGCGATATCGACGCGCTGTGCGCCGGGCATCCGCCACAGCATTTGCAAGGCTACCTGCCGTCGGTGCGGACCTTCGGGCTGCGCCGCGAGGATTTTCTGGCGATCATCGACGGCATGGAGATGGACGTCACCGGCGACATCCGCGCGCCAGACGAACTAACCCTCGACCTCTATTGCGACCGCGTCGCCAGCGCCGTGGGCCGGCTCTCGGTGCGGGTGTTTGGCCTGCCGGAGCAGGACGGCGAACGGCTCGCGCATCATCTCGGCCGCGCGCTGCAACTCACCAACATTTTGCGCGACATCGACGAGGATGCCGGCATCGGCCGCCTGTATCTGCCGCGCGAGGCGCTGCTCGCGGCCGGCATTGCCGGCGACGATCCGCAAGCCGTGACGCGCGATCCGGCGCTGCCGAAAGTCTGCGCGCCGCTGATGGCGCAAGCGCGCGAGCACTTCGCGCAGTCGGACGCGATCATGGCGCGCCACCCGCGCAAAATCGTGCGCGCGCCGCGCATCATGTCGAAATACTATCAGGCCATCCTCGACCGGCTGGCTGAGCGGGGCTTCGCTCCGCCGCGCGCCCCGGTGCGCCTGAGCAAGGCGGCGAAGATGGCGATACTTCTGCGCTACGCGGTCATCTGATGGCATCCACCGTTCACATCATCGGCGCCGGGATTTCCGGGCTCTCGGCGGGCGTGCGGCTCGCCGCCGCCGGGCGCACCGTACGCGTCCACGAGGCGACGCAGCAGGTCGGCGGCCGCTGCCGTTCCTATTACGACGGCGCGACCGATCTCACCATCGACAACGGCAACCACCTGCTGCTGTCGGGCAACCATCACGCGCTGGCCTATGCGCAGCAGATCGGCAATCTCGAAGGGCTGAAGGGACCTGACGAGGCGCGTTTCGATTTCGTCGATTTCGCGACCGACGAGCGCTGGGTGCTGCGGATCAACGACGGCCGCGTGCCGTTCTGGGTGTTCGACGCCAGGCGCCGCGTGCCCGGCACCTCCGCCGCCGACTACTTCGGCCTCGCGCCGCTGGTGTGGGCGGGGACCAACAAGCGCATCGGCGACGCGATCCGCTGCGACGGCGCGCTGTACCGGCGGCTGGTGGAGCCGCTGCTGCTGGCGGCGCTCAACATCGATCCGCCGAACGGCTCGGCCGGACTAGCCGGCGCGATCATCCGCGAAACGCTGTTGGTGGG
>JBASBO010000078.1:0-2265 GCA_049651165.1 Xanthobacteraceae bacterium | reverse complement strand
GTGTAGGTCTGCGGCATGGTGCGGCGCTGGACCTCGCTGGCGACGCCGCGCACCACGCCCTCGGAGACGGCGTGGGCGGTGGCCAGCACCGTCAGGTTGATCTGCAACATGGCGCGGAACGTCTCGTGCTGGCGCTGCAAGGCGGCGACCAGATCGGGCGCGACCGCGCGCAACTGCGGCTGGTTGACCTTCAGCGCCGAGACCAGGCTGACGTAGCGTCGCGCCAGCGCCGCCTTGTCGGCTTCGAGCCGCATCGCATCGGCGATCCGGCCGGCGCGGATCAGGTCGGTCTCGCGTTCGACCACCTCGAACAGCGCGCTCATCACCTCGCTCATCTCCGCCGCGAGCCGCGGCGGATCGATGACCGGCGCGTTGGCGGGCGCGGGAGCTTGCGGAGGATGCGGCATGATGAAGTCCTTCAGGCGCCGGCGCCGCCGGCCTGTTGCAGGATCAACGTCCGGTAGACGTCGTTGGAAACGCCGAGGCCACCGGCCTTGGCGAAGGCGCGGGAATACTGCTCGGTCTGCATCGCGCGCCAGACGCCGGTGCCGGGCGTGTCGCCGAACGGGCCGTCGCCCTTGAGGCCGTCGGTCATCTGCGAAAACATCGCGTTGATGAACATCGCCTCGAAGTCCTGCGCGGTCGACTTGGCCTTGGCCTGCGCTTCCGGCGAGACGCGCGCCAGCGCCTGCGTGAAGGCGATGTCGCGGGTGGGATGGGTGTTGGCGTGCGCGGCGGGGGCGAAGCCGTTCATCACATCACCTCGATATCGGCTTCGATGGCGCCGGCGGCCTTGATCGCTTGCAGGATGCCGATCAGATCGCGCGGGCCGATGCCGAGCCCGTTGAGGCCGTCGACCAGTTCTTGCAGCGAGACGCCGTTCTTCACCATCGCCAGCTTCTTGCCGTCCTCCTGCACGCCGACCTGGGTGTTGGGCGTGACCACGGTGCGGCCGCGCGACAGCGGAGCGGGCTGGCTGACCTGCGGGCTTTCGGAAATCGAGACCGTGAGATTGCCCTGCGCCACCGCGACGGTGGCGACGCGCACGTCGCGGCCCATCACGATGATGCCGGAGCGCTCGTCGATGATGATCCTGGCGGTGTTGTCGGGCTCGACCTGCAACTGCTCGATCTCGGTGAGCAGCGCCACCACGTTGCCCTTGAACTCCTTCGGAATCGAGAGCTGCACGGTGGAGGGGTCGATCGGCTCGGCGGTCTTGGTGCCGAGGAAGTCGTTGACGGCGGCGGCGATGCGCTTGGCGGTGGTGAAGTCGGCGTTGCGCAGCGCCAGCCGCACGTTGGGCAGCCGGTTCAGCGTGAACTCGATCTCGCGCTCGATGATCGCGCCGTTGACGATGCGGCCGTTGGTCGGCACGCCGCGGGTGACGCTGGCGGCCGCGCCTTCGGCCTGAAAGCCGCCGATCGCCAGCGAACCCTGCGCCACCGCATAGACGTTGCCGTCGGCGCCGAGCAGCGGCGTCACCAGCAGCGTGCCGCCTTGCAGGCTCTTGGCGTCGCCCAGCGCCGAGACGGTGACGTCCATCCGCGTGCCCTGGGTGCCGAACGCCGGCAGGTTGCCGGTGACCATCACCGCGGCGACGTTGCCGGTGCGGATGGTGGCGCCGCGGATGTTGACGCCCATGCGCTCCAGCATCGCTTGCAGCGACTGCTTGGTGAAGGGGATGTTGTTGAGGGTGTCGCCGGTGCCGTTGAGGCCGACCACGAGGCCGTAGCCGATCAACTGGTTCTGGCGCACGCCCTCGATGTTGGCGAGGTCCTTGATGCGCGAGGTGGCGAAGGCGGAGGTCGCCGGCAGCGCGAGGGCGAGCGCCAGCATCGCCATGCCGACCGCACGGATCAGAACCCGACCGAATCCCGCTTGACTCACGCCTGGCATCGTTGCTCCCCGCTGACGCCGTGGATCGATGCACCACGCCGCGCGCGGTGCGCCGTTAACCATGCGAGCCGCGTGCCAACCCGCGCGGCGGGATTTGCCTTTGATATTACTGGATGATTTTGCGTGCCCCGGCGCCGCGTGCCGCCGCCGGGGGCGGCAAAACGGTGGCTATCGGCAGATTTTGCCGGGCCGTTTACCCGCCGTTAACCATGCGCCGTCCAGAGTTCCATGCCGGGGACCATCCCCGGAGGCAATCCCATGCGCATTTACGGACCCAACGGGACCACGCTCGGAACGCCGGCCAACGCCGCGCGGCGCGGCGGTTCGACCGGCTTCGTGCTGCCAGCCAGCACCAGCGCCGCCGAAACC
>JBASBO010000077.1:0-2522 GCA_049651165.1 Xanthobacteraceae bacterium | reverse complement strand
AGGGAATGCCTTGCTTTAACTCCCTGACCTTACTGGCCACCGCGCGCCGCGTTACGGCGTCCGGTCCGTAGATTTCGGCC
Organism: Xanthobacteraceae bacterium; assembly: GCA_049651165.1. GTDB lineage: Bacteria > Pseudomonadota > Alphaproteobacteria > Rhizobiales > Xanthobacteraceae > 62-47. Next base: position 2,442 of record JBASBO010000077.1, on the reverse strand, counting down.
AGCAGCGTGCCCAGCACCGGCGGGCCGGGCGGCGGCTCCACCACCTTGACGATCGTGCCCTGCGGCAGGTCGATGCCGCGCAGCCGCTCGCGCACGTCCAGCGCGATGGCGTGGCTCGCCCGCGTGCGTTCGCCCTTTGCAAGGAGGTTGATGGCGATATCGCCCTGCTCGGGATTCGCGCGCAGATAATAGTGCCGCACCAGGCCGTTGAAATCGAACGGCGCGGCGGTGCCGGCATAGGTCTGGAACGAGACGATCTCCGGCACCGGGGCGAGCCGCTCCGCCATCATTTGCAGCGCCCGGTCGGTGTCCTCGACCGACGATCCTTTCGGCAGATCGAGCACGACCTGAAGATTGGCCTTGTTGTCGAACGGCAAGAGCTTCACCGTGACGTGCCTGGTGTAGAACAGCGCGAGCGAGGCCAGCGTCGCGACCCCGACCGCCAGCAGGAAAATCCACGCCCGCCGGCGCGACGCCAGAATGGGCTTCGCGACCGCGACGTAGAGCCGGCCGAGCCGGCCGCCGCCGGCTTCGTCATGGCCGCCGCCGGCCGCATGGCCGCCGCCGCCGAGCTGGATCATCAGCCACGGCGTCAGGATGACGGCGACGAAGAACGAGAACAGCATCGCGGCCGAGGCGTTGGCCGGGATCGGGCTCATGTACGGCCCCATCATGCCGGAGACGAACAGCATCGGCAGCAGCGCCGCCACCACCGTCAGCGTCGCGACGATGGTCGGATTGCCGACCTCGGCGACCGCATCGATCGCGGCCTGCGCGCGCGAGCGGCCGTCGCCCATCGCCCAGTGGCGGGCGATGTTCTCGATCACCACGATGGCGTCGTCCACCAGAATGCCGATGGAGAAGATCAGCGCGAACAGGCTGACGCGGTTGAGCGTGTAGCCCATGATCCACGACGCGAACAGCGTCAGCAGGATGGTGGTGGGGATCACCACCGCCACCACCAGCGCCTCGCGCCAGCCGATGGCGACCGCGACCAGAATCACGATCGAAATCGTCGCGAGGCCGAGATGGAACAGCAGTTCGTTGGCTTTCTCGTTGGCCGTCTCGCCGTAGTTGCGGGTGACGGTCATCTCGACGTCTTCGGGAAAAATCTGCCCGCGCGCCTGCTCCAGCCGCTGCACGATCTCGTCGGCGATCACCACCGCGTTGGTGCCGGGGCGCTTGGCGATGGCGAGCGAGACGGCGGGCGCGCGCTCAAGCCCCGCCTCCGCGGTCTTGCGGATATCGGTGACGCGGTTCTCCGCCGGCGCGGTCGCCAGCACCACATGGGCGACGTCGCGGACATAGACCGGGCGGCCGTCGCGCGCCGTGAGCAAAATGTTGCCGATCTCGGGCAGCGCCTGCAAGGTCTGGCCGGCGACGATGGCGCGCTGCTGCGTCTGCTCGCGCACGGTGCCGATACGGAACGAGCGGTTGGCGCCCTCAATCTTGGCGGCAAGCTGTTGCAGCGTGATGCCGTACAGCGACAGCCGCTCGGGATCGGGCTCGACGCGGAACTGCTCGGGCTGCTCGCCGACGATATAAGTGAGGCCGATGTCGGGCAGCTTCGACACCTCGACCTGCAACTCGCGGGCCAGCCGCGTCAGCCCGTTCGCGGTCCAGCGGCTTGCGGCGCTAGGGGTCGGCCGCAGCGTCACCACAACGATCGCGACGTCGTCGATGCCGCGGCCGACGATCAGCGGTTCGGGAATGCCGACCGGGATGCGGTTGATGTTGGCGCGGACCTTCTCGTGCACCCGGAGAATGGCGGCGTCGGAATTGGTGCCGACCTTGAAGCGCGCGGTGACCACGGTGCCGTCGTCCTCGGTCTGCGAGTAGACGTGCTCGACGCCGTCGATGCTCTTGACGATGGTCTCCAGCGGCTCGGTCACCAGCTTGACGGCGTCCTCCGCCCTCAAGCCGTTGGCGGTGACGTGGATATCGACCATCGGCACCGAGATCTGCGGCTCCTCCTCGCGCGGCAGCGTCACCAGCGCGATCAGGCCGAGCGCCAGCGACGCCAGCAGGAACAGCGGCGTCAAGGGCGACGCGATGAAGGCACGCGTCAGGCCGCCTGCGATACCGAGTTTCATGGCAGCACGATCCGGTCGCCGTCATGCAGGCCGGTGAGAATCTCGACGCGCCCCGCGCCGTTGTCGGCAAAGGTTTCGCCGAGGATCACGGCGACATCCATCGCGCCGCCGTCAGTGACGACGCGGACATAATCGACGCCGTGGGTGGTGCGGATCGCCGCCGGCGGCACCGCGAGCACGGTGCGCTTGCCGACCGGGATCGACACCAGCGTCCGCTCGTTGACGAAGTAATCGCCGATCCCTTCGACCTCGACGTCGGCGATGACGCGCCCGTCGACGATCTCCGGATAGACCTTGGCGATGCGGCCGCGATGCGCGGCGGACAGTTCGCCCGGCGCGCCGGTCAGCC
>JBASBO010000076.1:0-4906 GCA_049651165.1 Xanthobacteraceae bacterium | reverse complement strand
CCTCGGCATTGGTCGAGCCGACCGCGTCGAACGCCGTCAGCCGATAACCCGCCGCACGCGCCCGCGCGCCAAGCGCCAGCGCCATCAGAACAGCGACTTCGCGGCTGCCGTCGCCGCGCCGACCAGCGGCCCCGGGTAAACGAAGAACAGCATGTTGAACAGCGCCGAAAGCACCACGACGGTTCCCAGTTCGACGCGGACGGCGTCGGTCGCGCCGGCCTGCTCGTCGAAATACATCACCTTGATGACGTTGAGGTAGTAGAACGCGCCGACCACGCTCGCCAGCACGCCGATCACCGACAGCGTAATCATCCCGGCCTTGATCGCGGCGGTGAACACGTAGAACTTCGCGAAGAAGCCGGCCAGCGGCGGAATGCCGGCCAGCGAGAACAGCAGCATCGCGCACAGGAAGGCCAGCACCGGATTGGTGCGCGACAGCCCGGCGAAATCGCTGATCTGCTCCATCGCGTGGCCGTTGCGCTTCATCGCCAGGATCAGCGTGAACACGCCGAAAGTCATCACGGTATAGATGACGAGATAGAGGATCACGCCATGGACGCCTTCGGGCGTGCCCGCGGCAAGCCCCACCAGCGCGAAGCCCATATGGCCGATCGACGAATAGGCCATCATGCGCTTGAAGTTGCGCTGACCGATGGCGCCGAACGAGCCGAGCGCCATCGAGGCGATCGAGACGAACACCACGATCTGCTGCCATTCCGGCGCGACGTTGGGAAACGCGGTCAGGACGATGCGCACGAACACCGCGAAGGCGGCGACTTTCGGCGAGGCGGAGAAGAACGCGGTGATCGGGGTCGGCGCGCCCTCGTAGACGTCCGGCGTCCACATGTGGAACGGCACCGCCGAGATCTTGAAGCACAGCCCGGCGAGCAGGAACACCAGCCCGAACGCCACGCCGATGCTGCCGGTCTTGGCTGCGGCGGCGATGCCGGTGAAGCTCACCGTACCGGTGAAGCCGTAGATCAGCGACATGCCGTAGAGCATCATGCCCGACGCCAGCGCGCCGAGCACGAAATACTTCAGGCCGGCCTCGGTGGACTTGACGTCGTCGCGGTTGCAGGCGGCGACGACGTAAAGCGACAGGCTCATCAGTTCGAGGCCGAGATAGAGCATGATCAGATCGCCGGCCGACACCAGCAGCATCATGCCGATGGTCGAGACCAGGATCAGGATCGCGTACTCGAAGATGCGGCGCGGCCGTTCCGACAGGAAGCCGTAGGAAATCAGGAGCGTCGCCGCCGAGCCGGCCAGCACCAGGATTTTCAGGAAGCGCGCGTAGTCGTCGACGATGAAGCCGCCGCCGAAAGTTTCAAGCCGCCCTTGCGGCAGCCAGCATTGCAGCGCGCCAACCGCGACCAGAAGCACGATCGAAAGCGTCACCACCAGCGGCGTCGAACGCTGGCCGCGAAAGGCGCCGACCATCAGCAGCGCCATCGCGCCGACGGCGAGCACCATCTCCGGCACCACGGGAAGCAGCGAATATCCGGCGGGAGTGAAGTTCATGGGATTAAGGTCCTGGCCTGCCGTATTCAGTGCGCGAGCGCGGCTGCCTTCACGGCAGTCGAGATCGCGGTGCTGTAGTTGGTGACGAGTTGCTGCACCGAGGCCGCCGACATGTCGAGCAGCGGCTTCGGATAGAACCCGAACAGGATGGTGAGGATCAGAAGCGGCCCGAGGGTCGCCACCTCACGGAAGGTGAGGTCCTTGATGGTGGCGAGCGAGGGCTTCACCAGCGCGCCGAACACGATCTTGCGGTAGAGCCACAGCGCATAGGCCGCCGACAGGATGACGCCGACGGTGGCGAAGAACGCGGTCGGGATCGAGACCTTGAAGGTGCCGATCAGCGTCAGGAACTCGCCGACGAAGCCGGAGGTGCCGGGCAGCCCGACATTGGCCATGGTGAAGGTGAGGAACACGAAGGCATAGAGCGGCATCCGGTTGACCACACCGCCATAGGCCGCGATCTCACGGGTGTGCATCCGGTCGTAGACCACGCCGACGCAGAGGAACAGCGCACCCGAGACGATGCCGTGCGAGATCATCTGGAACACGCCGCCGGCGACGCCCTGCATGGTGCCGGCGAAGATGCCCATGGTGACGAAGCCCATGTGCGCCACCGAGGAATAGGCGATCAGCTTCTTCATGTCCTCCTGCATCAGGGCCACCAGCGAGGTGTAGATGATGGCGATGGCGGAGAGCGTGAACACCAGCGGCGCGAAGTCATGCGACGCCAGGGGGAACATCGGCAGCGAGAAACGCAGGAAGCCGTAGCCGCCCATCTTCAGCAGGATCGCGGCGAGGATCACCGAGCCTGCGGTCGGGGCCTCGACGTGGGCGTCCGGCAGCCAGGTATGCACCGGCCACATCGGCATCTTCACCGCGAACGAGGCGAAGAACGCCAGCCACGCCCAGGTCTGAAGGCGCGCCGGCACGGCGGTGGTCATCAGCGTCGGAATGTCGGTGGTGCCGGCGTTCCAGTACAGCGCCATGATCGCCAGCAGCATCAAGACCGAGCCGAGCAGCGTGTAGAGGAAGAACTTGAAGGTCGCGTAGACCCGGCGCGGCCCGCCCCACACCCCGATGATGAGGAACATCGGGATCAGGCCGCCCTCGAAGAACACGTAGAACAGCAGGAGATCGAGCGCCGAGAAGGTGCCGACCATCAGCGATTCCAGGATCAGGAACGCGATCATGTAGGCCGGCACGCGGCTGGTTATCTTCCAGCTCGCGATGATGCACAGCGGCAGGATCGCGGTGGTGAGGATCACCAGCGGCAGCGAGATGCCGTCCACGCCCATCTTGTAGGCGATGGTCGAGGTCAGCCAGCGGCCCTCCTCGACGAACTGGAAGCCGGCCTGGCTCGGATCGAACCGCGCCACCAGGATCAGCGAGATCGCGAAGTTGATGAGCGTCGTCCACAGCGCGATCCAGCGCGCGTTGCGGGCGGCGGCCTCGTCGCCGCCGCGCGCCATCAGCCAGATCAGCACCGCGCCGAGCGCGGGCAGGAAGGTGACGATGGAAAGTATGGGCCACGTCATCATTTATTGGCCCCCAAGCCCGAACATGAACCAGGTGATGAGGCCGGCGGCGCCGATCAGCATCACGAAGGCATAGTGATAGAGATAACCGGTCTGTATTCGCATCACCCCGCGGGTGACGTCGAGCACGCGCGCGGCGACGCCGTTCGGGCCGAAGCCGTCGATGACGAAGCCGTCGCCCTTCTTCCACAGCGTATAGCCGAGCCACTTGGCCGGGCGTACGAAGATGATCTCGTAAAGCTCGTCGAAGTACCACTTATTGAGCAGGAAGCGGTACAGCGCCTGATGCTGGCTTGCGAGTTCGGCCGGCAGATACGGCCGGCGGATGTAGAACATCCAGGCCACGAACAGGCCGATCACCATCATCACGGTCGGCAGATAGGCGATCGCCGCGGGGATGTGGTGCATCTCGTCGAGGATGCCCGGATGCATCTTCAGCGAGTTTCGGAAGAACTCGTCGACGCCGTGGCCGGCGAACAGCTCCTTGAACGGCAGGCCGGCGAGCAGCGAGCCCGCCGCCAGCACGCCGAGCGGCACCAGCATCCACAGCGGCGCCTCGTGCGCCGCCTCGTAGTGATGACGGTCGTGCGGCTCGCCGTGGAAGGTCTTGAAGATCAGCCGCCACGAATAGAACGAGGTCAGGCAGGCCGCCACCACGGTCATCAGGAAGCCGTAGAACGCGAACGGATTATGCGAGACGAAGGCCGACTCGATGATGGCGTCCTTGGAGAAGTAGCCGGCGGTGAGCGGGAAGCCGGTCAGCGCCAGCGTGCCGATCACCATCATGAAATAGGTGAACGGGATCTTGTCCTTGAGGCCGCCCATGTTGCGGATGTCCTGCTCGTGGTGCATCGCGTAGATCACCGAGCCGGACCCTAAGAACAACAGCGCCTTGAAGAAGGCGTGGGTGAACAGGTGGAACATGCCGACCGAATAGGCCCCCGCGCCCATCGCCACGAACATGTAGCCGAGTTGCGAACAGGTCGAATAGGCGATGATGCGCTTGATGTCGTTCTGCACCAGGCCGACGGTGGCGGCGAAGAACGCCGTGGTGCCGCCGATCAGCATCACGAAGGCTTGCGCGTTTGGCGCCAGTTCGAACAGCGGCGACAGTCGCGCCACCATGAAGACGCCGGCGGTGACCATGGTTGCGGCGTGGATCAGCGCCGACACCGGGGTCGGGCCCTCCATCGCGTCGGGCAACCAGGTGTGCAGCAGGAACTGCGCCGACTTGCCCATCGCGCCCATGAACAGAAACAGGCAGATCAGCGTCAGCGCGTCGACGTTCCAGCCGAGGAAGTCGATGGTCTTGCCGGTGAGGCTGGGGGCGGCGGCGAAGATGGTGTCGAAGTCGATCGAGCCGACCATCATGAACAGCGCGAAGATGCCGATCAGGAAGCCGAAATCGCCGACGCGGTTGACCACGAACGCCTTGATCGCCGCGGCGTTGGCCGACGGCTTCCGATACCAGAAGCCGATCAGGAGATAGCTCGCGAGGCCGACGCCCTCCCAGCCGAAAAACAGCTGGATGATGTTGTCGGCGGTCACCAGCATCAGCATGGCGAAGGTGAACAGCGACAGATAGGCGAAGAAGCGCGGGCAGTACGGATCCTCGTCCATGTAGCCGACCGAGTACAGATGCACCAGCGACGACACGGTGGTCACCACCACCAGCATCACCGCCGTCAGCGTATCGACCCGCAGCGACCAGGCGACCTGCAAGTCGCCGGACTGGATCCACGGCAGCACCTGCACCAGCAGGTCCTGCTTGAAGAAGCCGACATTGACGAACATCACCCACGACAGCGCCGCGGAGACGAACAGCAGCGCGGTGGTGATGAACTCGGCGG
>JBASBO010000075.1:0-22670 GCA_049651165.1 Xanthobacteraceae bacterium | reverse complement strand
CAGCGTGCCGGCCGCGCCGCCGAATTGTAGCGCCAGCGCGTTGTCGCGCAGTGTGAGCAGCCGGGCGCGGGTGCGGTGCAGCGCGGCGGCATAGCCGGCGAGCTTGAGGCCGAACGGTATCGGCAGTGCGTGCTGCAACCAGGTCCGTGCCACCGTCGCGGTGTGGCGATGCGCGCGGGCGAGACGGGCGAAGCCGGCGATAGCGCGGTCGAGGTCGCCCAACAGCGCGTCGATGGCGGCCCGCAGCGTCAGCATGGTGGCGGTGTCGATGATGTCCTGACTGGTCGCTCCCCAATGGGCGTAGCGCGCCGCGTCCGGATCGGCCTTCGCCACCGCCGCGGTCAGCGCCTTGACCAACGGAATCGCGAGATTGCCAGCGCGGGTTGCGGCCTCGGCCAGCGCCGTCATGTCGAAATTGTCCGCGCGGCAGGCGGCGGCGATCGAATCTGCGGCGGCCGCCGGGATGACGCCGGCCGCGGCTTCGGCGCGCGCCAGCGCCGCCTCGACGTCCAGCATGAACTGGAGAAAGGTCGCATCGTCGCAGACGCCGCGCATGGCGGCGCTCGACAGCATCGGCGTGAGCAGGGGCGACAGGGACGTGGTCATGCGCGAGCGACACTAGAGCCTTTCCGCTTCTGATGGAATCAGAAGCGGGGCTCTATCTTTATGTTTTGACGCGTTTTCTTCACGCGAACCGGCATCCACTTCGCTCGAAAACGCTATGGCCGTTCCCGAGGCCGTGCCAATCCCCTGATCCCGCGCGCCCCTTTTCTTTGCCGCCGGCAGGCATTAGTTGAATCGGTCACATATCAATCCGTCTGCCCGGAGGGGCGGACGATCAGGAGGCGCGCTCATGGCGATGACGATGACCGGCGAAGTCCAACTGGCGGCGCCGCGTGCCGCGGTGTGGGAGAAGCTCAACGACCCCGAGGTGCTGAAGTCCTGTATCCCCGGCTGCGAGGAACTGGAGCGCACCGAGGACAACGGCTTCCGCGCCGTCGCCAAAATCAAGGTCGGCCCGGTTTCGGCGCGTTTCAAGGGCAAGGTCACGCTCAGCGACCTCGATCCGCCGAACGGCTACAAGATTTCCGGCGAGGGTGAGGGCGGTGTCGCCGGTTTCGCCAAGGGCGGGGCCACCGTCGGGCTCGCCGAGAACGACGGCGGCACGCTGCTCAGCTACAATGTCGAGGCGCAGATCGGCGGCAAGCTGGCGCAGCTCGGCCAGCGGCTCATCAACGGCACCGCCAAGAAGCTGGCGGACCAGTTTTTCGCCGGATTCGCCAAGGCGGTGCAGGGCTGAATGGCGCGTACCGGCGGTTGCCGGGCGTAGCGATGAGTCCTAAGATACTTTGGAACGATTTCAAGGAACCGTGCGGCACGTCATGCGGCGCGGATAGAGAACGCATATGGCCAAGGTTTCTCTTGTCGTCAACGGCGCGCCCGTCGTCGCCAACATCGATTCTCGGACGCTCCTGGTGCAGTTCCTGCGCGAGCATCTGCGGCTGACCGGCACTCACGTCGGCTGCGATACCTCGCAATGCGGCGCCTGCGTGGTCCATCTCGACGGCAAGGCGGTGAAGTCCTGCACCACGCTGGCGGTGATGGCGGACGGCATGAGCGTCACCACCATCGAGGGACTGGCGCCGGAGGGCGCGCCGCTGCACCCGATGCAAGCGGCGTTCCGCGAGCACCACGGCCTGCAATGCGGCTTCTGCACGCCGGGCATGATCATGACGGCGGTCGATCTGGTGCGCCGCAAGGGACCCGATCTCGACGACCACACCATTCGCGAGGAACTAGAGGGTAACTTGTGCCGCTGCACCGGCTATCAGAATATCGTGCTGTCGATCGCCGCCGGCGCGAAGGCTATGGCAGAGGCGGGTCTAGCCTAGCTGCTTCCGGGAATCGTTAGATGTATGAATTCAAATACCATCGGCCGGCGACGGTGCGGCAAGCCGCCAACCTGCTGGCGAAGAACGAGGACGCCAAGCTGATCGCCGGCGGCCATACCTTGGTGCCGGTGATGAAGCAGCGCCTCGCCGCGCCGCCGCATCTGGTCGATCTGACCCGCATCGACGGTCTGGACGGCATCGAACTGAAGGGCCGTTCGCTGGTGATCGGCGCTACCACGATCCACGTCGAGGTCGCGGAGTCGGCGGCCGTGCGCGAGGCGATTCCGGCGCTTGCCGAACTGGCCGGCGTGATCGGCGACCCGGCGGTGCGCCATCGCGGTACCATCGGCGGTTCCATCGCCAACAACGATCCGACCGCCGATTACCCGGCGGCGTGCCTTGCGCTCAACGCCACCATCGTCACCAACAAGCGCCGCATCAAGGCGGAGGACTTCTTTCAGGGCCTGTTCACCACGGCGCTGGAAGACGACGAGATCATCACCCGCGTCATGTTCCCGCTGCCGAAGAAGGCGGCTTACGAGAAATTCCGTAATCAGGCGTCACGCTACGCGCTGGTAGGGGTATTCGTCGCCCGGATGCCGTCGGAAGTGCGCGTCGCGGTGACCGGCGCGGGCGCCGACGGCGTGTTCCGCGTGCCGGCTTTCGAGGCGGCGCTGAAGACGCGGTTTTCGTCCAAGGCGCTGGACGGCCTGTCGGTTGACGCGGACGGCCTCAACAGCGATCTGCACGGCAGCGCGGAATATCGCGCGCACCTGATCGGGGTTCTGGCGCGCCGCGCCGTCGATGCCGCGAACGGCAGGGCATGACATCAACCGGCGAGACGTAATGACCGCATCTGACAGCCTTCCCCAATCGGTCGATGCGACGCTCGGCCTTCTCAACAAGCGCGGCTATTTCGCCGACCGCGCGCTTGCCACCGTGGTTTATCTGGCGCTGCGGCTCGGCCGGCCCCTGTTCCTCGAAGGTGAGGCCGGCGTCGGCAAGACCGAGATCGCCAAGGTGCTGGCGGCGGCGCTGGGCCGCAACCTGATCCGGCTGCAATGCTACGAGGGGCTGGATGTCTCATCCGCCGTCTACGAGTGGAACAGCGCGGCGCAGATGATCGCGATCCGCCTCGCCGAGGCCGCGGGCGATTCCGACCGCGAGCAGTTGTCGCACGACATCTTCAGCGAGCGCTATCTCATCAAGCGGCCGCTGCTCAAGGCGCTGGAGCCGGACGTCGCCGGTGCGCCGGTGCTGCTGATCGACGAACTCGACCGCGCCGATGAAGCGTTCGAGGCGTACCTTCTGGAAATCCTCAGCGACTTTCAGGTCACCATTCCGGAATTGGGCACCATCCGCGCGCCGCATCCGCCGATCGTCATCATCACCTCCAACCGCACCCGCGAGATCCATGACGCGCTCAAGCGCCGCTGCCTCTATCACTGGGTGGATTATCCGTCGGCCGAGCGCGAACTCGCCATCGTCAAGTCGCGGGTGCCGGGCATTTCGGCGAAACTGTCGCAGCAGGTGGTCGGCTTCGTGCAAGCGTTGCGCGAACAGGATTTCTACAAGAACCCCGGCGTCGCCGAGACCATCGACTGGGCCACCGCGCTGACCCAGCTCGACGCGCGCGCGCTGACGCCGGAAGTGGTCGGCGATACGCTGGGCGCGCTTTTGAAGTATCAGGACGACATCGCGCGGATGCAGGCCGGCACCCTGCAAAAGGTTTTGAAGGAAGCGACCAGCGATATATAAATCTGAGTATAACGAGTAGTTGGATGTCATCCTGAGAAGCTGACCGGACATTCGTTTGGTGGATGGATTTGCAACACGAAAATCGTCGTCCCCGCGCAGGCGGGGACCCATACGCCGCAGCGGTTCGGCTCCATCATCAGGGCGAGGTTATTTATGACAATCAACCTCAGGGGTTATGGGTCCCCGCCTGCGCGGGGACGACGCCGAAAATGTGGTGACATCCGTCGGAGCCGCCAATGACGACGGCGTCCCCCGTCACCGGACTGATCGCCGACAACGTCGTCGGCTTCGCCCGCGCGCTGCGCGCCGCCGGCGTTCCGGTCGGGCCCGGCGCGGTGATCGATGCGCTGCAAGCCTTGCGCGTGATCGACATCGGCCATCGCGGCGAGGTCTACGCCACGCTGCAAGCGGTGTTCGTCAAGCGCCACGAGCACGCGCTGATTTTCGCCCAAGCCTTCGACCTGTTCTTCCGCGCCGAGCAGGAGTGGATGCACCTGCTCGACTCGGTGCCGCTGCCCGACCACGCCAAGCCGAAGCCGAAACCGGCTTCGCGCCGGGTGCAGGAGGCGCTGTCGCAGACCCGGAAGGTGGAGGAAATGCCCGCTGAAGCGCAGGAACTGCGGCTGTCGCCGTCGGATCAGGAAATTCTGCAAAAGAAGGATTTTGCCCAGATGAGCGCAGCGGAAATCGCTGAAGCCGCCCGCGCCATCGCCAACATGAAATTGCCGCAGGCCGAGTTGCGGACCCGGCGCTTTGCCCCTGACGCGCGTGGCCGCAAGCTCGACCTGCGTCGCACCATCCGTGCCAGCCTGCGCACCGGCGGCGAGGTGGTCGATCTGCGCCGGCTCGGGCGCATCGACAAGCCGGCGCCGATCGTGGCGCTTTTGGATATCTCCGGCTCGATGAGCGAATATACCCGGCTGTTCCTGCACTTCCTCCACGCCGTCACGGACGCGCGCAAGCGCGTCTCGGTGTTCCTGTTCGGCACGAGGCTCACCAACGTGACCCGCGCGCTGCGCTCGCGCGACCCCGATGAGGCGCTGGCGAGCTGCTCGGCCACGGTGGAGGACTGGGCCGGCGGCACCCGGATCGGCACCTCGCTGCAAACCTTCAACAAACTGTGGGGGCGGCGGGTGCTCGGGCAGGGCGCGATCGTGCTTTTGATCTCCGACGGGCTGGAGCGCGAGGCCGACGATCGGCTGGCTTTCGAGATGGACCGGCTGCACCGCTCCTGCCGCCGCCTAATCTGGCTCAACCCGCTGTTACGGTTCAGTGGATTCGAACCAAAGGCGCAGGGAATCAAAATGATGCTGCCGTATGTTGACGAATTTCGCCCGGTGCATAACTTGTCCTCAATCGCGGATCTGATCGCCGCGCTGTCGGCCGCCCCTGCGCCGCGCCGGCGCGAGCCGATCCGCCCCGCGGCCTGACGGGAGGTCACCATGCTCGAACGCGACGAGGACATTCTGCAAGCGGCCGAGGCGTGGAAGAAGGCCGGGCGCGGCGTCGCGCTCGCCACCGTGGTCGAAACCTGGGGCTCGGCACCGCGACCGGCCGGCTCCAGCCTGGTCATCAACGACGAAGGCGCGTTCCTGGGCTCGGTGTCCGGCGGCTGCGTCGAGGGCGCGGTGGTGACCGAGGCGATGGACGTGATCGAAAGCGGCAAGCCGCGGCTTCTGGAGTTCGGCGTCGCCGACGAGACGGCGTTCAACGTCGGGCTGTCCTGCGGCGGCACCATCCGCGTGTTCGTCGAGAAGGTCGAATAGCCGTGGACCTTGCGACGCTGACAGCGGTCAACATCGAACGCGCCGCGCGGCGGCCAGTGCTGGTGGTGACCGACGTGGACAGCGGCGAGCAGCGCATGGTCAAGGCCGTCGACCTCGCGGACGATCCGTTGCGCGCCGAACTCGGCAAGCAGTTGCGCATGGGCAAGAGCGCGATGATCGAGGCGGCGGGCAAAAAGCTGTTCGTCAACGTCTATGCGCCGGTGGCGCGGATGGTGATTATCGGCGCGGTGCATATCAGCCAGGCGCTGGCGCCGATGGCGCGCTCGCTCGGCTACGACGTGACGATCATCGATCCGCGCACCGCGTTCGCGAGTCCCGAGCGGTTTCCCGACGTGCGCGTGGTCGCCGAATGGCCGGACGTGGCGCTTCCGCCGCTCAACGTCGATCATTACACCGCCTTCGTCGCGGTGACCCACGATCCCAAGATTGACGACCCGGCGCTGCTGCACGCCTTTGAGCGCGGCTGCTTCTATATTGGCGCGCTGGGCTCGCGCAAAACCCACGCCAAGCGGGTTGCGCGGCTTACCGCGCAGGGCGCGATCGAGGCGGACATCGCGAAGATTCACGCGCCCATCGGCCTGCCGATCGGGGCGATCTCGCCCGGCGAGGTGGCGGTGGCGATCATGGCGCAGATCACCGCGCAATTGCGGTTGCCGAAAGAGGGACTGTCATGAAATTCGGACCGGCCAAACCGGACGAGGCGATCGGTGGCGTGACGGTGCATACGCTGCGTCAGGGCTCGCTCGTCATGAAGAAGGGCACCACCGTCGGCCGCGCCGAAGCGGACGCGCTGAAGGCCGCCGGAATCGAACAGATCGTGGTGGTGCGGCTGGAGGACGGCGACGTCTCCGAGGACGTCGCCGCCGCCGATATCGCCAAGGCCATCGCCGGCGACGGCGTCATGGTGGAGCGTGCCTTCACCGGCCGCGCCAACCTGTTCTCGACGCGCAGCGGCGTGCTGGTGGTGGACCGCGCCGCGGTGGACCGCATCAACAATGTCGACGAGGCGATCACCTTCGCGACGCTTTCGGCCTACAAGCCGGTGGTTGAGGGCGAGATGATCGCCACCGTCAAACTGATCCCGTTCGGCGTCGAGGGCCGGCTTCGCGACGCCGCCATCAAGGCGGCTGAGCACGATGCGTTGCGGGTCGCGCCCTATGTCGTCAAGCGCGTCGGCGTGGTCTCGACCATGCTGCCGGGACTGGTGCCGAAGGTGATCGACAAGACGCTGCGCGTCACCGCCGAGCGGCTGGCGCCGGCGGGAGCGAAGATCGTGGTGGAGAAGCGGGTGCCGCACGATCAGGCGCAGCTTGCGGCGGCGATCGCCGAGGTTCTCACCCACGACGTCGAGATGGTGATCGTGTTCGGTGCGTCTGCCATAGCCGACCGCCGCGACGTCATCCCGGCGGCGATCATCGACAACGGTGGCACGGTGGATCATTTCGGAATGCCGGTCGATCCCGGCAACCTGTTGTTACTCGGTACCGCCGGCGGCCGGCCGGTGATCGGCGCGCCGGGCTGCGCGCGCTCGCCGGTGGAGAACGGCTTCGACTGGGTGTTGATGCGGATGCTGGCCGGACTGCCGGTTCAGCGCGCCGACATCACCGGCTTCGGCGTCGGCGGGCTGTTGATGGAGATCGTCACCCGGCCGCAGCCGCGCGTGCCCGAGACTGCACCCGCCGACGACGCCAAGGTGGCGGCGGTGGTGCTCGCCGCCGGCCGTTCAACCCGCATGGGCGGCCCCAACAAGATGCTGGCCGAACTCGGCGGCAAGCCGCTGGTGCGGCTGGTGGCCGAGCAGGCGCTGGCCTCCAAGGCATCGCCGGTGATCGTGGTCACCGGCCATCAGGCCGAGGACGTCGAGCAAGCGTTGGCCGGCCTCAACGTCACCTTCGTCCGCAACCCGGATTTCGCGACCGGGCTCGCCAGTTCGGTGAAGACCGGCATCGGCGCGGTGCCGACCGACGCCGCCGGCGCGATGGTGTGCCTCGGCGACATGCCGCTGATCGACGCCCGGCTGCTCGACAAGCTGATCGGCGCGTTCTCGCCGGAGCGCGGCAGCCTAATCGTGGTGCCGACCTGCGACGGCCGGCGCGGCAATCCGGTGTTGTGGTCGCGGCGCTTCTTCGGCGAACTGATGGGCTTGTCCGGCGATATCGGCGGGCGGCATCTGGTCGATCACCACAGCGAGGCGGTGGTCGAAGTGGCGGTGGACGGCGAGGGTGCGTTCCTCGACATCGACACCCCGCAGGTGCTGGAAGTGGTGCAGCGGGCGGCGGCCGGCGATGCGCCGCCGTTGCAGCCGCGCGTGCCCTCGCGCACGCCGGGCTGACCCGTCGGGTTCCGGCCCGTTCACCAAGTTGAAACGTCCGCCCCTTAGCATCGGTGGCGCTGAGGATTTCTTGGGGTAGGGGATGTTGTCGCGACGCGTTGCCGCGCGCCGTTTTTCGGCGCTGTCACGGATTCTTTTCGGTGCCGCTCTTTTCTGGACCGCTCTTGGACTGGTGCTGATCGGATCCGCCGCGCCGTCGTTCGCTGCGGGCGCGTTCGCCGTCGGCCAGTGCGGCGCTTATGGCAAGGCCATCGATTATGCCGGCGAGGCGGAGGCGACGCGCGCGGCGCGCAAGAACTGCGGCAGCGACTGCACCACCGTGACAATGAAACGGGCCTGCGCCGCGCTGTCGGTGGACATGACCAATCCGTGCGGCGCGCACGGCTATGCGGTCGAGCCGCGCATCTCTGCGTCGCTGAACAGCGCAATGCGCAAGTGCTACGAGTTCGGCGGCAAGGAATGCGTCATCCGCGCCTGGGCCTGCGACGCGCGGGGTTAGCGTCCCGTTTGAACGCCGCACGGCGGCGCACTTTGTCCCACCGGTTTGCCGCGCCCCGCGTCACGGCTTAAGTTGGGCCTGATCGATTCCGGAGCGGATGATGGCGATGCAACGCGCGGATGTCATGGTGTTGGGCGCGGGCATGGTCGGCGTGTCGGCGGCGCTGCATCTGCAACGGCGCGGCCGCGATGTCGTCCTGATCGACAAGCGCGGCGTGGCCGGCGAGGAGACGAGCTACGGCAATGCCGGGCTGATCGAGCGCGCCTCGGTGTTTCCCTACATGTTCCCGCGCGATCTTTCGCACATCCTGCGCTACGCGCTCAACCGCTCGACCGAAGCGCACTATCATCTGTCTGCGCTGCCGACGGTGCTGCCGTGGCTGTGGCGTTACTTCCTGGCGTCGTCGCCGCAGGGTGCGCTGCGCAGCGCCCGCGCCGCGCTGCCGCTGATCGAGCGCAGTCTCATCGAGCACGAGGTGCTGATAACTGAGGCCGGGGTGCCGGACCTGTTGCGCCGCACCGGCTGGATCAAGTTGTTCCGCTCACGGGCGTCGCTCGACGAGGGCGTGGCCGAACTGGAGCGTGCGCGAAAATTCGCCGGCGTTGAGGGCGACGTGCTCGACCAGGCCGCCATCGAAGCGCGCGAGCCGAATCTCAGCGGCGCTTTCGCGGGCGCGATCCACTGGCCGGCGCCCGGCTTCGTGCCCGATCCGGGCCGGCTCGCCAAGGCTTACGCCGACCTGCTGCTGCGCAACGGCGGCCACTTCATCGCCGGCGACGCGCGCACGCTCGAACAGAGCGGCCAGGATTGGCAATTGCGCGCCGACGATGGCGAGGCGATCGTCGCGCGCGAGGCGGTGGTGGCGCTCGGGCCGTGGTCCGATCTGGTGTTCCGCCCGCTCGGCTACGACATTCCGCTCGGCATCAAGCGCGGTTATCATCAGCACTTCACGCCGCGCGGCAACGCGGTGCTCAACCATCCGGTGCTGGACGCCGATCGCGGCTACCTGCTGGCGCCGATGAATCGCGGCATTCGCCTGACGACGGGCGCGGAGTTCGCGCGCCGCGCCGCGCCGCCGACGCCGGTGCAGATCGCGCGTGCGCTGCCGGATGCCCGCGGTCTGTTTCCGCTCGGGGAAGCAGTGGACGCGCAGCCGTGGATGGGGGCGCGGCCGTGCCTGCCGGACATGCTGCCGGTAATTGGCCGCGCACCGCGCCATCGCGGGCTGTGGTTCGATTTCGGCCACCAGCATCACGGCCTGACGCTCGGCCCCGCCACCGGGCGGCTGCTGGCCGAAATGATGACCGGCGAAACCCCGTTCGCGGATCCGTTGCCGTTCGCGGCGGAACGTTTCGGTTAACGGTGGTATGCGATAGTTGTCGGCAACGACCGCCGGGCGGGGCAGCGTCGCCACGCCCCGTATCGCTTGCATCGGCGCGGGCGGCATGGCGATACTTGATCTTACCCTTTGGCCCGGCCGCCACCGCCGTGCCAGCGAGTTGAGGAGCAACGAGATGAAAGTGACGATTGAAGTCGATTGCACCCCGCTGGAGGCGCGCGAGTTCATGGGCCTGCCCGACGTGCAGCCGATGCAGACGGCGATGATGGACAAGCTTCAGGAGAAGATGTCCGCGACCATCGACCAGTTCTCGCCGGATGCCATCATGCAGAACTGGTTCATGTTCGATCCCAAGATGGCCGGCCGCATTCAGGACATGTTCGCCAACATGGCCGGGCTCGGCACCGGGCGCACCAAGAAATGACATGACGGCGGCTTCGCGTCGCGGGCCGCCCGTGCACGCCGCGCTTCCGATTGCCGTTGCAAATGGTCGGCGGAACGGGGCACAATCGCACGAGAACGCCACCAAGGCGTCCAGCGGTCCGTGAGGGAGGGAGGACATATGCCGACGCCGGCAAGCCGTGCTCGCGGAACGTTCCGTCCGTTGCGGGCGGTGTGGTTTGGATGCCGCCGGAATCGGCGGCGCGCCGCGCGAGGCGAGCGATGATCGGGATGCCGCCGCTGCAATTCGCGCGGACCAACGGAATCCGCATGGGCTATTACGAGGTGGGGCCGAAGTCGGGCACCCTGCCCATGGTGCTGTGCCACGGCTGGCCGGAACTCGCGTTCTCGTGGCGGCACCAGATCAAGGCGCTGAGCGAGGCCGGCATCCGCGTCATCGCACCGGACCAGCGCGGCTACGGCGCCACGGACCGGCCCGAGGCGGTGGAAGATTACGACCTCGATCACCTGACCGGCGATCTGGTCGGGCTGCTCGATCATCTCAACATCGACAAGGCGATCTTCGTCGGCCACGACTGGGGCGGCTTCGTGGCGTGGCAGATGCCGCTGCGTCATCCGTCACGCGTCGCCGGCGTCGTCGGCGTCAACACCCCGCACGCCGCCCGCGCGCCGATGGACCCGATCGCGCTGTATCGCGAGCGGTACGGCGACAGCATGTACATCGTGCAGTTCCAGGACCCGGCGCGGCATCCTGACCGTATCTTCGGCAGCAAGGTCGCCGAGACGTTCGACTTCTTCATGCGCAAGCCGCTTCCGCGAAAGGACAAGCCCGCCGAGCCTGCGGTCGCCGGCGTCGGCGCGTCGTCGAAGCTGAACATGGCGTTTCCGCAGATGGTGGAGGGCTACGACGGCAGCCGCGATCCGCGCCAGACAATTTTATCGCCCGAGGACATGCGGGTGTTCGTCGACACTTTCACCCGCACCGGCTTCACCGGCGGCATCAACTGGTATCGCAACATGAGCCGCAACTGGCAGCGCGCGGCGACGCTCGATCATACCGTGCGGGTGCCGTCGCTGATGGTGATGGCCGAGGACGATGCGGTGCTGCCGCCGTCGGCCGCCGACGGCATGGAGGCGATCGTGCCCGATCTCGAAAAATACCTGATCCGCGACTGCGGTCACTGGACCCAGCAGGAACAGCCGGAGGACCTCAGCAACAAGCTGATCGAATGGCGGCGGCGGAGATTCGGGTAGAGCGTTTTCGAGCGAAGCGGAATCCGGTTCGCGTGAAAACGCGTCCCAACAAAAGCCTGCGATGCAGGCTCAAGGAGCTGAAGTTCTAATGGCGTCATCCAATCGACTGGACCCGATCCCGCATCCGCCGACCAAGCCGGTGGTCGGCAACATGCTGTCGATCGACTCGACATCGCCGATCCAGCACTTGACCCGGCTCGCCAAGGAACTCGGGCCGATCTACTGGCTCGACATGATGGGCAAGCCGATGGTTGTGGTGTCGGGCCACGACCTGATCGCCGAACTGAGCGACGAGAAGCGCTTCGACAAGGTGGTGCGTGGTTCGCTCCGGCGGGTGCGCGCGGTCGGCGGCGACGGGCTGTTCACCGCCGACACCAATGAGCCGAACTGGAGCAAGGCGCACAACATTCTGTTGCAGCCGTTCGGCAACCGCGCGATGCAATCGTATCACCCGAGCATGGTCGATATCGCCGAGCAACTGGTGAAGAAGTGGGAGCGGCTCAATCCCGACGATGAGATCGACGTCGTCCACGACATGACGGCGCTGACGCTCGACACCATCGGGCTGTGCGGCTTCGACTATCGTTTCAATTCGTTCTACCGCCGCGATTACCACCCGTTCGTGGAATCGCTGGTGCGCTCGCTCGAAACCATCATGATGACGCGCGGGCTGCCGCTCGAAAAGGTGTGGATGCAAAAGCGCAATCGCGATCTTTCGACCGACGTCGCCTTCATGAACAAGATGGTGGACGAGGTGATCGCGGCGCGGCGCGGCGACGCCGGGGCCGACGCCAAGAAGGACCTGCTCGGCGCGATGATGACCGGCGTGGACCGCGCGACCGGCGAGCAACTCGACGACGTCAACATCCGCTACCAGATCAACACCTTCCTGATCGCCGGCCACGAGACCACCAGCGGGCTTCTGTCCTACGCAATCTATGCGCTGCTCAAGCACCCCGAGGTGCTGAAGAAAGCCTGTGAGGAAGTGGACCGGGTGTTCGGCGGCGACCTCAACGTGCGGCCGACCTTCCAGCAGGTGATGCAGCTTACCTACGTTACCCAGATTCTGAAGGAGGCGCTGCGGCTGTGGCCGCCGGCGCCCGCCTACGGCATCGCGCCGTTGCAGGATGAAACGCTGGCTGGAAAATACAGGCTCAGGAAGGGTAACTTCGTCACCGTGCTGGTCACCGCGCTGCATCGCGACCCCTCGGTGTGGGGACCGAACCCGGACGCCTTCGATCCGGAGAATTTCAGCCGCGAGGCCGAAGCCAAACGCCCGCCCAACGCCTGGAAGCCGTTCGGCAACGGCCAGCGCGCTTGCATCGGCCGCGGCTTCGCCATGCACGAGGCGGCGCTGGCGCTCGGCATGATTCTGCAACGCTTCAAGCTGATCGACCACACTCGCTATCAGATGCACCTCAAGGAAACGCTGACGATGAAGCCCGAGGGCTTCAAGATCAAGGTCAGGCCGCGTCCTGACAGCGAGCGCACGGTGGCCGCGGGCGCTGCCGCCGCGCCGGTTGTGAAAGTTGCCAGGCAGCAAGCGCCGGCGCGAGCGCGGCCGAGCCACAACACGCCGCTGCTGGTGTTGTACGGCTCCAACCTCGGCACCGCCGAGGAACTGGCGACGCGCATCGCTGATCTCGCCGAGGTCAACGGCTTCGCGACCAAACTCGCGCCGTTGGATGAGGCCACCGGCAAGCTGCCGGAGGAGGGTGGCGTGCTGATCTTCTGCGCCTCCTATAACGGCGCGCCGCCGGACAACGCCGCGCAGTTCGTCAAGTGGCTGTCCGGCGATCTGCCGAAGGACGCCTTCGCCAAGGTCAAATACGCGGTGTTCGGCTGCGGCAACAGCGACTGGACCGCGACCTATCAGTCGGTGCCGCGCCTGATCGACGAGAGGCTCGCCGCGCATGGCGCGCAGAGTGTCTATGAGCGCGGCGAAGGCAACGCGCGCGAAGACCTCGACGGCCAGTTCGAGGCATGGTTCGAAAAGCTCGGGTCGCGCGCGGTGAAGACGTTCGGCATCGACGCCGCCTTCAGCCGCAGCGCCGACGACGCCCCGCTCTACGATGTCGAGCCGGTAGCGCCGACAGTGACCAACAGCATCGCGGCGCTGGGCGGCGCGGTGCCGATGAAGATCGTTGCCAGCCGCGAATTGCAGAATCGCGAGGGGCCCAATGCGGCGGAGCGCTCGACCCGGCACATCGAGATCGAACTGCCGGCGGGCGTCGGCTATCGCGTCGGCGATCACCTGAGCGTGGTGCCGCGCAACGATCCGGCGCTGGTGGATGCGGTGGCGCGGCGGTTCGGCTTCCTGCCGACCGACCAGATCCGCTTGCAGGTCGCAGAAGGCCGCCGCGCCCAGCTTCCGGTTGGCGAGGTGGTGTCGGTCGGGCGACTGCTCGGCGAGTTCGTCGAGTTGCAGCAGATTGCCACCCGCAAGCAGATCCAGATCATGTCCGAACACACCCGCTGCCCGGTGACGAAGCCGAAGCTGTTGTCCTATATCGGCGACACGCCGGACGCCGATGCGCGCTACCGCGCAGAGGTGATGGGCAAACGCAAGTCGGTGTTCGATCTGCTGGAGGAATATCCCGCCTGCGAACTGCCGTTTCATGCCTATCTGGAAATGCTGTCGCTGCTCGCGCCACGCTACTACTCGATCTCGTCGGCGCCCGCCGTCGACCCAATGCGTTGCAGCGTCACGGTCGGCGTGGTGGAGGGGCCGGCCGCCTCCGGCCGTGGCACCTACAAGGGCATCTGCTCGAACTACATGGCCGGCCGCCGCGTCGGCGATACGATCTACGCGACCATCCGCGAAACCAAGGCGGGTTTCCGTCTGCCCGAGGACGTATCGAGGCCGATCGTCATGATCGGTCCCGGCACCGGGCTCGCGCCGTTCCGCGGCTTCCTTCAGGCGCGCGCGGCGCAGAAGGCCGGCGGCGCGGCGCTGGGGCCGTCGCTTTTGTTCTTCGGCTGCCGCCATCCCGAGCAGGATTTCCTTTACGCCGATGAACTGAAGGCGTTCGCCGATCAGGGCCTCACCGAACTGCACGTCGCGTTCTCGCGCGCGGGAACTGAGAAGACCTACGTGCAGCACGTCATCGCGCAGCAGAAGGATCGTGTCTGGGACCTGATCGAGAAGGGCGCGATCATCTATGTCTGCGGCGACGGTGGCAAGATGGAGCCCGACGTCAAGGCGGCGCTGATGACGATCCATCGCGACAAGACCGGCGGCGACGCCGAAGCCGCGGCGCGCTGGATCGATGATCTCGGCGCCTCCAACCGCTACGTGCTCGACGTCTGGGCGGGGGGATAGAGCATGAACCCGAAAAGTGAAATCCGGTTTGCGCTTCGCGACCCTTCGGGTCGGAAAAGGTCATACTCAAAAAAATATAAACGACGGGTCTGATTCAACGCAGTTGGATCGGACCCCATGCCGTCCGTCCGGCGCGCTATCGCGTTCCCGCACCGTGCGCGTGTTGATCGATGGCGTCGATGATCTGCGGCCACAGTGGGACCGGCAGCGCGTGGCCCATGCCCTTGACGATGACCAGATTCGCGCCCGGGATCGAGGCGGCGGTGTCCTTGCCGCCTTCGATTTTCACCAGCGGATCGACGTCGCCATGGATCACGAGCGTCGGCGCCTTTACCGTCTTGAGCCTTTCCTTGCGGTTGCCCGACGCCAGGATGGCGCGCAACTGTCGCGCCACGCCGGGTGGATTGAGGCCGCGCTCGAAGGTGCGGATCGCGCGTTCGCGGTCGAGTACCTCGTCCTCGGGAAAGCTGCCGACGCGGAGCAGTTTCCACGTCTGCTCGAAGCGCGCGATGAACGCGTCGCGCTCGGTCACCGGCGGCGCGGTCAGCAACGCCAGCGCCTCGCGCGTCGGGCCGGGCAGTTTCGGGTTACCGGTGCTCGACATGATCGAGGTCAGCGTCCGCACCCGCTCCGGAAACACGATCGCCAGTTCCTGCGCGATCATGCCGCCCATCGATGCGCCGACGATGTGCGCCGAACGGATGTTGAGGGCATCGAGAAGGCTGACCACGTCGGTCGCCATGTCTCGCAGCTTGTAGGGCGCGGCCACCGGGATTTTCAGAATGCGCAGCTTGAGCAGTTCCAGCACGCCGAGCTTGCCGCCGCCCATCATCCGGGTCGACTTTCCGATGTCGCGGTTGTCGAAGCGGATCACGCGGAAGCCGCGCGCCGCGAGCTGGCGGCAGAACTCGTCGTCCCAATGAATCATCTGGGCGCCAAGTCCCATGATCAGCAGTAACGGCTCGGCGTCGGCGGCTCCGAAGATCTCGTAGCAAAGCTCGATACCGTTGGCGCGTGCCATCTGTGGCGGCTGGTGCGGAACTGTGGTCACGTTGGAAATTCCTTGGATCGTCGGGGATGTCGGCATATCGGCTCAATGGTATTGGAACGGGATTGGGGCGGCCGGCAGGTATTCGGAGAGGGACGGCAAAATATTGACCGCGCTCGCACAACAGTATGGAATAGCGACAAAAGAAAAGCGAGACTGGCCTCTCGCGAGGTAGCGCGCGACAATTCGGAGGGACTTTTGTGGTGACCAAGGGAAACGATCCCGCCGAGTTATGGCACAAGATGCTCGGTGACATGGAAAAGGGATTCAACGCCTTCGCCAACCAGGCGATGGCGACGCCGGAGTTCAGCAAGGCGATGAATCGGGCCGGCGGCATCGCGGCCGGCGCACAAAAGCAATTCGGCGACCTGATGGAAAAGTATCTGGTCGGCATGAATATGCCGAGTCGCGCCCAGATCGTCAGCCTCGGAGAGCGGCTCCAGGCTGTCGAGGCCCAGCTTCACGAGATCAAGGCGCTGTTGCAGCAGGTCCATCATAACTCGGCGGCGACCGGCGACCGGCCGCTGGTCGGCACGCCGCGGCCGCCGCGGACCAAGCGGCCGCCGTCCGCAGCCAAGGGAGATGGGGCATGAACGCGAACGCCAAGTCGGCTGCATCTACGTCAGCCGCGACCCTGGCTCTCGACTTCACATCGATCCCCGAACGGATTCAGGCCGAGGTCCAGCGAGCCATCCAGCGCAGCATCAAGGGCGTTGAGTATTTCGCTTCGTCCGGACCGCTGCCGGGGGCGACGCCGAAGGACGTGCTGATCTCGCGCGGCACGATGCAGCTTTATCACTACCGGCCGGTCGCCGATGAACTGTATCGCATTCCGATCCTGATCGTGATGGCGACCACCAATCGCGGCTACATTCTCGACCTCGCGCCCGGACAGAGCCTGGTCGAGTTCCTCATCAACCACGGCTACGACGTCTACATGCTGGACTGGACCGCGCCCAAGCCGGAGGAGAAGAACCTGCGGATGGAGGACTACGTCCTCGGCTTCATCCCGGAGTCGGTGCGTGCGATACAAAACGATTCCGGCGTCGAAGACGTGACCGTGATGGGGTACTGCGCCGGCGGGATGTTGTCCACGCTGTATGCGTCGCTGTTCCCCGACGGACCGCTGAAGAATCTCGTATGCTTCACGACGCCGATCGATTTCCGTCAGATGAAGCTGTTCCAGAATTTTTCCGACCGACGCTACTTCGACGTCGACCGGCTGGTGGACAGCGTCGGCAACGTGCCGGCCGAGATGATCATGACCTCGTTCGACATGCTGCGGCCGGCGGCGCGGGCGGTGGGTCAGGTGCAGTTGTGGGAGAACATCTGGAACGACGAATACGTCAAGTCCTACCGGATGATGGATCGTTGGGGCAACGATACGCTGCCGCTCGCCGGCGAATATTTCCGGCAGATGACCAAGGACCTGATGTGGGAGAACAAGATACTTAACGATGAGATGACGCTGGGCGGCCGCAAGGCCGTTCTTTCGAATATCGAGGTGCCGATCCTTCACGCCGTCGCCGAGCACGATCACATCGTGCCCTACGAGGCGTCGCGGCATCTGATCGCGAAAGTCGGATCGACCGACAAGGAGGAGGTCATACTGAAGGGTGGCCATGTCAGCCTTGCCGCCGGCGCCAACGCTGTCAAACGGCTGTGGCCGAAACTGGATTCCTGGTTGAGCGAGAGATCAATATGAGCAGTCCTGAACTACGTTCCTATCCGCGGCGGGTGGCGACCGAAGCCGGTGAAATCGAGTTTCGCCTAATGGGCGCCGCCGACGAGGCCGCCGTCCTGGCCTTCGCGCGCGCGCTCCCGGTCCACGACCTGTTGTTCCTGCCGCGCAACATCAGCGAGCCCAAGGTTCTGAGCGCCTGGGTCAAGGAGATCGAGCGTGGCACCATCACCAGCCTGCTGGCGTGGAAGGGCGACAAGGTGGTGGGCTGCGGCACCGTGGTGCGCGACGTCCATTCGTGGTCGCCCCATGTCGGCGGCATCCGCATGGTGATCTCGACCGACGTGCGCGGCCTCGGCGTTGGCCGGGCGCTGACGCAGGAAACCTTTGCCCTTGCGTTGTCGATGGGGCTGGAAAAGCTGGTGGCGCAGATGACGGTGGACCAGACCGGCGCCATCGCCATCTTCGAGGGGCTGGGCTTCAAGGCGGAAGCGCTGTTGCGCGACCATGTCCGCGACCGCGATGGCCGCACCCACGATATCGTCGTGCTGGGCCATAACGTGGCGCAGGTGCGCGCCAAGCTGGAAGCCTATGGGGTCCCGGCGGCGGTCCAGAACTGAGCTGCGCTATGTCATGAGCGCGGGCGGGGCGGGCGGGTTCGTCCGCGCCGCCCCGCTGGCGTTTGTCGCCGGGCGTACTGGTTTTCGCTCGAATCGGTTTAGTCCCGCGGGCCGGCCTTCGCCGTGCGAACGGGTTTCGGTCCCGCAGGCGAATCGAGTCCGCGCCTGACGGCGGATGATTCCGTCAGAAGCGGAAAGCCATCGCCGCGACCGCCTGTGCCGCTGCCGATGGGGGCGGGTTCACGCAAAATTAAGCCTGTTTGGCCATGCCGGTGATTGAATCCACAATCCCGGCGCGGGCTGGCGATGTCAGGTCGATCGTGTCGAGGGAGCAATTCGATGAGAGTTGATGCTGCGACGAGTTACCTGTCGGTGACCGGCGACCGGGTCGCGAGCCAGCGCCCGCAGGCCGCGTCGGATCGGGCGGCCGCTGCATCGTTCTCATCCGCGTTGACCGAAACCCGGGCCGACGGCGGCGCCAGGCAGGTGGATTTCACCAGCATGACCCGTCAGGAGATGCGCGATTGGGTCAACGCCCAAATCCGCAGCGGGAGAATGTCGCTCGACGACAGCGCGCCTTTCATGGCGATGACCATGAAAATCGAGGTGGCCAGCGGCCGTGAGGTCGATGCCGCCGCCGATGCCACGCGCTACGACTTCACGCAGAAGGTCCGCGACGGCATCCGGGGTGCGCTGTCGCGCAACGACGAAGCGACCGTGAAAAGGCTGGAAACTGCCATGCAGATTATCCGGTCGAATCAAGGCCAGACGATCGGTGTCGATATTCGGGCGTAAAGGCGCATCGCGGGGACCGGCCTTGGCGCGATCCCGGCTCTGCGATGCAAGCATCAGTAGAGTGGTCGCTCTCCGAGCGCCTGCATGCGGCCGGAAATGAGCATTCATTGCCCCTTCAAATCGATCTTATCACGGGTTTGTGATATCGCGTTGCAATATCAATGTTGCGATGCACAAATGGATGTGTCATAAAACTTCCACCCGGGCCAATACCGGACGGGCCGAGCCCATAGCTCAAACCTGAGGATGGAGATTGCCATGACCACCGAAACCAATTCCGTGCTGAACGGCGTGAAAGAAGCCTTTGCTCCGATTTCCGATGCGCTGAAGAACCTCCAGAACATGGAAGTTCCCGAGGCGACCCGTGATTTCGTCAAGCGCGCCGCCGGCACCGCCAAGGACCGCGCTGCCAACCTGCACAGCGGCTCCGAGAAGGTGACCGCGATCTTCGAAACCGCCGCCGCCAGCTCGGTGGGCGAGGTTGCCAAGGTCAGCCGCAGCATCCAGCAGGCGATCTACGACGACACCCAGGCGTTCTACAACGGCATCGAGAAGCTGGCGTCGGCCAAGTCGGTCAGCGAAGCTCTCCAGATCCAGTCCGATCTGGTTCGCGCCCGCGGCGAGACGCTGGTTGCCCGCGCCAAGACCGCCAGCGAGTACTTCAGCAAGCTGCTGAGCGAGGGTGCAACAGCCGCGCAGCAGAACCTTTCCAAGGTTGCGGCGTCCTACAACAAGGCCGCCTGATTCCTTGAAGCGGGATACGATCAGACTGAATCGCATCCCGCTCCAGGTCATTATTTGAGCATGGTCTCTTCCAAAAACCGGTGACCACTTTTTGGGATCATGCTCTAGCCGACGGATCGCTGGCGCTCCTCCCCGCCCTGCGATCCTCGACGAAGAAGGCCCGCTCTCATGCGGGCCTTCTTTTTTGTCTGGGCCCATGCCGACTGTGCTGGCGTGGCGCGCCGATGTCGGCGCGGGCCTGACGGAGGCATCGCGCGTGTTGTAGGATGCGACAAGCGACGGGGACGGGAGCCATGGTGTCCGACAGCGCATCGACGTTTCTGCCTCACGCCGCCGATGCCGCGCGCGCCGCTGAACTGCGCCGCATCAAGGCGGTTGCGGCGCTGGTGCTGGTGGGGTGCCTCGCGACGTTCGTCACAGCGAAGCTGCTGTTGCCCTATCACCCGGCGTTCGGCTTCGTCGCCGCCTTCGCCGAGGCCGCGACCGTGGGCGGGCTCGCCGACTGGTACGCAGTGGTGGCGCTATTCCGCCGGCCGCTGGGGCTGCCGATTCCGCACACCGCGATCATTCAGACCAATCAGGCGCGCATTGCCGACAAGCTCGGCGAATTCATCGAAATCAATTTTCTCGACGCCGCGCCGATCGAAGCCAAGCTGCGCGAAATCGATTTCGCCTCCTTCATGTCGGAATGGATGAGCGACCGCAAGCGCAGCGCCGATCTCGCGCGCTTCGTGCTGCGGCTGCTGCCGGAAGCGTTCGACGCCACCGAGACGTCGGGGTTGACGCAATACGTGTCGCGTCGGGTGATGGCGCAGTTGCAGTCGGTCGATCTGGCGCCGCTTCTCACCAGCACCTTGCGCACCTTCGTCGCTGAGGGGCGCCATAAGGTGCTGCTCGACGACCTGTTGACCGGGATTCACGGCGCACTGAGCCAGCCGGAGACCATGACCGCGTTCCGCGCCAAGCTGCGCGAGGAACTGCCGTCGCTGCTGACCTTCTATCGCGCCGATGCGTTTTTGGTGAAGCGGATCCTGGCCTCGGCGTCGGCGTTCTTCGACGAGGTTCGCGCCGATCCCAACCACCCGTTCCGCGGCGAGTTCGACCGCATGGTGCTGACGTTCGTGGACCGGATTTCGGACGATCCCGCCTATGCCACGCATCTCGACGATCTCAAGCGCGGCCTCTTGGCGCGGCCCGAGTTGGGCGGGCTGGCGCAGAGCGTGTGGTCACAGGCGAAAGCCTTCATCGAGAAAAGCGCGTCGGGTGAATCGAGCGTGCTGCAACATCACCTCGCCAACGTGTTCGTCGAGGCCGGCAAGGCGCTCGCAGCCGACGGCGAGATGCGCGCCGAGATCAATCAGGGATTGGTAATGGTGCTGCGCAGTTTCATCGCCGATCAGAAAAGCGGCGTGTCCACCTTCATCGCCGATCAGGTGAAGGGCTGGGACATGGCGCAGCTCATTACCCTGATTGAGACCAACGTCGGCAAGGATCTCCAGTATATCCGCTTCAACGGCACGTTGATCGGCGGACTGGTCGGACTCACGCTCCACACCGGCGAGGTCCTGCTGCGGCTTGTGTGATGCAATCGCATGGAACAAAGCCTCGGGATGGGTGTTGCCTGACAGTGACACCGCACTGCGAAAGCGGCCCGAGGCTGCTTGTGTCGATCAGAATCGGCCCCTAGCTTGATGCCTCGCGTTATCGAATCTCGATGAGGTTTTAACGTTTGTGAGACGATAGTTTCTGACTCGGGCGGTTTTGTCCGATGCCCGAGCGTCGGGCGGGAAAGGTAATTCGATGGCTGCCGCTGCTCAATCGCTTGCTCCTCCGTCCAAGCTGCTGGTCCTTTTGGAAGGGCGGGCCCTGTCCGAACTCGGCGCGTTCCTCGGCGCGCTGCCGGTCCTGAGCTTTGCGCCGCGCGGCGACGGGCATCCGGTGCTGGTACTGCCGGGATTGATGGCGAGCGATAGCTCGACCCGGCCGCTGCGGAGCTTCCTCTCCGGCCGCGGCTACGCGGTCAGCGGCTGGGACCTCGGGCGCAATTACGGCCTGCGTCCAGGCGTCGAGCGGGCGATCATCGATCTGGTCAAGCGCACCAGCGATACCCACGGCCGCAAGGTCAGTCTGGTCGGCTGGAGCCTCGGCGGGCTCTATTCGCGCCAGCTCGCCAAGATGATGCCGGACCGGGTGCGCTCGGTCATCACGCTCGGCAGCCCGTTCGCCGGCGATCCGCGATCGACCAACGCCTGGCGCATCTACGAGATGGCCAGCGGCCAGCGCGCCGAAGACGCCAGCGAGCATTTCGGTGGCCCGCTGTCAGCGCCGCCGCCGGTGCCGACCACCGCGATCTACAGCCGTACCGACGGCATCTGCGCGTGGCAGGGCTGTGTCGAGCGGCCGTCGCCGCACACCGAGAATATCGAGGTCGAGAGCAGCCATTGCGGCATGGGCTTCCATCCGGCCGCGGTCTATGCGGTCGCCGACCGGCTGGCGCAGGCCGAGGGCGCGTGGCGTCCGTTCGACCGCGGCGGCTGGCGTCAACTGGTTTACCCCGACCCCAACCGGTAATAACGGTTTTCGTTTCCAGCGCGCTCACACCCGCCCGGTGACCGGAAGCAGGGCGCCAGTCACC
This sequence comes from Xanthobacteraceae bacterium, assembly GCA_049651165.1. Classification (GTDB taxonomy): domain Bacteria; phylum Pseudomonadota; class Alphaproteobacteria; order Rhizobiales; family Xanthobacteraceae; genus 62-47. The sequence goes on along the minus strand of JBASBO010000075.1, from coordinate 562 downwards.
GCGCTGGCGGCGTCGCCGGCGAGGAACAGGATGACCGCCGCCAGTTCGTCGAGCCTGACCCAGGTGCTGAAATCGGCATCCGGCATGTCACGGCGGTTCGCCGGCGTGTCGATGGTCGAGGGCAGCACCGCATTGACGGTGACCCGGCCTTTCAGTTCGGCGGCAAGCGACTCCGTCAACCGATGCACACCCGCTTTCGAGGCCGCGTAAGCGCCCATGCCGGCGCCCGCGTGGAGCGCCGCCATGGCCCCGACATTGACGATGCGCCCGGATGACGATTTCAGCAGATGCGGGATTGCAGCGCGCGAGGCGTGAAGGGCGGTGAGGACGTTGACGGCGTAGAGCCGCGGCCAGGTCGCCGGATCGCCGTCGGCGACGGTCTGCCAGGCGAACGCGCCGGCGACATTGATCAGGCCGTCGAGTTGTTCGAAGTGACTGACGATTGCCGCGATCGCCGCGCTCGCCTGCGCCGGATCGGACAGATCGACGCCGCCGATGTGAAAATGACTGGCGCCGGGGGCGGTGACCGCACGGCCGCGATCGATGGCCCCGACCCGCGCCC
>JBASBO010000074.1:0-5755 GCA_049651165.1 Xanthobacteraceae bacterium | reverse complement strand
GCCCGGCCCCGGCGAGGCGACGTCGACCAGCGCCGCGAAACCCTGCGACGCCGGCCGGTCTTCCGGGGCGGACGAACGCGACGGATCGGGGCGGGACGGTGGGGCTACGCTGGATTCGGGGGCGACGCTGAACACAAGGAACCTCGGATAATGGCAACGTCACTTCCCAGAGCAAGGAGCAGGCCAACTGGCGATTGCAGGAAATACTTTTTAAATCAATATGATGGACTGTCGGCGTCGCGGCGCGGTGCGATTTCAGGGCGTTGTTTTCTGCCCGGCGGCAAGATTTGCCGCCGGTCTGCGTGCCGCCGTCGCGATTGCCTCGTGAGGATACGGAATTGCCTCACGGGGATACGAACGATATGAAGGGATCGTCTCCTTGATCATCGGCGAAACGCGATGCACGCCTGCCGATGGGCCTAGAACCTGACGATCGCGCGCCGTGCCCGCGATCGCGAGCAAGACCTGCCGATGCTGAACAGTCTGGACATCGAAGGACGCCCGCAGGACACCCGCGTTGTCGTGGCGATGTCCGGCGGCGTCGATTCGTCGGCCACCGCCGCCTTGCTGAAGTCCCAAGGCTATGACGTTGTCGGCATCACGCTGCAACTCTACGACCATGGCGCGGCCACGCATCGCAAGGGCGCCTGCTGCGCCGGGCAGGACATTCACGACGCGCGCAACGTCGCGGAGCGCCTCGGTATTCCCCACTATGTTCTCGATTACGAGAGCCGCTTCCGCGAGGCGGTGATTGACCGCTTCGCGGAAAGCTATGCTGCGGGTGAGACGCCGGTGCCATGCATCGAGTGCAACCGCTCGGTCAAGTTTCACGACCTTCTGGCGACCGCGCGCGAACTTGGCGCTTCTGTGCTGGCGACGGGCCACTACGTAGCCTCGCGGCGGCTGGCGGACGGGTCGCGCAGCCTGATCTGCGCCGCCGACGCCGACCGCGACCAGAGCTATTTCCTGTTCGCTACCACCCGCGCGCAACTGGCCGATCTCCGCTTCCCGCTGGGCGACATGACCAAGCCGCAGGTGCGCGATCTGGCGCGGCGGTTCGACCTGCCGGTCGCGGAGAAGCACGACAGCCAAGACATCTGCTTCGTGCCGAGCGGGCGCTATACCGACGTCATCGCGCGCCTCAAGCCGAACGCGCTTGAGCCGGGCGATATCGTCGATCTGTCGGGGCGCGTGCTCGGTCGCCATCACGGCATCGCGTATTTCACGGTGGGGCAGCGGCGCGGCCTCGGCATCGCCGCGAGCGTGCCGCTCTACGTGTTGAAGCTTGACGTCGCCGGCAGGCGCGTTGTGGTTGGGCCGCGCGAGGCGCTGCGGATGCACCGGATTCAATTGCGCGACGTGAACTGGATCGGCGACGGCGCGATCGATCAGGCGATCGGCGACCGGCTTGAGATTTTTGTCCGGGTGCGCTCGACGCGCGCGCCGCAGGCGGCGTGGCTGCGCGCGGTGGACGGGGAATACGAGGTCGAACTGGTCGCCGGTGAGGAAGGCGTCTCCGCCGGTCAGGCGTGCGTGTTTTATGATGCGCCGACCGGGCAGGCGCGGGTGCTCGGCGGCGGCTTCATCAAGAGCGCGGCACCGCGTCACGCGCCCGCTCCGGCGTTGGTGTCCGATGTCCCGCATGACGCGGACGCGGCGGCGCGGTTCGCCGATGCCGCGGCGCGCGGCTGATCGCAAGGCGGGGCATGGCTAACGATATCGACCGCGCCGGCGTCGCCAAAGCCTATGGGCGCTGGGCTCCGATCTACGATCTGGTGTTCGGCAAGGTGTTCGATCATGGCCGGCAATCGACCATCGCCGAAGCCGACAGGATCGGCGGGCGGGTGCTCGACGTCGGCGTCGGCACTGGACTGTCGCTGTCGGACTACGCACGCAGCACGCGGCTGTGCGGGGTCGATATCTCGGAGCCGATGCTGCGCAAGGCGCAGGAACGGGTGAGGGCGCTCAAGCTCGACAACGTCGAGACGCTGGCGGTGATGGACGCCAAGAATCTGGCCTTCGCCGACGCCTCATTCGACGCCGTGGTGGCGCAATACGTCATTACTGCGGTGCCGGACCCGGAAGCGACGCTCGATGATTTCGTGCGTGTGCTGAAGCCCGGCGGCGAACTCATTCTGGTCAATCACATCGGCGCGGAAAGCGGCCCGCGCCGGCTGTTCGAACTGGCGTTCTCGCCGCTGGCGCGGCGGCTCGGCTGGCGGCCCGAGTTCCCCTGGGCCCGGCTGACGGACTGGGCCGAAAAGCATGGCGGCATTACCCTGGAGGAGCGGCGACCGATGCCGCCGATGGGGCATTTCTCGCTGATCCGCTATCGCAAGACGTGAGCCGCGCGGGACCCGTCGTATTCCCTGCGGGCGGCATCGCCCACCGTGGATGCTTGCTTGACAGCAGATTGCCCGGCTTCCTATAAGCGGCCCACCCGGACGGGCGCATCGCCCGTCGCCGGGCCGTTTGGCGGGGTAGCTCAGCTGGTTAGAGCACGGGAATCATAATCCTGGGGTCGGGGGTTCGAGTCCCTCTCCCGCTACCAAACGAACCCCTGCAAACGAGGCATTTCTCGAATTTCGGCGATGACGGATGCTGGCCGGATTTCAGATGACGCACTCCTGCACGCCTGCGGTCGAATCCTCGCGGTGCTTGCTTACACCGGTGCGGCGCCGGTCTGCGCGACCCAGCAATTCCGGGACTAAGCACCTAGGCAAGATCAGACGCCAAAAGAGCCGGTGACAGTTCTTCGAGACTGGAAATTCCAAGCAGCGCCATGTCGCGATCAATCTCGGCAGATAAAATCCCGGCGGCATGGGCTACACCCGCGGCTCCGGCGATCGTCGCCGCATACAGGAAAGGCCGTCCGACGAAAACAAAATGAGCCCCGAGCGCCAGCGCTTTCAGGACGTCGGTCCCGCGACGGATGCCGCCATCGAGCATCAATGTCATCGCGCCGGCTTCTGCCCGCAACGCGGCAAGCGCGCGCAGGGAAGGGATCGCATAATCAAGCTGGCGTCCGCCATGATTGGATACGATGATGCCGTCGGCTCCGCATTCGCGGGCAAGCCGCGCATCCTCGGCGGCAAGAATACCCTTGATGACAAGAGCGCCCTTCCATTTTCGCCGGATCAACTCTACCTGTCGCCAGCACAACCGATCCCGGCCGGCCATTGAGCGAACGACATTGCGCGACAGGATCGGAGGCCCTCTCTCCGCCTCCATATTTTCGAAATGCGGCATGCCGGTAAGGTAGAGCGTTCGCGCCATGGTCCCGATCAGCCAGCGCGGACGGATGGCCCCTTGCCACGCGAGACGCAGATTGGGTTTGAGGGGCGCGTCGAAGCCGTTCCTGATATTGTTCTCGCGGTTGGCGGAAACAGGCACGTCCGCGGTGAGAACCAAAACATTGAAGCCGGCGTGGGCCACGCGATCGACCATGGCCTCAATGCGCACGTCATCGCCGGGCAGGTAAGCCTGAAACCAGCGGCTGCCGGCTTCCGACGCAACCCGTTCGAGAGGGGTTAGCGACGTCGCGCTCATAATGGCGGGAATCCCGCTCTCGCGCGCGGCCGCGGCCAGCGCAACATCGCCATCGAATGCCGCGAGCGCGCTGAGTCCCATCGGAGCGATGCCGAACGGATGGGAAAAATCAGTCCCGAAAAGCCGTGTCTGCTGGCTTCGTGCGTGAACGTCCCGAAGCACGCGCGGAACAAAGCCGATGGCGGCGAAAGCGCGGCGGTTCGCCGCGAGACTCGCGCCGGTTTCAGTTGCGCCGGAGACATATCCAAAGATCGACTTTGGAAGATGGCGTCGTGCCTTGGCCTCGAAATCATCCAGAGTGAGAATAGCCCGCAGACGACGCGGCACCGTCCTGACCATGCGCCGCGTGATCCCCGAAGCGACGGGCGATGTCGGTGCTGGCCGGCTATCTCTCATGCCATCCATCGAACCCGGTTCATTGACATGCTCGTTGGATCCGCGCCAATTTTCAGAAGCGCAGGATCAGCATCGTGCCGGACAGCAGTAAAACGGTTCCGATCAATCTCGCGATGCCAAATGGATGGGCTTGGGGGACCAACACGCCGAAATGGTCGATCACCATTGACGTTCCGATTTGTGCGACGATGATTAGCGCGATCATCGCGCCCGCTCCGATCTTGCTGACGGAGGTCACGGCGCCGCCCATATAGATGGCGCCGAGAAAACCACCGATCCAGAGCCAGAGCGGCGTCGCCGAAATCTGACCGAGGCTCGGCGGCGCATGGAAGACAAGCTGCGTGACGATGAGGACCAGCGAACCGATCGCAAATGAGGCAGCCGCCGCCCACAGCGGGCCGGAGATATGCATCCCGAGGCGCGCATTGATTAGCGCCTGGATCGGCAATACCGCTCCCGCAAGACATGCAATGAAGTAATATGAAAGCTGTGACATCTGTGACATCTGTCCGCCAACGGGCTTTCTTGCTGAGGGCGGCAGGCCGAGCAGTGCATCGGCCTTCGGATCCCGCCAGTGCGGCGATACGCATCGGCCTCGCGCTTCGGGGTGGCGCGAGGTCTGCGTCGCCGGGTTCGGATCACTGCCGCGGTGTCGGACGATAGATCGGCCCACGCCGGACAACGTGTTCGAGCTGACCGTCTGTCAGATAGCCTGGAGTCTCGTGCGGATCGTAAGGCACGTTTTCCTGACCGGGATAACCGATCAGTTCGCGGACGCGGGGCGACATGTAGTAACCGGCCGATGCCGCGAGGCTGATTGCGTCAAAAGCCGCCCGGTCCTCCTGATAGAGCAGGTTTGCCCCCTCGCGAGCACTCTTGCCGGCGAGTTGCGTCAGTCCCCGTTTGAATGCCTCCATCAGATCAGGCCGAAAACCGAGCACGCTATCGAGCAACTCCTGATGGACGCCCACCTCCGTCGCCGCCGGCATCCGCTTATAGGCAGGGATCAGGAAGTCGGCGACCTTGGCAAAAGTCTCGCGCTCCTGCGCGGTGATCGCGGTTTGTGACATCACGCGGCCTCCCGATCGCGCCGTTGCTGGATCAGTGCGCGCGTCTGACGGAGCGCAACCGACATGATGGTCGCGGTCGGATTGACGCCAGCCGATGTCGGGAAGGCGCTACCGTCAAAGATGTAGAGATTCGGCACGTCATGGCACTTTCACTGTGCCGCAGGCGCATCTACCCGGCCGATTCCGGACGCATGATCGGCGCCGCCTGAACCCGCTTCCAATCCATCCCGTCGACCAAAGCCAGCAACTGGGCATGATGCAGTTGGACCCGATGATGGCCGATCGGCGGCCAGACAAACCGTGCCTTCTCCAGCCGCTTCAGATACAGACACGCGCCACTGCCGTCACGATCTTGATCCGGTCGGCCCGTTTCGCCCGGAACACGTACAGTGCGCTATCGAACGGATCCGAGCCGGCATCCCGCACCAGCGCCAGTAAACCATCAATTCCTTTGCGAAAGTCGACCGGATGGCTCGCCACATAAACCTTTACGCCTGCCGAGATCATGCCGAACGAACCGCACGCAGAACACGCAGCAAGTGTGCTTCGTCAACAGCCGCGTCAGCGCGAACCGTCATCCCATTGACGTCGATCTCAATGACCGGCGGCGGCGTCTGACCTGACGGATATTTTGGACCAGCGGGATAGAGACTACTGCATTGCCGCGCTCCGATCCAGATGCAGCATTTCCGGCAACGATGTTTGCGGCGCGGGTGGGCGATATTGCAGCGATGAGTGCG
>JBASBO010000073.1:0-21268 GCA_049651165.1 Xanthobacteraceae bacterium | reverse complement strand
GTGACGCTGGGTTGCATCGCCGGCTATTTTGGCGGATGGATCGACACGCTGATCGTGCGTTTCACCGAGATTTTCCAGACCATTCCCAACTTCGTGCTGGCGATCCTGCTGGTGGCGATCCTGACGCAGTCGATCGGCACCATCATTCTCGCCATCGGCATCGTAAGCTGGCCGCCGTTGGCGCGGCTGACGCGGGCGCAGGTCATGAGCGTCTCGACCCGCGAGTTCGTGCAGGCGGCGCGTTGTCAGGGCCAATCGACTGCCTCCATCGTTTTGCGTCACGTATTGCCCAACGCGGTATCGCCCATCATCGTCGCGGGGTCGCTTACCGTTGCGTCGGCGATCCTGATCGAGGCGGCGCTGTCGTTCCTCGGTCTTGGCGATCCGAACTTCATGTCGTGGGGATTTATGATCGGCTCAGGCCGTACCGTAATTCGTCAGGCCTGGTGGATGAGTGTGTTTCCCGGTGTCGCGATCCTGTTGACGGTGATCGCGATCAACCTTGTCGGTGAAGCGCTCAACGATGCTCTCAATCCACGGATCTCACGGGCATGACCGGCGCGCTGCTTTCCATTCGCGGTCTGTCGCTGGACCTGCCGTCGGGGAGCGACCGGGCGCGGGCCGTCGATGGCGTCTCCTTCGATATCGCCGCCAACGAGATCGTCTGTCTGGTCGGCGAAAGCGGCTCCGGGAAATCGATGACGGCGCATGCCATCCTTGGCCTGCTGCCGCCAAAGGTGAGGGTCGCCGGGGGCGCAATCGTTTTCCGCGGCGATGATCTGCTCGGCGTCAGCGATGCGCAGCGGCGAACGCTGCGTGGCGGTGCGATTTCGATGATCTTTCAGGAACCGCTGACCGCGCTCAACCCGGTGATGCGGGTCGGTGAGCAGGTTGCGGAAGCCATCGTCACGCACGATCCCTCTACGACCCGGAAGCAATACGCCGCGCGCGTGGCTGCGCTGTTCGGACAGGTCGGTTTGCCTGATCCGGATTCGATTGCGCGCGCCTATCCGTTTCAACTGTCCGGCGGACAGCGGCAGCGGGTGATGATCGCCATGGCGCTAGCCAACAACCCGTCGCTGCTGATCGCCGACGAGCCGACCACGGCGCTCGACGTCACCACGCAGCGACAGATTCTCGATCTTCTGAAGGATCTGCAACGCCAGCGCGGCATGGGCGTCCTGTTCATCACCCATGACATTGGCGTGGTGGCGGACATCGCCGACCGCGTCGTCGTGCTGCGGGAGGGGCGTGTCGTCGAGCAAGGGCCGGCGAATGATGTTCTCAATGCGCCGCGCGAGGACTATACGCGGATGCTGCTGGATGCGGTGCCGGGCCGCGGCTCCATCAAGGACACAGACGGCGACAAGACTCCGTTGCTTGAGGTGCGCGATCTCTCCAAGACCTTTGTGACGCGACAGAGCGTGTTCGGACGGGATCGACGCGTCGTTGCCGCCGATGGCGTCGGCTTCACCCTCGACAAGGGCGACACGCTGGCGGTGGTCGGCGAAAGCGGCTCCGGCAAGTCGACGCTGGCGCGGATAATCTTGCGCCTGATCGAGCCGGATGGCGGTGCCGTGCTGTTCAAGGGCGAAGATGTGCGCCACATGCGGCACGAGCCGCTACGCCAGTTCCGGCGGCGCGCCCAGGTCGTGTTTCAGGATCCGTATGCCTCGCTCGATCCGCGCCTCAAGGTCGGCGAGAGTATTTTGCGTGGGCCGACTTCGTTCGGCGCCACGCGCGCGCAGGGGCTCGATATTGCCAGGCGCTGGCTCGATCGCGTCGGGCTCGGGGCCAGCGCCATCGACCGCTTCCCGCACGAATTCTCCGGCGGCCAACGGCAACGCATCTGCATCGCCCGGGCGCTCGCGCTCGATCCGGAACTGCTGATCGCGGATGAGGCGGTGTCTGCCCTCGACGTTTCGGTGCAGGCGCAGATTCTCGCGCTGCTCGGAGAACTCAAGGCGGAATTCGGTCTTTCGATGTTGTTCATCACCCACGACCTGCGTGTCGCCCGCGAAATTGCCGATCGGATCATCGTCATGCAGCGCGGCCGCATCGTCGAGGAGAACGCAACGGCCGAATTGTTTGCCCATCCGCAGGCCGACTACACCCGTCAATTGCTGGAGGCCGTGCCCGGCCGAAACTTCTTCGCGACGCGGCGCGCGCTCGCGTGAACCCTGAGAAACCGGAAAGGTTCTGGCCATGTTGCAAACTACGTTCGATCCGCTCGCTTCGCTCGATCCGGATATCGCCGAGTTCGTCCGGCGTAGCATCGCGGCGTCGTCAAAATTTCCGCCGCGCGAGTCGATGACGCCGGCGCAGGCGCGCGAGGTCGCCGAACAGACCCGTCGGCAATGGGCCGAGGGCGGGCCGCAGATGGCCTCGACCGAGGATCGCAAGGTGCCGACGATGCACGGCGATCTGCGCATCCGCATCTACCGGCCGAAGAACCGGACCGGCGATGGCGCGTTCATCTATCTTCCGGGCGGCGGCTGGACCCTGTTCAGCATCAACACGCACGACCGCCTGATGCGCGAATATGCCGACGGCGCCGGGCTGATCGTTGTCGGTGTCGATTACAGCCGCGCCCCCGAAGCGAAGTTTCCGCAGCCGGTCGAGGAGATCGATGAGGTTTTCGATTGGTTGTTGGCACACGCGGCGGACATCGGTTTTGCCCCGGACAAACTGATTCTGGGCGGCGACAGCGCGGGCGGCAACATCACCGCCGCGACCTGCATTCGCCGGCGCGATGCCGGAAAGTCGTTGCCGGCCGGCGTCGTCCTCAATTACGGCGCGTTCGATCTGTCCTTCACCAAGTCCTCGGTGGTCAAGTTCGGCAGCGGTGCTTACATCCTGTCGACGCACATGATGCTGTGGTTCCTGATGAATTACATCCGCTCGCCGGACGATCTGAAGAACCCGTTGCTGCGTCCGCTGCTGGCGCCGCTGGCAGGCTTGCCGCCTGCGTTCATGGCGATCACCGAGTTCGACGTCCTCTACGACGAGAACATGGAAATGGCCGAGGCGCTGCGCGCCGCGGGAGTCGATGTCACGGCCAACGTCTATCGCGGAACGGTTCACAGCTTCCTTGAGGCGATGTCGATCGCCGAGGTCAGTCGTCGCGCGATTGCCGATACCTGCGGCTGGCTGCGTGCACGGGTGGGTTGAGAAATGTATACGCCTCCGGTCTATCGCGAAGACAACCTCGCGTTCCTTCAGCAGTTGATGCGGGAATGGAGTTTCGCCACCATTGTCACCAAGGGCGAGAACGGCTTGCTGGCAACGCATCTGCCATTTCTGATCGAGCCGGGCGGTGCGCATGGAGCAGGGCGGCTGATAAGTCATATCGCCCGCAACAACCCGCAATGGCACGACTTTGCAGCGGGCGACGAGGCGCTGGTGATCTTCCAGGGACCGCACGCCTTCATCTCGGTCAACTGGTACGACAACCACAACACATTTCCGACCTGGAATTACGGGTCGGTCCATTGTTACGGCAAGGTCGGGTTGGTCGAAGACCCGGAGGCGATCCGCGATATCCTCAAGCAGACGATCGCGACCTACGACACCCCGCTCGGGGGCAAGTGGAAGTTCGAGGAGATGCCGGCCAACATGACCGAGCCACGGCTGCGCGCGATCATCGGCCTCACCATCGACATCACCCGGATCGAGGGCAAGCTGAAATACAATCAGGACAAGTCTGACGCCGATCGCCGCGGTGTCATCGATGCGCTCGGCGCCGACGCCGCGACCGAGACCGTGGCTCAGTTCATGCTTCGCCTTGAGGACTATTATCGCTCAGTCGGAAAGATGTAGCGGATTGGCGGCGGCAGCGGGCAGCGGCTCGCCGCTCTACGCCACCGCGGTTTCCGACCATTTGAGATAGTCCTTGGGCGAAATCCCCAGTGTCTTGCGGAACATGGCGCTGAAAGCGCTGGGGCTGTCGTAACCGAGGTCGAGCGCGACCGAGGTCACCGACTCCCCGGTGGTCAGGCGGGTCAGCGCCTCCAGCAATCGAAGCTGCTGACGCCATTCGGCGAAACTCAAGCCCGTTTGTTGACGGAACAGCCGTGTGAGCGTGCGCCTTCCGAGCCCGCCGACCCGCGCCCAGTAGTCTAGATCGTGATCGTCGGCCGGGTTACGCAGCACCGCCTCGCAGATTCGCAGCAGGCGCGCATCGCGCGGCATCGCCCCCTGTAACGATTGCTGTGGAAGCCGGCCGATCTCGCTCAGGGTGAGGGCGATGATCTGTCCTTCGCGGCCCGCCATGTCGTAATAAAGTGGGAAGGTCACTGCTTCGTTGATGAGTGCGCGAAGCAGCGGCGAAACCTCGATGATGCAGCAGACTTTCGGCAGGGTTTCGATCATCGCCGGTTCGATATAGAGGGTGCGCAATTGTACATCGCCCCAGCATCGCGACTGGTGCACCACGCCGGGCGGCACCCACAACGCCTTCTGCGGCGGCACAACCCAACTGCCTTGCTCGGTCATGACCGTCATGACGCCACTCAAGCTGTGCAGCAATTGCGCGCGGCGATGGCTATGCCGGTGGCTGGTGCTGCCCGAGGCGTAGTCGGCCGCCATCGGGGCCACCGGCGTTGTGACGTCTTGCAGGCTGGCTGCATAGCGGCTGATCGCGTCGACGCCGGAAATGCTCTGTAGCGACAGAGGGGAGGCTGCCGGATGCGGCAGAATGGTTGCGGAGGCAAACATATGGCCCATGTGCGATAGTTCCCGACCCGTTATCGGTAGCGCCGCATGGCGAGCACCGTAGGTTCAAAGACATGCAGTACCATCATGCCGTGATCCCGACGGCTCTCCAAGCCTCTTGTGTGACCTCTTGCTGCGTCAGAAGTGTGCATTTCGCGCCATGACGATAATCGCTTTGATTAATCAGACAGGACCGCTGTCCTTTCTCGTGCCCGCGCTTGAACGCGCAATGCCCGACGTCAGGTTCGTTCATTGGCCCGAGCCGGGGTGGGATGCCGCCGAAGTTGCGCTGTGCTGGCGGCCGCCGCCAGGGGCGTTGGCCAGTATGGCCAGGCTGCGATTGATCCACTCGATCGGTGCCGGCGTCGACGGAATCATGGCGGACCCGTCGCTGCCCGACCTGCCGATCTGCCGGGTGGCCGATGATACGCTGGCCATCGCCATGGCGGAATATATCCTGTGGGGTGCCCTCTATTTCCATCGGCAGATGGATGTGGTGATCGACAACGCACGGCAAGGGAGGTGGGATCGCCTTGAGCAATCGGCGGCTCGCGATTGTTGCGTGGGACTGATGGGCGTCGGAGCGCTCGGCCTGGAGGCTGCGAGGCTCCTCAAGGCGGCCGGTTATCGGGTATCGGGCTGGGTTCGTTCGCCGCGCGAGATCGCGGGTGTCGAAATCTTCGTAGGCCATCAAGCCCTGCCGGCGTTTCTGGCACAGACCGATATTCTGGTTTGTCTCCTGCCGCTCACGCCCGAGACGCGCGGAATTCTCAACAGGGACAATCTCTCGAAATTGCCGAAGGGCAGCGCGCTGATCCTGTGCAGCCGCGGCGAACATCTGGTTATCGACGATCTGGTCGCGCTGCTGCGTGAGCGACACCTGCGCGGCGCAATCCTCGACGTTTTCGAGAACGAACCGCTGCCGCCGGAACATCCGCTCTGGCGTGAGCCGGGAATTTTGGTGACGCCGCATATGGCGGGTCTTGCCAAGCCTGCGGCCATCGCGAAGCAGATTATGGAGAACATCAGGCGTCTCGATAACGGCGGGACGCTGCTCCACCGCGTTGACAGCAGGCTTGGCTATTAGCCGGGATGTTTGCCCGATCATCTGTCGGACGCGGGGCCGGAAAAGGGCGCGGTTGTTTCATGTTTGGGCCGGCGTCCCAGGCATCAAGTATCCCGGCCACCTCGGATCGGAATGGATGTAAAGTATTGAATTTTCGGGATAAATCTCAACAAACAAAGACGCCCTGACCGCGATGCGTCAGGGGGCGATGGACGCAGGGGGGGCTTGCCCGCGATTAATGTAGGCGCGCTCCCCCGCGACAACAAGACCGTCGCTATTCCGCCGTACTCATCGCTATCGTTCGCCGAATCATGAGTCGGATCGTCGCCATCATCTGCCTTGGAGTTTTCATGCTCGCATGCGCGCCCGCGCGGGTCAGCGCGCATCCGCATGTCTGGGTCACCATTCACAGCGAAGTTCTCTACACGGCGGACGGCGTGATGACTGGAATCCGCCACGCGTGGACATTCGACGACATGTTCTCGGCTTACGCCCTGCAAGGCATCCAGCATGCGCAGAAGGGGCAATATACCCGCGAGGAACTCAAGGACCTTGCCGAGGTCAACGTCACGTCGCTGAAGGAATACGACTACTTCACCTATGCCAGGGCGGACGGCAAGAAGGCGATGTTCACCGATCCGGTTGATTACTGGCTTGAATACAAGGACTCGGCGTTGGTCCTGCACTTCACTTTGCCGCTGAAACAGCCCGTCGCGGCGAAAGCCATGCTCATCGAAATCCACGATCCGACGATTTTCGTCGACTTCAAGTTCGCCAAGGAAACGCCTGTCGCGCTCACCGGTGCGCCGCAGCGCTGCAATCTCCAGGTCGATCTTCCCCATGAGCCGACGCCCGCCGAGCAGCTTCGGATGCGCCAGCTCGATGAGAACCCGCTCGATCCCTTCGACGGCTTCGGCAAGCTGTTTTCGAACAAGATCCAGGTGAAATGCCTGTGAGGCCGCTGCCGGGAGCGACGCCCGAGGAACCGGAATGACGGATTGTCACCGGCGTCGATGCGCCTATGCGACAGGAAGCGCCATTTTCGTCGGCGCGCTGCTTCTCGTGGTGCTGGTTGACGCCGCTTCGGCGCAAGGCTTGTCGTTCGGGCCGCGGCAGCCGGCCGCGGCGTCGTCGTCCACCGGCTTCTTCGAATGGATTTTCAGCCAGCAGGCGGCGTTCTATCGCTCGCTGTCCGGCCTCATCCGCGCCAGCAAGAGCAACGGCTCCGCGGTCTGGGGGCTGCTGGGCCTGTCGTTCCTTTACGGGATTTTCCATGCCGCCGGTCCCGGTCACGGCAAGGCGGTGATCTCCTCCTATCTCGTCGCCAACAACGAGACGTGGCGGCGCGGCATCGCGCTGTCGTTCGTCTCCGCGCTGCTCCAGTCGATCGTTGCGATTGCGATCGTCGCGATCGGCGCCGGCGTTCTGGAGGTCACTGCAAAAGCCATGGGCGACACGGTGCGGGTGATCGAGATCGCGAGTTATTGTTTGATCGTGGCCATCGGCCTGCGGCTCCTTTGGGTGAAGGGGCGGAGCTTCGTCCGGTCGTATCGCGTCATCGCGCGCCCCAAAAATCTCGGCGCGGCCGCCGTGCCGGTCGAGATTCGCATTCCGGGCTCGTCCGGCTTCACCAGCCATTGCGGTTGCGCCCATCATCACGGCGATGGGCATCATCCCGAACACGATTACGACCATTGTTGCGACCATGACCATGCCTCGGCCTGGAGCCACGCCCACGGGCCGGAGCCGGAAGAACTGGACGGCCCGGGCGGCTGGCGGAAGGGGCTGGCCGCCGTGGTGTCGGTCGGAGCGCGCCCGTGCTCGGGCGCGATCATCGTTCTGGTGTTCGCCCTGTCGCAGGACCTGTTCTGGACCGGTGTCGCTTCGACTTTGCTGATGGGCGTCGGCACCGCGATCACGGTTGCCGCGATCGCAACCCTGGCGGTGTGGGCGCGCGATCTGGCCGGCCGTATCGCGATCTCCCGGTCCGGCGCGGGCACGCTTGCCATGAAAGGCATCGAGGCCGGCGCGGCGGCGATGATCGTTGTCGTCGGCGTGCTCCTGCTCACGGGTTACATGGCGAGCGAACGGCTCTGGATGTTCAGCGCCTGACGCACCTTGCCCCGGCGGGATATCGGTTATCGATCCGACGGCCCTGATCCTCATCTGTGGCGATTGGCGCTGGTCCACCTGAGGCGTTTGTGTTGTATTCCGGCGGGCGAACCCGAGGGAGGACGTGATGGACGGAAGCGAGAGTCTTGTTGTCCGGGAGGACGCCGGCGCGGTGTCCTTTCTGTCGTTGAATCGGCCGCGCAACGGCAACAGCCTGTCGCTTGCGACCATCGACGAACTGACCCGCCACCTGATGGACTTGCGCCGCGAGCCCGCGATCGCGGTGATCGTCCTCAGCGGGATCGGCAAGAAGATCTTTTGCGCGGGCCATGACCTGACCGAGTTCGACGGCGCAACCGATCCGGAATTCTTCAAGACGGTGTCGGCGCGATGCTCGGCGATGATGCTGGCGATGCGGGAGCAGCCGCAGATCGTCATCGCCAGCGTCGAGGGAGTGGCCTCGGCCGCCGGATGCCAACTGGTCGCTAACGCCGACCTCGCGATTGCCTCCAGCGAGGCGCGGTTCGCGACCCCGGGCGTCAATATCGGCTTGTGGTGTCTCACGCCGATGGTTGCCCTGTCGCGCGCGGTGATGCCGAAGCACGCGATGCAGATGCTGACCACCGGGCGGCTCTATGACGCGGAGTTCGCGCTCCGGGTCGGGCTGGTCAACGAGGTGGTCGCGCCGGAACACCTTGCCGACGCCGTCAAGACGCTGGCGGCGGAGATCGCCTCGAAATCCACCTACACGCTGGCGCTGGGCAAGCAGGCGTTCTACCGCCAGCTTCAGATGCCGATCGCGGATGCCTACGAATATTCCGGCGAACTCGTGGTCAGAAACATGGCGCACGCCGACGCGCGCGAAGGCATCAATGCGTTCGTCGAAAAGCGCAAGCCGGTCTGGGTCGGCCGCAAGTAGCGCGCCTTCGGGTAGCGGTGCGATCAGCGCGATTGCAGCGCGCCCTTCACCAGGTCGACGAGGCTGCGGGCGATCTCCTCGCCGGTGGCCGAGCCCTCGGGCGTGAACCAGCGCGTCATCCAGTTGATCGATCCCATGAAGAAGAACACCGTCAGCTTGGCATTGACCTTGCGCACGGTGCCGTCGGCAATGCCTTCGGAAATCAGCCTGCGGAAGGCGCGATCGAATTTGTCGCGGCGCTTGCCGACGATTGCCTTGTTTTGCGGCTCCAGCGCGTCGTATTCGCGGAGCACCGCGAAGGAGCCCATCTCGCTGGTGACGGTTCTGACGTATTTATCCATGAGCAGGAGGACTTTTTCCAGGCCGGTCTTGCCGTGCTCCTCGCAGTACTTCATGGCCTCGTCGCCGAAGTCGAGCGACATCATGTGGCATTCGAAAAGAATTTCCTGCTTGTTCTTGACGTAGTAATAGAGCGCGGCCTTGGTGACATCCAGCGTCTTGGCCACATCCTCAAGCGAGGTGTTGTGGTAGCCGCGCAGGCTGAAGGCGCGGCCGGCCTCGCGCAGCAGCGCAGCCCGCTTGAGCGAGAACTGCTGCTCCCGGCTCAGAACGACGCTTTTCCACGCCGAAGCATGGCGGCCGCGCCTTGCTGTCGATGCCTTCTTCATGCGGTGACGCCAAACCTCCGGGCGCGGCGAAGCCGATTCGCGATTCAGTGCCTCATAGTCGAAACTATCGCTTCGAAGTCAATTTTTCGGGGCGTCAGGCCAGGAGACTGCGCGCGATGATGTGCTTCTGGATATCGCTGGTCCCCTCGTAGATCTTGCAGACGCGGACGTCCCGATAATAACGTTCAACCGGAAAATCCTTCAGGTAGCCATAGCCGCCGTGGATTTGCAGCGCGTCCGAGCAGACCTTCTCCGCCATCTCCGAGGCGACGAGTTTGGCGATGGCGGCTTCCTTGGCGCATGGTACGCCGGCTTCGAGCAGGCGCGCGGCGTGGATGTAGTATTGCCGCGCGACGTCGACCTGGGCCGCCATGTCGGCGAGATGGAAGCTCACCGCCTGCAATTCGGCGATCGGCTTGCCGTAGGCTTCGCGCTCGCCGGCATAGCGGATCGCGGCGTCGAGCGCGGCCTGGGCGACGCCGACCGCTTGCGCGGCGATGGCGATGCGCCCGTCGGACAGGCCGCCCATGACGATGCGATAGCCGCCGCCGACCTCGCCGAGCACGTTCGACGCCGGCACCCGCAGGTTGTCGAACTGGATTTGCGCGATGTGCGCCGTGCGCTGCCCGAGCTTGTCCTCGACGCGCGCGATATTGTAGCCGGGCGTGGAGGGATCGACGATGAACGTCGTGAAGCCGCGTTTGTCGGCCTGCGGATCGGTGCGCGCGAGCACGATGGTCATGCCGGCTTCGCTGCCGTTGGAGATGAACTGCTTGGTGCCGTTGAGAATGTAGTGATCGCCGTCGCGGTGCGCGGCGGTGCGGAACGCTGCGGTGTCCGAACCCGCTTGAGGCTCGGTGAGGAGGAACGCGCCGATCTTCTCGCCGCGCAGCATCGGCGGCAGAAACTTGCTTTTCTGCTCCTCGGTCGCGTGCCGGGCGATGGTGTAGGCGGTGGTGTTATGCACATGGAAAATGGTGCCGACACCCGCATCCGCCGCCGCGATCTCCTCGAACGCGAGACAATAGGCGAGGAAGCCGGCATTGGAGCCGCCATGCTGTTCGGGCGACAACATCCCCATGAAGCCGAGATTGGCCAGCGCCTTCAGTTCCGCGTGCGGCCACGCCGCCGTGCGGTCGCGTTCCGTCGCGGTGGGCGCGATTGCATCAGCAGCGACCCCGCGGGCGACGTCGCGGACCATGATCTGCTGATCGCTCAGGAACGAAAAAGCCTTGCTTTCCGGCTGCGCCATTCGGAACCCCCCTGCATGTCGTTATCGAAAGATCGCGCGACGTCGGTGGACCGTTCGCCGCCCCGGCCCGGGCGAAGCGGCTTTCGCGACGGGACCCGATCGGCGCGGTCTCTCCATTCAACTTGATATTAGGTTATTTAACGCCATGGTCAAATATATAATCGATATGCGGTCGGTTTCCGTTTTTCGCGTTGACGGCTTGGCGTGGAAGGCGGTGAGCGATGCGTCGGGCGGCGCGGGGAACGAACGCGAGACCGGGCGACGATTGGACGGAAGCAATGCTTTCGTCGCGATTGAATGGGGATTTGCGTTGTCTCCGCGCAATCCTTGATGGCGGCGTCCATGCGTTTGATCGGCGCGGCCGGATGGCGGCGGGTTGCAAGCGCTCAAGCGGGCTTGACGAAAATTGACCAGCAAGTTAAAAAACACTCCGGTTGGCTGCAAGAATCCATCAAGGATCGGCTGCTCTCGACGATGAGACGCCTACGCGGTCGAAATGCCGCATACCTTGGGGGAGGACGAATGTCGCGGGATTGCGCTGGTGAGGGAGGTGCGTATTGAGTGTCGTGTCACGCGCTGTTTCGCCATCGCGAAATCCTGACGGAGCGCAAAACTCCGCAGTTCTTGTTGCTGACAATATCCGGATGGCCTTCGGCGGCGTGGTCGCGCTCGACAAAGTGTCGATCACGGTAGGCGCCGACGAGTTGCTGGCGGTGATCGGGCCGAACGGCGCCGGCAAGACCTCACTGATGAACTGCCTCAGCGGCTTCTATCGCCCGCAGCAGGGCGAGGTCCGGTTCAACGGTGCGGTGATCTCCGGCATGGGGGTCCATAACATCGTGCGCGCCGGCCTGGCGCGAACCTTTCAGGGCACGCATATCTTTTCCAACATGACCGTGATCGAAAACATCATGGTCGGCCGTCACATTCATATGAAAAGCTCGGTTCCCGCGGCGTTTCTCTACTTCGGGTCGTGTCGGCGCGAGGAAATCCGCCACCGCGAGGCGGTCGAGGAAATCATCGAACTGCTCGAAATCGAATCGATCCGGCACCAGCCGGTCGGCAGCCTCGGCTATGGCTTGCGCAAGCGCGTCGATCTCGGCCGCGCGCTGGCGCAGGAGCCCAGCATCCTGCTGATGGACGAGCCGATGGCCGGCATGAACACCGAGGAGAAAGAAGACCTCGCGCGCTTCATTCTCGACGTTCGCGAGGCGCGGCGGATTCCCGTGGTGCTGGTCGAGCATGACATGGGCGTGGTGATGGACCTCGCGGATCGCATCGTCGTGCTCGATTTCGGCCGCAAGATCGCGGAAGGGACGCCGCGCGAGGTTCAGGAGAATCCCGCGGTGCTGAAGGCGTATCTGGGCGAGGGGACTCGCTGATGCTGCCGATGCGCACCATTCCGCAGTTGTTGCTGGAGCGCGCCGGGGCCGCGCCGAACCAGCTTGTCGAGCGGCACAAATATCGCGGCATCTGGCGCGAATACACCTACGGCGATGTTCTGGAGAAGGTGCGTTCCTTCGCGCTCGGTCTCGACGCGATGGGGATTCTCCGCGGCGAGACCGTCGCCATCATCGGCGAGAACGAGCCGGAGAATTTCTGGAGCGAGTTCGCGGCATTCTCGATCGGAT
Source organism: Xanthobacteraceae bacterium (assembly GCA_049651165.1). Lineage (GTDB taxonomy): Bacteria > Pseudomonadota > Alphaproteobacteria > Rhizobiales > Xanthobacteraceae > 62-47. The sequence continues at coordinate 8,907 of JBASBO010000073.1, read as the reverse complement.
GCAAGGTCATCTCGCTCTATCCCGATCTGACCGCGGACGAGATCGAATTCCTGCTCAACGACAGCGACGCGGTTTGCCTGGTCGCGCAGGATCAGGAGCAGGTGGACAAGGGGCTAGCGATCCTCGATCGCGTTCCGCGGCTGCGCCAGATGATCTACTGGGACGACACCGGGATGTGGTCCTATCACCACGAGCGCCTGACGCCGTTCGAGAAGGCGCTTGAAAGCGGGCAGGCGCGCCACGCCCAGGACGCCAGTTACTTCGGAAGCCTGGTCGCGGCGGGGCAGCCCGACGACGTCGCCGTGCTGTCGTACACGTCCGGCACCACCGGGCGGCCGAAAGGCGTGGTGCTGACGCATCGCTATCTCGTGGACAACGCCCATCGCGTGATCGCGGCGACCGGCATCAAGCCGGGCATGGAATACCTCACTTATATCGCGCCGGCCTGGGCGACGGAGCAGTTCTTCGGCGTCACCATCGGGCTTTTGCTGCCGCTGGTGGTGAATTTTCCGGAATCTCCGGAAGAGGTTCTCAACAACATTCGCGAACTCGCCGTCGAGGTGATGCTGTTCGCGCCGCGGCAATGGGAAAGCCTCGCCGCCACCATTCAGGGGCGGATGCTCGATGCGGGCAAGACGCGGCGGGCGATGTACGCCTGGGGCGTCGATATCGGCCACAAGGTCCATGTCGCGCGGCTCGAAGGCAGGCCGGTCCCGTTCGGTGCGCGGCTTGCGCTGCCGCTGGCGGAGATGCTGGTGCTGAAGCCGCTGCGGGACAAGCTCGGTCTGACGCGCATCAAGCTGGCGCTGTGTGGCGGCGCGACGATGGCGCCGGACGTGTTCCGGCTGTTTCATGCCATCGGCGTGCCGTTGCGCAATATCTACGGCACCACGGAGATCGGCCTGCTGACGCTGCATCAGGGCGATCGCTACAACCTCGAAACCGTCGGGCATTGGCTGGTGGCGCATCCGGAGGCCGGCGCGGCGCTGGAATGGCGGGTCTCGGACGAAGGCGAATTGCTGATCCGCGGCGGAAGCTTCTTCCAGGGCTACTACAACAAGCCCGACAGCGTCACGCAGCGTGTGCAGGACGGCTGGTATCGCACCGGCGACGCGGTGTCGGTCACCGACAGCGGCGAACTGGTCTTCCTTGAGCGCCTCGACGATCTTCGACGCCTGCGCTCCGGCGAGCGCTTCCCGCCGCAGTTCATCGAGACGCGGCTGCGCTTCAGCCCGTTCATCAAGGACATCATGACGCTCGGCGACGAGACGCGCGATTACATCACGGCGCTGATCAATATCGACATGAGCGTGGTGTCGCGCTGGGCGGAGGATCGCAACATCAGCTTCTCCACCTTCACCGACCTTTCGCAGAAGGCCGAGGTGGCCGAACTGGTGCGCGGCGAGATCGCGCGGGTCAACACCTTCCTGCCCGAGCACGCCCGCGTGCGGCGCTTCGCCAACTTCCCGAAGGAACTCGATCCCGACGAGGGCGAACTGACGCGGACGCGCAAGCTGCGGCGCGAGTTTCTCGCCGAGCGCTACGCCGCGCTGATCGAGGCGATGTATGGCGGGCGCGATCATCAGGCGCTCGACATCGCGGTGACCTATCAGGACGGGCGCAAGGGCACGCTGTCAGCCCATGTCGCCATCCACGATGTCGCCGGCGAGGCCGGGGCGGGCAACGCCGCCAAACCATTGCGAGCCACCGCATGATCGATTTCATCAACTATCTCATCAACGGGGCGCTGGTCGGGCTGTTATACGCCCTCATCGCCATGGGCTTCGTGGTCATCTATCGCGCCTCGAAGGTGTTCAATTTCGCCCAGGGCGAACTGGTGGTGTTCGGCGGCTTCCTCGTCTGGTGGATGGTGGCTTCGCTCGGGCTGCCGCTCTGGATCGGTCTTCCGCTCGCCTTCGTCGCGGCGGCCCTGTTCGGGCTCTTGATCGAGCGGGTGTTCTTCTCCCGCCTCGCCGGCGAATCCGTCTTCGCCATGGTGATGGTCACGATCGGGTTGCTGATCCTGATCCGCGGCCTGATCCTGGTGCTGTTCGGCCCGCAGGTGCGCTCGTTCCCCATCATCTTCCCGTTGCAGCCGGTGATTATCGGGGAAATCCTGATCCCGCGCTCGCTGCTGGTCGGCGGCATCATCACCGTCATTGTCGGTTTCGGCCTGTCATGGTTCTTCAACCGTACCCGCGCGGGCCTGCGCATGACCGCGGTGGCGGAGGATCATCAGGTGGCGCTGTCGATGGGCATTTCGGTGAAGCGCTCCATCGCCTTCGCCTGGGTCCTCGGCGCGGTGCTGTCGACGCTCGGGGCGGTGATCTTCCTCAGCGGCAAGTCGCTGAACTTCCTCGCCTCCGATATCGGGCTCGCGGCGCTGCCGGTGGCGCTGCTGGCCGGATTCGAGGCCATCGCCGGCGTGCTGCTGGCAGGCCTGATCGTCGGCATCATCCAGGGACTGGTGACCGCCTATCTCGATCCGGTCGTCGGCGGCGCGATCGGCACCGTGTTCCCGTTCATCATCATGCTGCTCATCCTCTTTATTCGGCCGACGGGAATGTTTGGCTGGAAGACCATCGAAAGGGTCTGACCGATGGATCCGGCAGGAGTATTCGCCACCAGTTTCAAGCGCGATCAGGCATTGATCCGCACCCGCGGGCAATGGATCGCGCTGGGCCTGCTTCTCGTCGCGATGATCGTGCTGCCCCATCTCGTCGGGCCGCGCCTCGTCGCCATCTCGACCAACATGCTGATCATGGCCGTGGTCGTCGTCGGCTTGCAGATCAACATGGGTTATGCCGGGCAGATCAATCTCGGTCAGGCGGCTTTCATGGGGGTCGGGGCCTACGCCACCGGCGCGCTGGCCATCAAGCTCAGTCTGCCGTTCTGGCTCGCCATTCCGCTCGGCGGCTGCGCCGCCGCGCTGTTCGGTTTCATCTTCGGCCTGTCGGCGGTGCGGATCAAGGGCTTCTATCTGGCGCTGACAACGATCGCGGCGCAGACGTTGTTTCATTTCCTGATCCTGAACCTGCCGCAGTCGTGGTTCGGCGGATCGAACGGCTTGACGCTGCAGCCCGCGCAGATTTTCGGATTTAGTTTCGTCAGCGATACGGCGATCTATTATCTCTGTCTTGCTGTCGCGGCGGCGATGGTGTTCGGCGCCTACGGCATCGTGCGCAGCCGGCACGGGCGCGCTTTCGTCGCGGTCAACGACGACGACGTCGCTTCCGGGCTGATGGGCATCAACGTGGTGCGCACCAAGGCGGTGGCGTTCCTGATCGGCGCGTTCTACGCCGGCATCGGCGGCGGGCTGTGGGCCTACTACGTGCGCTTCGTCGCCGTCGACCAGTTCACGCTGTTCCACTCGATCTGGTTCATCGCCATGGTGATCGTCGGCGGTCTCGGCTCGATCACCGGCGCCCTGATCGGCGTGTTCGTCATCAAGGCGATTCAGGAAAGCTTCGTGACGCTCGGCCCCACCATCGTCGCGCAGTTTCCCTCGCTCGGCGGCGATGTGGTGTTCGCGCTGATGAATGTGTTTCTCGGCGGCGTCATCGCGGCATTCCTGATTTTCGAACCGCGCGGGCTGATGCACCGCTGGAACATCATGAAACGATCCTATCGCCTTTGGCCTTTCCCGTATTGAGGGGAATGCGCTCGAAACCTTGCGGATGTTAATGGGAGGACTGAAACATGACGATCCTGAAACAGATCAAGACGGCGGGTATGGCGGCGGCGCTCGGCCTATTGACGGCGGCGATGCCGGCCAAGGCCGAGACGACCTACAATATCGCGTCGTTCGCGGACTTCACCGGTCCCTACGCCGACGTGATGAAAGACCTGATCGGCGCGCGCCGGCCGGTGCTCGACTGGTGGAACGCCGAGGTCGGCAGCAAGATCGGGCTCAAGCTCAACATCAAGGATTACGATCACCGCTACGACGCCGCGCAGGCGGCGAGCCTGTGGCCCGGCGTCAAGGCAGAGCTTAATCCGATCGTCGTGCTCGGTGTCGGCGGACCCGACGTCGCGGCGCTTCAGGGCCGGCTGCCGTCCGACAAAATTCCGATGGTGATGTCCACGGCGGCTTACGGCTTCGCCTGGAAGCCGGACCCGTGGATCTTCAACCAGCGCCCGACCTACAGCCATGAGGCCGCGGCGTTCTTCAACTGGCTGCGCGAGAAGCGCGGCGGCACCGGGCCGCTGAAGGTGGCGATCATTTCGTCCGAAGCCTCGCCCGCCTATGTCGACCAGCACAAGGGCGTGCAGCGTTACGCGGCGGACAATCCCGACAAGGTCGAGGTCGTCGAGGTCATCTTCACCGAAGTTCAGCCCACCGACCTGACAACCCAGGTGAACCGCATCACCCGCAAGGGCGCCGAGGCGATCATGGTCATGACCAATACGGCGGCGGTGGTCGCCACCAAGCGCGCCCTGCAATCGCTCGGCAAGCAGGTGCCGATCATGATGAGCTCGCACAACGGCGTGGCGGAATCCGGTCGCGCCATCGGCGATCTCAAGCAGATGGAAGGCGATTACGAGGTCTATGCGATGGCCGCGCCGACCGACGCCAAGACGCCGGGCCGCGAGTTCTTCGAGATGCTGCAAAGCAAGTACAACCTGAAAGCCAAGTGGACGGTGTCGGCGGTCCAGGGTCTTGGTCAGGCGCTGATTACGATGCGGGCGATCGAAGCCGCGGCCAAGAAGGTCGGTCCGGACAAGATCACCGGCGAGGCCCTGCGCGAGGCGCTGATCTCGACGCCGATAACCGCCGCGGAAACCTTCGGGATTCTCGGCAACATCCAGTTCTCCAACGAAGCGCCGTTCCCGCCCAAGGGTCTGGTGGTCACCATCGCCACCGTCAAGGACGGCAAGTACGCGGAGGCCGCCTCGAACGTCCCGGTGCCGACGCTCAACAAGTGGTGAAGGAAGGCTGTCCGGCCGGGTTGTCCTGACCCGGCCGGAGTCTCTCGGGAGGCGCGCGTCTTGCTTGAACTGAACAACGTTGAAGTCATCTACAGCGACGTCATTCTGGCGGTGAAGGGCATCTCGCTTGCGGTGCCCGACGGCAAGTGCGTGGCGCTGCTCGGCGGCAACGGCGCCGGCAAATCGACGACGCTGAAAGCGATTTCCGGCGTGATCCGCACCGAGGACGGGCGGGTGACCTCTGGCACCATCGCCTTCAACGGCCAGCGGCTCGACAAGGCCGATCCCGCCGACGTGGTTCGCAGCGGCATCATCCACGTCATGGAGGGCCGCCGCGTGCTTCGTCACCTCACGGTGGAGCAGAACCTGTTCGTCGGCGGCCATATGGAGAAATCGGGCCGCGAAGTGCGCAAGCGTCTCGACGAAGTCTACGATCGCATTCGCCGCCTCGCGGCGCTCAAGGACCGCATCACCGGCTATCTGTCCGGCGGTGAGCAGCAGATGGTGGTGATCGGCCGCGCCATGATGGCCAATCCCCGGCTCATCATGATCGACGAGCCGTCGCTCGGCCTTGCGCCGCTGATGATCGACGAAGTCTTCGCGCTGCTGAAAGATCTCAAGGCGGGCGGCACCACGCTGTTGATCGTCGAACAGAACACCCGCGTCGCGCTCGATATCGCCGACTACGGCTATGTCATGGAAAACGGGCGCATCGTCCTTGAAGGCGCGGCCGAGGACCTGCGCAACAACGAGGACGTGCGGGAGTTCTATCTCGGGCTCGATCTTGAAGGCGAGCGCAAGAGCTACCGCGACATCAAGCACTACCGGCGTCGCAAGCGCTGGCTTGGCTAGGGTCTTTCCGTTTTTGATGGAATCATTCGGCGTCATGCGCGGACTTGATCCGCGCATCCATCTTTTTGAAAATGACGGATTGCCGGGTCAAGCCCGGCAACGACGCCTCATGGCGTTTCCGTCGAAATGGAAAACGCGATGGGATGCGCCTCAACCGTCCTTGCGATCGACCACGAAGGGCGCGTCGGCCGCAAGCTCCTCGGCGGTCACCACCTCGATCCGGTCGGCCTTCAGCCGCGACAGCGTGGTGAAGCGCGCCGGCGCCGCCGCCAGCACTGCGTCGCGATCCGCGTCCGGCAACAGCGACAGACGCAGCGTGATCTCCTCGCGCTGCTCGGGCCGCGCAACGATGGCCTGCGCCCGGCCGATGCCGGGAATGACGATGGCGAGGTCTTCGAGCTGGCGCGGATAGATGAAAATCTCGCGTGCCTTCACCGCCTGGCCGACGCGCCCCTGCAACATGCCGATGCGCCGCACCGTGCCGTCGGCATGGGTCGCCGTCGCCGCGGCGACGTCGCCGGTGCCGAAGCGGATCAGCGGCCATCCCGGCGTCAGCGTGGTGACGACGATCTCGCCCGGCTCGCCTTCGGGCAGCGGCGCGCCTGTCACCGGGTCGCAGATCTGCACGATGCGGTCCTGATGGATATCGTAGCCGCCATCCTGCGCGCCGTTCTCGAAACCGATCACGCCGAAGTCCGCGGTCGCATAGACCGCGAAGGTGCGGATGCCGTATCTGGCCTCCAGCCGCCGGCGTTTGCCGAGCCAGTCGCCCATCTCGCCGCCGAGCAGCGCCGATTTCACCTTCCAGCCGCCGGGAAGCGCGTGCCCCATCGCTTCCACCGCTTCGGCGAGGGTGACGAAGAACGCGGTCGAGGCGCAGATGCAGGTGACATTGAGGTCGATCACCAGCTTGGCCTGCAATTCGCTCCCCCCGGTGCCGGCCGGGATTACCGTCGCGCCGGCCGCGCGCAAGCCCTCGTCGAGCAGCAGGCCGGCGGGCACCAGATGATAGGACCAGGTGTTGAGCACGCGATCGCCGGGGCCGAGCCCGGCCGCGGCGAATGCCGTGCCGAAGCCGTGGCCGTCGCGGTCGTGCCGCAGTTGCGGTTCGTTGATCGGGCCGGGCGATACGAAGATGCGGGCGATGTCCTCGTCCTTTGCCGCGAGGAAGCCGCCGAACGGCGGCCGCTTCGCTTGCAGATCGACCAGCGTTTCCTTCTTGAGGACCGGCAGCCGCGACAGGTCGTCCACGGTCTTGAGATCGGCCGGCGCGATGCCGGCGCGATCGAACATCTCGCGGATGGCGGGCGCAAGCTGGTAGGCTTCATGTTGCAGCTTCTGCAAGCGGGTGAATCGCGTGTCCTGGCTCATACCTGTCTCCCCGTTATTCCGTCCGCCCGTGCGATCTATTTGCCGGTGAAGCGTGGTTTGCGCTTCTCCTCGAAGGCGGCAAGCCCCTCCTTCAGATCGTGGCTGTGGGCGTGGACCTCGCTTGCGAGCAATTCCTGCCGCAATGCTATCGCAGCCGGCTGTTCGAGGCCATCGTCGACCAGCGCCTTCATGCGGCGAAGCACCAGCGGGCTCTTGTCCGCGAGCTTGGCGACCAGCGCCTCGGTCGCCGCGATCAATGCGTCGTCGTCGACCACCTCGTTGACCAGTCCGGCGGCGACAAACTGCTCGGCCGGCATGAACGCGCCGGTGTAAAGCAGATACTTCGCGCGCGTCGGGCCGATCTTGCGCGGTAGCCGCACCGAGCTGCCGCCACCGGGCAGCAGGCCGTAATTGGCGTGCGCGTCGCCGAGCTTCGCCGAGCGCGCGGCGACGACGAGATCGCAGCACAGCATCAGTTCGAGGCCGCCCGCCAGCGTCAGGCCGTTCAGCGCCGCGATGACCGGCATGGGAAATGTCTCCAGCCGGTTCATGACGAGCAGAACCGTGTCGAGAAAACGGCTCAGCGCCGTCTCGTCGCCGCCCGCTTCTCCGCGCACGAATTTCAGGTCGGCGCCGGCGCAGAACGCGCGCCCGGTTCCGGTCAGGACCACCGCGCGCACGTCCGATCGCTGGGCCTTGTCGAGCGCGGCGTTGATGCCGGATATCACCGCCGGGGTGAGGGCGTTGAGCGCGTCCGGCCGGTTCAGCGTGATCCACATCGCGTTGTCGCGGATTTCAGAAATCACCGATTCCACAGCGCTCCTCCTGATAATTGACTTCTCGGTTAGTTGATTATTTCATCGGTTATGTTACAGACTGTCGAGGCGAAAGCAAGTTCAGCACCTGCAGGAACGAGTGTCGAGATGAGCCTTCCCCTTGCCGGAATTCGCGTGGTCAGTCTGGCCGAGCAGTATCCGGGGCCTTACGCGACGCTGTTGCTGAGCGACCTCGGCGCTGAGGTGATCCTGGTCGAGCGCCCCGGCGTCGGCGATCCGGCGCGGCAGTTTCCGCCGTTTCATGCCGCGCTCAACCGGGGCAAGCAGTCGGTCGCTCTGGATCTCAAGAGCAGCGAGGGCAAACGCGATCTGCGCCGGCTGGTCGCCTCCGCCGATGTGCTGATGGAAGGCTATCGTCCCGGCACCATGGCGCGCCTCGGTTTCGGCTATGAGGCGATGGCGGCGCTCAATCCGCGGCTGGTATACGTCTCGATCTCGGGCTTCGGTCAGGACGGTCCTTATCGCGACCGGCCCGCGCACGACATCTCCTATCAGGCGCTCGCCGGGTTCCTGTATCGTCATGCCGAGCAGGGCTCGGTGGAGGATCCGGGCGGCATCGCGGTCGGCGATCTGTCGTCCGGCATGTTCGCCGCGGTCGGAACGCTGGCGGCGTTGCTGGAACGGGGACGCACCGGCAAGGGAAAATACGTCGATGTCTCGATGACCGATGGCCTTGTCTCGTGGATGTCGGTGATGCTCGGGCCGGTGATGAACGGCGCGCCGCTCGCCGATATCGGGGCCGAGCCGGCCTATGGCGTTTTCAAATGCGCGGACGGCCGTTTGCTGACGCTGTCGATCGCGCATGAAGACTGGTTCTGGCGGCCGCTGTGCGAGTTGCTCGGAATGCACGCCGCCGCCGGTTTCAATCGCGGCGAGCGGGTCGCGCGCGGCGAAGTGCTGCGGCGCGACGTTGCCGCGG
>JBASBO010000072.1:0-19084 GCA_049651165.1 Xanthobacteraceae bacterium | reverse complement strand
CAAGCCAGGAGCCGTCCGTCCGCCGCGAACGCCAGACCGCCGACCGCGCCGCCCAGCGTCGCGAACGTCGCGCGCGTCTCGAAGTCCGCGCCGGTGCAGCGCAGGATGGCGTTGCCGGTCGAGACATAGAGCGCGCCGTCGGGGCCGGCGGCGATGTCGTCCGGCCGCGCGATCTCGCCGCCGAGCTGGCGCGCCTGATCGAGCCGCTTGTTCGGCGAGAACGCGCCGTCGAGCACCGGGATGACGTGAATCTCGCGGCTCGGAAACAGCACGCGATCGATGATGTCGCCAAGCAGGGACATGCTCAGGCGCCTCCCCAATAGGACTTGTGCGCTTCCCACGTCGGATCGGCGTCCGGCAGCCGGACCCGCCCGATGCGGTTGTTCTCCAGCCCGCCGATATAGAGATAGCCCTTGTGCTCGCGGATCGAGGTGATGGTGGGGTGCGACTCGCCGCCCGGATCCCACAGCGATTCGCTGACCACGCCGTTGTCGTCGAACTTGATGATGCAGCCGTAGTTGATGCCCGGACACAGCCACTCGTCCGGCGGAATCTGCTTGACCATGCGGGTGCGGAAGCTGGGGTTGCGCATCGCCAGGTCGTAGACCGGCGTGCGCAGGCCGACCATCGCCAGCCAGTATTTTCCGTCGGAGGCGCGGTTGATGTTGTCGCAATAGCCCGGAAGGTTGTCGATCAGGAGTTCGCTGGTCCCCGCCTTCGGTCCGGCGATCCAGTAACGATGGATCTGGCACAGCCAGGTGCTGGCCCACAGCACCGAGCGGCCATCGTGCGAGAGGCAGATGCCGTTGGGGAAGGTCAGGTTCTTGAGCACCGTCTGCGTGGTCCCGGTCGCGGGATCGTGGCAGATCAGGCGGCCGTTGCCGCGCCCCTCGAAACCGTCAAGCGCCCAGTCGGTCAGCTCATAGCGGGTCGAGGCTTCGCTGAAATAGATCTTGCCGTCGGGGGCGACGTCGAGATCGTCGGCGAGATAGAGGCGCGAGTCGTCCTTCAGGCGGGTGCGGGTGCGGGTGGTGCGGTCGGTCACCTTGAAGACGGTGCGGTCGGGCCGCACGCCGTAGACGCCCATGCCGGCGATGCACACCAGAAGGTTCTGGTCCTTGTCGAAGGCCAGCCCGAGCGGGCGGCCGCCGATGCGGGCGAACTCCTCCCGCACCTCGTAGTCGGGCGCGAGGAAACGGATGATCGAGCCGTTGCGGTTGACGGTGTAGAGGTTGTCCTTGCGGTCGAGGATGATGTCCTCGGGGCCTTCGATCTTGTTGAGCGCGATGGCTTCGGCGTTCTTGAGGCGGTCGTTCTCGGCGAAGGGCGTGCCGCTGTCGCGGGCGATCGACGGCGGCGGGGTGAAATCCACCCAGCTCGGCGTCACATAGACCTTTTGCAGCACCTTGCCCTTGTTCTTGACCCACTTCACGTTGAAGCCGACCGCGACCAGCAGGATGATGCCGATCATCGCCGTGGTCAGGTTGCCGGAAATGCCGAGCCGCACCATGCCGCTGATGAGCATGAAGATGATCGCCGCGCCCATCACCGCGCGCGCGATGGTGCCGCGCCCGCCGGCGAGGCTGATGCCGCCCAGCACCACCGCGGCGAAGGCGTTGATTTCCCAGCCGACGCCGGTGTCGGTGCCCGAACTGTTCTGCCGCGCCGCATAGAAGATTCCCGCCAGCGAGGCGATCATCCCCGAATAGACATAGGCGGAGAACAGCACCAGCTTGACGTTGACGCCGGCGTGGCGCGCCGCCTTGCGGCTCGACCCCACCGCCATGATGTGAACGCCCGGCTTCACCCGTGTCAGGAAGAAGTGGGTGACGACCGCCAGCACGATCAGCGCCACCATGTTGATCGGAACGCCGAGAATGCGGCCCGATCCCATGAAATCCCAGACCTCGCCGCCCATGTCGATGGAGGCGAGTTCGTTGGTGTAGGCGATCGTTATCTTGTTGTAGGCGGCACGGACGATGATGAGAACGACCAGCGTGGTGAGGAACGGGCGGGTCTTGCCGTAGGCGATCAGGCCGCCGTTGATCGACCCCATCGCCGCGCCGAACAGGATGACGAGGACGACCGTCACCGGCAGCGGCAGCCCGAGAATGAGATAGAGATAGATCGTCAGGAAGTTCGCCATCGCGAACACGGCGCCGACCGACAGGTCGAAGCCGCCCGACAGGATCGAGAAGGCCATGGCCACGGCGACCATGCCCTGCTCGGCGAAATTGCGCATCAGTTCCTGAAGGCTGCCGGCGGAGAGATAGCGCGGCACCGAGACCGCGAACACCAGGAACACCAGAATCGTCAGCGTGAATGGAATGATCGGCTCCATCCACCGCTTCTCAAGCAGTTCGCCGAGAAAGAGCTGAGGCGAGTTGCGATGCCAGAATCGCTGCAAACTTTTCATCGACGCAAATCCGGTTTCGGCCCGCAGGGGGCCGGGGTCTTGAGAAACCAAGTCGGCTGGAGAAACTTTCGATCGGATCGGCAGGCCCGCGCCGCGCCCGGCGCGGGCCGCCGTCAGTGACGTCGCGCCTCGGTTACTTCTTGGTCACCGAGAAGCAATACTTCCGGTCATCCTTCGACTTCACCCAGGCCGGGGTGGAGTAATAGGCGATCTTCTTGCTGCCCGGCTTGTCGCCGCCCTGAAGCAGCGCGATCACCGCGTCGGCAATGGTCTGGCCCTGGACGTCGGCGCGATAGGACAGGTTGCGATAGAAAGCGCCCTGCTCCAGCAGATCGCAGTCGGCGGGCTGGCCGTCGCTGGCGACGAAGACCTTCACCTGGTCACCCTTGCCCGCGGCCTTGATCGCCTGCGCGGCGCCCGCGGTCTGCGGCCCCCAGACGCTCAGGATCGCGCACAGATCCGGGTTCTGCTGCAACACCGTGGCGGTGATGTCGCCGGCCTTGTTGGCGTCCCAGCTCGTAGGCTGCGAGGACACCACCTTGACCGACGGCTCGGTCTTGAACACCTCCATCGCGCCGTTCTTCATGTCGAGGGAATAGGCCGCCGTGGCCTCGCCTTCGAGGATCGCGATCTTGCCCGATCCCTTGCCGCCGCCGCACTCGCTGATCACCTCGCGCGCCAGCTTGCGGCCCAGGTCCCAGGCATCGACGCCGACATAGGCATCGGTCAGCGTGTTGGAGGCCATGTTGACCTGAACCACGTAGATGCCCGCGTCCATCGCCCGCTTCAGCTCGCGCGCCAGCAGGGTGACGTTGGGGTTCTGGACGACGATGACGTCCGGCTTCTCGTTGATGTAGTCGCTGATGGTCTGCAACTGCACGTCGGATTTCATGTTGGGGTCGCGGGTGATCAGCTTGATGCCGTAGTCGTCGAAGCGCGACTTCATCTCCTCGGTCCACTGCGACTCGAGAACGCCGAGCCACACCGGCGACCAGGCGACCGTCTTGCCCTTCAGCGCCTTGTCGAAGCTCTCGCGCAACTGCTCGCGCGGTCCGGCCGCCTGCGACGCGGACGCCGCCACCAGACAGGCCGCGGCCGCAAGGCCGATGCCGGCCAGCAGGTTCCGTCTCATCGATTTCCTCATTGTCTATCCTCCCTGTTGCAGTCCGGCCGTTTGCCGCGGCCGGCGGATGAAGCGCTCTCAGTCACCTTGCTTGGACGTCTCCTCGTCGCGCGGGTACAGTCGCGAATCCAGCACGATCGCGATCAGCAGCACGATGCCCTTGACGATGTTCTGGGTCTGCACGTCCATGTCCATGATGGTCATGCCGTTCAGCAGCACGCCGATCAGCAGCGTGCCGGCGACCACGCTCATGACGTTGCCGCGGCCGCCGACGAGACTGACGCCGCCCAGCACGACCACCATGATGACGTCGAAGATCAGCGTCGATTCCGCGACTTGCAGATGCATCAGCGCGGTCTGCGCGATCATCATGACGCCGCCGATATAGCCGATGGCCGCGCACAGCGCGTATTCCAGCATGGTCAGCGGGCGGGTCGGCAGTCCGCTCAGCCGCGCCGCGTCGGGATTGTCGCCGTGCGCGTAGATGAAACGCCCGGCCACCGTGCGCGACAGGAACAGGTGGACCACCACCGCGGTCGCCACGAAGATCAGCAGCGAGATCGGCACGCCGCCCCAGATATTGCCGCCGAGCTGGAGAAATTCCTCGTGCCCCTTGGACAGGTAGACGACATAGTGCTGCACGGCGGCGGTGCGGACGATGCCGAGCACCGCAAGGCTCGACGCCAGCGTGGTGAGCAGCGCCGGCATCTCGATCACCGCGATCAGGAAGCCGTTGAGGACACCGATGCCGACCGCCATCACAAACCCGAGCAGGAGCGCGACCGGCGTGGCGTAGCCGGAGTTCATCAGGATGATGGCGATGGCGGTGGACGCGGCGAAAGAGGCGACCTGGGAGAGATCGAGCCCGCGGCCGATCACCACCACGGCCATGCCGAGCGCCAGAATGCCAAGAATGGAGACGTTGCGCGCCAGGGCGAACAGATTGCCCAGCGTCATGAAGCCGTTCAGGAAGATGGAGAAAAGCACGATCAGAATCGCGCACATGGCGAGAACCGCCACCGTCTGCGTCAGCTTCGGCCCACGCGCCCCCGAACTGCTGCTCACCGGCCCCCTCCCCAACCTCAAACCCGACGTTGGGGAGGAAACCTGAGCTAAATGTATCCAAGAGTCAATTTATGTATCCAGAATTTTTGTTCGAAACTGACGTAATATGATTTGGTGATTGAACAAGGAACGTCGAACGTTAAATTACGCACTATAAATCATGGACTTGACTATTTGATCGTTAAACCTCCGGGCTTAGTCGCCGGTTCATCGATCCTGAATTACCTCACCTGTCGGCCTTCTCTGGATACATTTCGCAGTAACCCCTGCCGGCAAGCAGGCCGCGCAGCGCGATCGCTGCGCGGATCATCCCCATGCACGACGACGACCATTTCCGTCGAGAGCGAAAAATCGCTATGCGGCGCGGATGGTGTCGAGAAATCTGCCGACTTCCGCTTTCAGGCGGCTGCTGTCGCGCGACAGCGTCTGGGCGGCGGACAGCACCTGCGACGATGCGGTCCCGGTTTCCGTGGCGCCACGTTGCAGGTTTCCGACGCTCGACGAGACCTCCTGCGTTCCCAGCGCGGCGTGCTGCACGTTCCGGGCAACCTCCTGGGTGGTCGCCCCCTGCTCCTCGATCGCGGCGGCGATGCTTGAGGAGATCGACGACAGCCGGTCGATGCAGAGCCGGATCTCATCGATCGCCGCCACCGATTCCTGGGTCGCGGCCTGAATGTCGCCGATCTGCTGGCCGATTTCGCCGGTCGCCTTGGCGGTCTGCGCGGCGAGCGCCTTGACCTCCGAAGCGACAACGGAGAATCCGCGGCCCGCCTCGCCCGCCCTTGCCGCCTCGATCGTGGCGTTGAGCGCCAGAAGATTGGTCTGGCTGGCGATGCTGTTGATGATCTCGACGATATCGCCGATCCGGGTGGTGGCGCTCGAAAGCGCGCCGACCCGGCTGGTGGCGGAGTGAACCTGATTGACGGCATCGCCGGCCATCTGCGCCGACTCCTGCACCCGCCGGCTGATTTCCTGGATCGAGGCCGTGATCTCCTCGGTGGCCGACGCCACCGAACTGACGTTCGACGACGTTTCCTCCGATCCGTTGGCGACGCGCGCCGCGAACTCCTGGGCCTCCTTGGCGTTCGAAGCCAGGCCCGCCGCGGCGGATTCCAGTTCTCCGGAGGCCGAAGCCACCGCCTGCACGATCTCGCCGATCGCCGCCTCGAAGGAATCGGCCAGGTCGCGCTTGCGCTGAGCCTCGGCCTTGCGCTGCGCGGCATTGACCTCGTCGCGGCCGAAACGGACCAGCGTCTGCACGATTTGCAGGTTGCGCAGCGCCTCCCCGATCTCGTCGTCACGCAGGATTTCGATCCGGTTGTCGAGTTTGTCCTGCACGAGGTTGGTCATCACCTCGTTCAGGTGCCGCAGCGGCTCGCGGAGCGCGCGAAGCATCCGGTGTCCGATCAACCCGCCGGCGAGGACGCCGGCAACGGCAAGCAGCGCCGGAGCAAGCGCCGCCGGACCGCTCAGACCGAGCGAACCGAGCGCGCCGACGCCGAGCAGGAACGCAGTTTGGCAGGCGATCAGCGTGGTCAGCCGCGCCTTGATGGTCCGCGTGAAGGGCGCGAAGCGGTCGAACGCCGAGCGCTCGCGGATGATGCCGGCATCGATCCGGTAACGATGGGGCTTCTTGTTGGAGATGGCCGTATAAACCTCCTCGGCCAGCTTGCGCTGATCCGCCGGCAGCTTGGTCCGGACCGAGGTGTAGCCCGTCACCTGTCCGTTCTGCCGGATCGGCGAGGCGGTCGCCAGCACCCAATAGAACCCGCCGTTCTTGCGGCGGTTCTTGACCGCGCCGATCCAAGGCTTGCCGGCCTTCAACGTCTTCCAGAGATCGTCGAAGGCTTCCGGAGGAATATCCGGGTGGCGGATGATGTTGTGGGGCTGCCCGATCAGTTCGTCGGCGGTGAATGCCGCCGCATCGATGAAGTCGTCGTTGACGAAAGCGATCTTTCCCTTGAGATCGGTCCTGGAAACGATCAGCGTTTCGTCGGACAGTACGTATTCGGTGTCCGTAACCGGAAGATTCTTGCGCAAGGTTCAATCCCCTTGATGTCTCTCGGCCCGCTCGTCGGGCACAAATCGATCGCTGGTTGAAACGTCGGTCGGAAGGCGTGGAATATGGAGGGGTGGCGACGAGCCACGCAGAGTCCGTTTCAACTCAGTTGAATCGGACTCCCCGCCCGTCTTTTTTGATTTTTGATCGAGCGTGATCGTGTCCGCCCCGAAGGGCCGCGCGGCGCAAACCAGCCCCGCTTTTCGGAGATCATGCTCTGGACACCCGCGTGGGCCGTACCGGACACACGCATGGACACATTTGCGCTCATAAGCGCGCTTGAATGACGGCGATGCCGTCGCCGGCGGGATCGACCCGCTTCTGCAAAGCGTTTTGTTTGAAGCTCTTTGATCCGTTCATTCTGGCGGACGCTGAAATGGCGACCGGAAATTCAACCTATCCGATTACCGTAAATAAATAGTAATCCTGCGTAGGCGTTTCTCAATCCGAGGATGATCCGGACAACCTGCCCCGCGTGGCGCCAGAGGGAAACTCGTCCGCGCGCCTCGCCCGGCCTGGCCGGGCACAATCATGGGCGTCGAAAACGGCGCGAGCCCGATTCAACCTCGTTGAATCGGGCTCGCGTGATGCACGGCGGCGGCTGGAGTCTTTCGTTTTGACGCGTTTTCTTCACACGAGCCTGCCATCGCCGACCGAAGCCGGCGCAGGCTGGTATCCGCTCCGCTCGAAAACGCCATGGTCCGGCGGACAGACGCTCAGGTCTGGCGTTCAACCAGCTTCAGCTTGAGGTTGGCGATCGCCTTGGCCGGGTTCAGCCCCTTCGGGCACGCCTTGGTGCAGTTCATGATGGTGTGGCAGCGATAGAGCCGGAAGGCGTCCTCGACGAAATCGAGCCGCTCGCCGGTGGCTTCGTCGCGGCTGTCCATCACCCAGCGGTTGGCCTGCAACAGCGCCGCCGGGCCGAGATAGCGGTCGGAATTCCACCAGTAGCTCGGGCACGCGGTCGAACAGCAGGCGCACAGGATGCACTCGTAGAGACCGTCGAGCTTCTCGCGGTCCTCCTTGCTCTGCTTCCATTCCTTCTGCGGCGTCGGCGTGGTGGTGTGCAGCCACGGCTCGATCGAGGCGTATTGCGCGTAGAAGTTGGTGAGGTCGGGGATCAGGTCCTTGACCACCGGCTGGTGCGGCAGCGGGTTGATCTTCACCGCGCCCTCGGCGACGTCGTGCATCGAGGTGGTGCAGGCGAGGCAGTTGTGGCCGTCGACGTTCATGGCGCAGGAGCCGCACACGCCTTCGCGGCAGGAGCGGCGGAACGCCAGCGTCGGGTCGATGTGGTTCTTGATCCAGATCAGGCCGTCGAGCACCATCGGGCCGCAATCGTTGATGTCGACGTGATAGGTATCGACGCTGGGGTTCTTGTCGTCGTCCGGACTCCAGCGATAGATGCGGAACTCGCGCGTCTCGGTGGCGCCCTCCGGCTTCGGCCAGGTCTTGCCGCCGGTGATCTTGGAGTTCTTCGGAAGCGCAAATTCAACCATCGGTCCTGCCCTTGTCGTTCGCCTTGCCATTGCCGCGTCGAGGGCGGCAATCCATCGTCCAGCCAGGATGGATGCGCGAGATCCGCTCGCGCATGGCCGTCATCGCCTCAATACACACGCGCCTTCGGCGGGATGTACTGAACGTCGTTGGTCATGGTGTAGTCATGCACCGGACGATAGTCGATCGTGGTGACGCCGCGATCGTTCAACCACGCCAGCGTATGCTTCATCCAGTTCTGGTCGTCGCGATTGGGATAGTCCTCGCGCGCGTGCGCGCCGCGGCTCTCGGTGCGGTTGGCGGCGGAATCCATCGTCACCACCGCTTGCGCGATGAGGTTGTCGTATTCCAGGGTCTCCATCAGGTCGGTGTTCCAGATCAGCGAGCGGTCGAACACCGCGATGTCGCCGATGCCGCCGAAAACCTCGTGGATCTTCTTCTGGCCTTCCTCAAGCACCTCGCCGGTGCGGAACACCGCGCAATTGTTCTGCATGACGTGCTGCATGTTCTCGCGCAGCTTCGCGGTCGGCGTGCCGCCCTGGGCGTTGCGGAAGCGGTCGAGGCGGCCCAGCGCCCGGTCGGCGGAATCCGCCGGCAGGTCGGGCTGCTCGGCGCCGGCGGTGAGCTTCTCCGCCAGCCGCAGCGCGGCGGCGCGGCCGAACACCACGAGGTCGATCAGCGAGTTGGAGCCGAGGCGGTTGGCGCCGTGCACCGAGACGCAGGCGGCTTCCCCCACCGCCATCAGGCCGGGCACCACCGCGTTGTCGTCGCCGTTCTTCTTGGTGACGACCTCGCCGTGATAATTGGTCGGGATGCCGCCCATGTTGTAGTGGACGGTCGGGATCATCGGGATCGGCTCGCGCGTCACGTCGACGTTGGCGAAGATGCGCGCGGATTCCGAGATGCCCGGCAGCCGCTCGTGCAGCACCTTGGGATCGAGGTGATCGAGGTGCAGGAAGATGTGGTCCTTTTTCTTGCCGACGCCGCGGCCTTCGCGGATCTCGATGGTCATCGCGCGCGACACCACGTCGCGCGAGGCGAGATCCTTGGCGGAGGGCGCGTAGCGCTCCATGAAGCGCTCGCCCTCCGCATTGACCAGATAGCCGCCCTCGCCGCGCGCGCCCTCGGTGACAAGGCAGCCGGAGCCGTAGATGCCGGTCGGATGGAACTGGACGAACTCCATGTCCTGCAAGGCGACGCCGGCGCGCAGCGCCATGCCGCCGCCGTCGCCGGTGCAGGTGTGCGCCGAGGTGCAGGACTGATAGGCGCGGCCGTAGCCGCCGGTGGCGAGGATGGTGGTCTGGGCGCGGAAGCGATGCAGGGTGCCGTCGTCGAGCTTGAGCGCGATGACGCCGCGGCACACGCCCTGATCGTCCATGATGAGGTCGATGGCGAAGAACTCGATGAAGAACTCGGCCGAATGGCGCAACGCCTGCCCGTACATGGTGTGCAGCATGGCGTGGCCGGTGCGGTCGGCGGCGGCGCAGGTGCGCTGCGCCTGGGCCTTGCCGTAATCGATGGTCATGCCGCCGAATGGCCGCTGATAGATCTTGCCTTCCTCGGTGCGCGAGAACGGCACGCCCCAGTGCTCCAGCTCGTACACGGCCTTGGGCGCATGGCGCACCATGTATTCGATGGAATCCTGGTCGCCGAGCCAGTCCGACCCCTTGACGGTGTCGTACATGTGCCAGCGCCAGTCGTCCGGGTGCATGTTGCCGAGCGAGGCCGAGATGCCGCCCTGCGCCGCGACGGTGTGCGAGCGGGTCGGAAAAACCTTGGTGATGCAGGCGGTGCGCAAGCCCGCCTCGCTGCATCCCACCACGGCGCGCAGGCCCGCGCCGCCGGCGCCGACCACCACGACGTCATAGGTGTGATCCTCCAGCGGATAGGCGCGTCCGTTGGTGGCGGGCGCTCCGCTGCCGTTGCCTTGAGCCGCCATGCGCTACACTCCGGATGACAGTTTGAAGATCGCGTAAGCCGACGCCAGCGCGACGGCGAGCGAAAAGAAGTTATTGGCGAGGATCGAGACCAGCTTGACCTTCTCGCCGTGGATGTAATCCTCGATGACGACCTGCATGCCGATCTTCATGTGCCAGGTGCTGGCGACCACGAACAAAAGCATGATGAGCGCCACCAGCGGCGTGCCGAGGATCTGGCCGGCGCCGGCCTGATTGCGGCCGAGCAGCATCATGACGATGATGGCGACGGGGACGCTCAGCAGCAACATGCCGATGGCGGTGACCCGCTGCCACCAGAAGTCCGAGGTGGCGTTGGTGCCGGACGCGCCGAGGCCGCGCACGCCCTTCAGCGCCGTGCGCTTCACCGATGGATCGGAAAAGGGAACGTTGCTCATCGGCCGCCTCCAAACGCATAGGCCAGAACCCACAGCAGGACGGTGAGGACGATGCCGCCGATCAGCGCGGCCCAGGTCAGCCCCTCACGCTCGGCCGGGCCGAAGCCGTAGCCGAGGTCCCAGACGAAATGGCGGATGCCGCTGGCCAGATGGTGCATCAAGGCCCAGGTATAGCCGAGCAGGATCAGGCGGCCGATCCAGCTCTCGATGAACGAGGTGAAAATGGCATAGGCCCCCGGCCCGGAAGCCACCGCCATCAGCCACCACGCCAGCAGAATGGTGCCGAAATAGAGAGCGACGCCGGTCACGCGATGGATGATGGACATCGCCATCGTCAGCGTCCAGCGATAGGTTTGAAGGTGCGGTGAAAGCGGTCGGTCGGTCCTGGCGGTCATGGCTGCCTTTGGCTGTTTTCAGATGCAGGCGCGAGACGCTGCCCGACGTGGAGAGATCGGGTAGAGCAATTCTATTTACGAGGTCAAAAGACTGAGCGCAACGATCAATTCGCCGATCTTGAATATCAATTCACTCCTTTAACGAATCCTTATCGCCGCTGTTTCCGTCCTGCCTCCGGTTGCGTCGCGGCCAGGACGATGCAAGCGCGTCGCCATTTCGGAGCCTGACCGGGAAAACTCGCTTCGCGCACGGATTCGCAGCACGAAGATCGTCGGCCCGCAAAGGCCGGGACTCATAATCCCTGAGCTGGTTGTGATATCGCGCGCGAGCAAGTTGACGACACCACGCGCGCCCGTCATCACAAGCGCTGCGGCGTGTGGGTCCCCGCCTGCGCGGAGACGACGCCGGGATTTCCGCGCGTTGCATTTCGAGTGGGCCGCTCGGAACGACGCCGTCGCAAACTTGAATTTGTCCCGCAACGGGAACAGCGCTCAAAAACGGGGATGCCATGCTGACCACCGGACTCGACCACACCCAGGTGATCGAACTGGCGCTGCTGCTGGTCGCCGGCGGCGTCACCGCCGGTTTCCTCGCCGGCCTGTTCGGCATCGGCGGCGGCGCGGTGCTGGTGCCGGTGTTCTACGAGTGTTTCCGCATCGCGGGTGTTCCGCTCGAAGTGCGGATGCCGCTGTGCATCGGCACCTCGCTGGCGATCATCATCCCGACCTCGATCCGCTCCTATCGCGCGCATCGCGCGCGCGGCGCGGTCGACATGGACGTGTTGCGGCGCTGGGCGGTTCCGGTGCTGGTCGGCGTCATCGTCGGCAGCGTCATCGCGCGCTACGCGCCCGAGCGGCTGTTCAAGGTGGTGTTCGCGGTGGTGGCGTGGTCGGCGGCGGTGCGGCTGCTGTTCGCCCGCGAGACGTGGCGACTCGGCGACGACCTGCCGCGCGGGCCGCTGATGAAGGTGTACGGCCTCGGCGTCGGCCTGCTGTCGAGCCTGATGGGCATCGGCGGCGGGCTGTTCTCGAACCTGCTGATGACATTTTACAACCGCCCGATCCATCAAGCGGTCGCCACCTCGTCCGGCCTCGGGGTTCTGATCTCGATCCCCGGCGCGCTCGGCTACATCTATGCCGGCTGGCCCGCCGCCGCGCGCTTTCCCGAGGTGAGCGCGCTCCAGCTTCCGTTCGCGCTCGGCTATATCTCGCTGATCGGCGTGCTGCTGGTGATGCCGATCAGCCTTTTGGTGACGCCATTCGGCGTCCGGGCGGCGCACAGGCTGTCGAAGCGAACGCTGGAAACCGCGTTCGGTCTCTATCTCATGGTGATCGGCAGCCGTTTCGTCATCAGCCTGCTCTGACGGCATGATCCCAAAAAGTGGCCACCGGTTTTTGGAGAAGATCATGCTCAAACGACAGGCCGGCAGGCCGGCGCATGTGATAGTGTTCGCCCGGCAATGCGGCCTATGCTCGGCGGGACGCCGCCGCCCGAGGCCCCATGACGCACGCCGATCACGCGCATCCGCACGGCCATGACCATCACGGCCACGATCATCACCACCATTCCCACGCGCCGGCGCGGTTCGGCGCGGCCTTCGCCATCGGCATCGGGCTCAACACCGTCTTCGTGATCGTCGAGGCGATCTACGGCTACCTCAGCAACTCGATGTCGCTGGTCGCCGACGCCGGGCACAATCTGTCCGACGTGCTGGGGCTGGTGGTCGCGTGGATCGCGATCGTGCTGGCGAAGCGGCCGCCGTCGGCGCGCTACACCTACGGCCTGCGCAGTTCGTCGATCCTGGCGGCGCTGTTCAACGCGGTGTTCCTGCTGGTGGCGGTCGGCGCGATCGGCTGGGAGGCGATCCTGCGGCTCATCAATCCCGCGCCGGTCGCCGGCATGACGGTGCTGGTGGTCGCCGCCATCGGCATCGTCATCAACGGCGCAACCGCGCTGCTGTTCGCCTCGGGCCGCCACAGCGACATCAACATCCGCGGCGCTTACCTGCATATGGCCGCCGACGCCGCGGTGTCGCTCGGCGTGGTGGCGGGCGCGCTCGCCATCATCGCCACCGGCTGGACCTGGATCGATCCGGCCATCAGCCTCGTCATCGCCGCGGTGATCGTCGCCGGCACCTGGAGCCTGCTGCGCGACAGCATGGCGATGTCGCTCAACGCGGTGCCGCGCCGGGTCGATCCGGCCGCGGTGCGCGGCTTCCTCGAAAGCCGCGACGGCGTCGCGGCGCTGCACGATCTCCACATCTGGGCGATGAGCACCACCGAACTGGCGCTGACCTGCCATCTGGTGATCCCGGCCGGCGCGCCCGGCGACGCCTACCTGATCGACGTGACCCACGCCTTGCGGGAGCGGTTCGGCATCGGGCACACCACCATCCAGATCGAGACCGACGCCGCGCACTGCATCCTCGCGCCCGACGACGTGGTGTGAAGCGACTTACTTCGCGTAAAGGTCCTTGTACTTGTCGCGCAGGATGTTCTTCTGCACCTTGCCCATGGTGTTGCGCGGCAGGTCGTCCTCGAACAGCACGCGCTTGGGCATCTTGAACTTGGCGAGGCGGCCGTCGAGCGCGCGCAGGATCGATGCCTCGTCGAGCCTCGCGCCCGGCTGCGGCACCACCACGGCGGTGACCCCCTCGCCGAAATCGGCGTGGGCCAGGCCGATCACCGCCGATTCCACCACGCCGTCGAGCGCGTCGATCTCGCTCTCGATCTCCTTCGGATAGACGTTGAAGCCGCCGGAAATCACCAGGTCCTTGCCGCGCCCGACGATATGGACGTAGCCGCGCGCGTCGATCTTGCCGAGGTCGCCGGTGATGAAGAAGCCGTCGTCGCGAAACTCCGATTTGGTCTTCTCCGGCATCCGCCAGTAACCCTTGAAGACGTTCGGCCCCTTCACCTCGATCATGCCGATGGCGTCGGGCGCGAGCGGCTTGCCGGTTTCGGGATCGACCACGCGGGCGGACACCCCCGGCAGCGGGAAGCCGACCGCGCCGGGCACCCGGTCGCCGTCATAGGGGTTCGAGGTGTTCATGTTGGTCTCGGTCATGCCGTAGCGCTCCAGCACGGCGTGGCCGGTGCGCGCCGACCATTCGCGATGGGTGTCGGCGAGCAGCGGCGCGGAGCCGGAAATGAACAGCCGCATGTGGCTGGCCGCTTCCCTGGTCAGGCTCTCGCTTTGCAGCAGGCGCGTATAGAAGGTCGGCACCCCCATCAGCACGGTGGCGCGCGGCATCAGCTTGATGATCCGCTCGGGATCGAGCTTGGGCAGGAAGATCATCGAAGCGCGCGCGAACAGCGTGACGTTGCTGGCCACGAACAGCCCGTGGGTGTGGTAGATCGGCAGCGCGTGGATCAGCACGTCCTTGTCGGTGAAGCGCCAGTAATCCACCAGCGTCAGCGAGTTCGACGCCAGATTGTCGTGGCTCAGCATCGCCCCCTTGGAGCGGCCGGTGGTGCCGGAGGTGTAGAGGATCGCCGCGAGGTCGTCGTTGCCGCGCACCACCGTGGCGAAGTCGGGTTTCTCCCGGTCGGCGGCGTCGCTCAGCGAGCCCTTGCCGTGCGCGTCGAGGGTCTCGACCCTGGCCCCGACCTTCGCGGCGATGGCGCGCAGCCCCTCGGCCTTGGCCGGATCGCACACCACCAGCGAGGGCTCGGCGTCGGTGATGAAGTAATCCAGTTCGTTCAGCGTATAGGCGGTGTTGAGCGGCAGATAGATCGCGCCGGCGCGCACCACCGCGAGATACAGGATCAGGTTCTGCACCGACTTCTCGACCTGCACCGCGACCCGGTCGCCGACCTTGACGCCGCGCGTCGTCAGCGCGTTGGCGATCCGCCCGGCGCGGGCGATCAGGTCGCCATAGCTGATGCGCCGGCCGTCCTCGGTTTCGATCGCCAGTCGCGACGGATCGTCGAGGCCGTCGAACAGGCGGGAAAACAGGTTGGCGTTCGGGGTGCTGGTCATGCGTCGGTCCAAAGTCGCTGGATGAGATCGCCGGATGGCGGGAGCCGTCGCTTCGCGGCGGAAGATGATCCGTCACCAATAGCAAGAACGCGCGCCGGCGCGCAACAAACGCCCGACCCGCGGGCCGTGCGGCGCGGCCGATAGCCACCGCGCGTCGATCCTGCTACGGTGACGCCAATGCGCTGACGGAACAACTCCGCGTGCTGGCGTGTTCTGTCCGGACACCGCGATCGATATGTAAGGGAGGTCCCATGTTGCTGCGCACCGTGCTTGCGACCGCACTGATGTCCACCGTCGCTCTGGCGAGCGCCTCGGCGGAAACCGCCAAAGCCACCTTCAAGAACGCCGACGGCGCCGAGGTCGGCCACGCCGACCTCGTGCAGGCCAATGACGGCGTCCTCATCAAGCTGACGCTGAAAGGGCTGCCGCCGGGCGGCCATGCCTTCCACGTTCACGCGGTCGGCAAATGCGAAGCGCCGTTCACCACCGCCGGCGGCCACTTCAACCCGCAGAACAAGAAGCACGGCATGATGGCGAGCGACGGCCCCCATGCCGGCGACATGCCGAACCTCGACGTGCCGGCTTCCGGCGAACTCAAGCTCGAAGTCCTCAACCCGGCGGTGACGCTGGCGAAGGGCGCGCCGAACTCGCTGCTCAAGGCCGACGGCACCGCGCTGGTGATCCACGCCACCGTCGACGACTACAAGTCCGATCCGGCCGGCAACGCCGGCGGCCGCATCGCCTGCGCGGTGGTCGAACCATAGCGTTTTCAAGCGAAGTGGGACCCGGTTCGCGTCAAGAAAACGCGTCAAACAAAAACGTAGAGTCTTTCGCCGTTTCCAAAAAAAGCGAAAGGCTCTACGTCTACGATTGCCTGAGCGGCCGCTGGAACGCCATCGCCACCGCGCCCAGCACCAGCGTCGCCGCCGAGACGCCGAGCCCCGACGACAGGCTGCCGGTGGCGTCGGTGATGTATCCCGTCGCGATCGGCCCCAGCGTCTGGCCGATGCCGAAGGAAATGGTCAACGCCGCGATCGCCGCCGGCCACAGCGCCGGCGGATAGTTGAACCGCACATAGGCGGTGGTCGCCGTCACCACCGCGAAGAACGCCACCCCGAACACGATCGCCGACAGCGCCAGCATCCACGGCGACTGACTGAACAGCGGCAGCGCCGCGCCGACGGCGTTGAAGCCGAGGATGATGGCGGTGGAGACGCCGCTGTGGCCGCGCGCCAAAAGGCCGCGCCAGACCCAGGGCGAGGCGAAGGCGCTCAGGCCGATCAGGCACCAGAACGCGCTCTGCGCCGCCGCGCCGCCGCCGGCGTCGCGGACAAAGGCGATCATGAAGGTCATGTAGGCGATGTAGCCGGCGCCGAACAGGAAATAGCCGGCGAGATAGGTCGCCACCGGTGGAATCGTGAATTTCCCCGACGCGGCGTCGGCGGCCGGCGCGGGCGCATCGACGGCGTGGCGCAGCAGCAGCACCATCATCGCGCTGGAGATCGCCGCCATCGCCAGCCACACCAGCCACCACGAGCCGGGGCCGAAATACGCCAGCATGAACGGCGCCAGCGCCCCCGAGACGAGAATGCCGAGTCCCGGCCCGGCATAGAACAGGCTCAGCAGCAGGCTGGCGCGCGCCGGCTGCGATTGCACCAGCGTCGCCGCCATCGCGCCGCCGGAGACGAACGCCACCGCCGCGCCGACGCCGATCAACAGCCGCGCGAAGCTCAGCACGACGAAATTGCCGGACAGCCCCGACAGGATCAGCGCCGCCACGCAGGCCAGCGTGCCGTCGCGCAGCACCCTGAACAGACCGAAGCGCTTGCACAGCTTTGACGCGATCAGCGCGCCGCCGAGATAGCCGGCGGCGTTGATGGTGTTCATGAAGCCCGCCGCCGCATAGGACCAGCCGAGCGAGTCGCGCATGTCCGGCAGCACCAGCGAATAGACGAAGCGGCCGATGCCGAGCCCGATCGTCGGCGCCAGCGCCAGCACGAGCAGGAGCCGCGCCACATGAGCGGGCTGGGTGAGATCGGATTTCGGGATGGTCACAGGCGGCTCCGGATGTCGCTCCATTGTGGCAGCGTCCCGCCGCTTTGCACACCCCGCGACGTTCAACGGCGTCTTGCCATTTGCGCAACGGGGCTTTAGCACAAGCGCGCATTCTCCCAATCCTCCCGCAACGCGTATCAGGCAGACCGAATCATGGCGACCCACAAGCTTCTCCTTCTCCCCGGCGACGGCATCGGCCCCGAGGTCATGGCCGAGGTGAAGCGCCTGATCGGCTGGCTCGACGCACAGGGCATCGCCAAATTCGAGACCGAGGAAGGGCTGGTGGGCGGCGCGTCCTACGACGCCGACAAGGTCAGCATCACCGACGCCACCATGGCGAAGGCGCTGGCCGCCGACGCGGTGCTGTTCGGCGCGGTCGGCGGCCCGAAATGGGACAAGGTGCCATACGAGGTCCGCCCCGAGGCCGGGCTGTTGCGGCTGCGCAAGGACCTCGCGCTGTTCGCCAACCTGCGGCCGGCGATCTGCTATCCGGCGCTGGCGCAGTCCTCCAGCCTCAAGCCGGAGGTGGTCGAGGGTCTCGACATCATGATCGTGCGCGAACTCACCGGCGGCGTCTATTTCGGCGAGCCCAAGACCATCACCGACCTCGGCAACGGCCAGAAGCGCGCCATCGACACCCAGGTCTACGACACCTACGAGATCGAGCGCATCGCCCGTGTCGCCTTCGACCTCGCGCGCAAGCGCCGCAACAAGCTGACCTCGATGGAAAAGAACAACGTCATGAAGTCGGGCGTGCTCTGGAAAGAGGTGGTGGCGCAGGTGCATCAGCGCGAATACCAGGACGTGACGCTCGAACATCAGCTCGCCGATTCCGGCGGGATGCAACTGGTGCGCTGGCCCAAGCAGTTCGACGTCATCGTCACCGACAACCTGTTCGGCGACATGCTGTCGGACATCGCGGCGATGCTCACCGGCTCGCTCGGGATGCTGCCGTCCGCCTCGCTCGGCGAGACCGACGCCAAGACCGGCGCGCGTAAGGCGCTGTATGAGCCGGTCCACGGCTCCGCGCCGGATATCGCCGGGCAAGGCAAGGCCAACCCGATCGCCATGCTGGCGTCGTTCGGCATGGCGCTGCGCTATTCGTTCGATCGCGGCGACCTTGCCGACAAGCTCGATCAGGCCATTGCGAGCGTGCTGGCCAAGGGCCTGCGCACCGCCGACCTGCAATCGGAGGGCGCGACCATCGTCTCCACCGCCGAGATGGGCGAGGCCATCGTCAAGGAAATGCAGGCGCTGCACGGCTGAGGTTACGCGCTTTCGCTGAAGTCATGACGGCGTCGTCCCTGCGAAGGCAGGGACCCATAACCCATAGCCTTGATTACTATCATAGGCGCGGACAACAGGCGCTTTCCGCATCACCTCTGCTGCGGAGTATGGGTCCTCGCCTGCGCGAGGACGACGCCGGGAATGGGGTTGGCGGCGCGGATAAAAGCTGACCGTCACAAAAAATGCCCCGCGATGCGGGGCATTTTCGTTTCAGTCGCGTATCGCTCAACCGCTCAGTAGAGCGGGAACTGCTGCGGATAGCCGCCGAGATCGTAGCCGGGGCTGAGCGGCTGGCGGTCCAGCGGACGGTTGAGGTTCTGGTTGCCGAACGACTGTCCCGGCGGGATCGCGTAGTCCATGAACTTGCGTTCGCCCGGCAGCACCTCGGTGCCGGCGTCGAGCCAGGAGCGCTTGGTGACGTAGATGCGGGTGCGCGGCCCGGCCTGATACGACACGTTCGGCCCGCGCTGGGTATAGCCGCGCTCGCCGCGCTTGCGCGGGGCGGCATCGGCCGGCGGCACGCTGACGCCAACGGCCAGCACGGCCACTGCCGCCAGCAACGCCGCGCGGCGCAGCGCGGACAGGTTCGGGGCGGCAAGCAAATTCGGGATCATCGGGTCCTCATGGGCAGGCGAAATCAGGGCAACCGGAATCGGTCATGCGATTGCCGGTCATTTTAGCGGCCGGGCGGTCCCACCCACAAGGTCATTCGGGCCACACCGGGCGACAATAACGGCCGAAGGCGTCAAATGTTGCATCGACGCCGCCCCTGCCCGCAGGTCCCGGCCCGGCCGCTACTGCGCGCCGCGCAGCCGCGGCTCGTGCGCGCCGACGATCCAGTCGGCGGTCTGT